>JBDTMC010000229.1:0-12138 GCA_039934475.1 Bryobacteraceae bacterium | reverse complement strand
GGACACGAATATACCGACCCTAGTGCGGGCAGCCAATAACACACTGGTCACCCCGTCAAATCCGGTGCACCGCGAGGATACGCTGGTGATTTACTTGACTGGGATGGGCGCTACATTCCCCACTGTGGATGCAGGCAACCCGGCCCCGGACTGGCCGTTATCCTTCACAATCCTGGAGCCAACCGTAGAATTGGGCGGTACTCCGCTTCCGATCCTCTATTCCGGCCTCACTCCGCGTGAGGTTGGCCTGTATCAAATTAACGCGACCGTTCCAAGCTGGACACCGCTCGGGATGTCACAACCGCTGGTGATTCGCCAGGGCGGTGTCGCGACTACGATCAACCTGCGCGTCGTCAAATGATCGCTGCGGGAGGTATAAATGCGTTATTTAGCGTTCCTACTTTTATCTGGTGCGATGACGGTGTTACCCGTCATGGGCCAGCGTTATGAATTCGGCGCTGGAGGCGGTGGCAGTTTCTATTCGAACAGGGCGTTGACCGGCGGCCCGACGAACGCAAAGGCGGGGTTTCAGCCGGGATTTGCCGCCACCGCGTATATCGGTCACAACATGTACCGCTTGGTGTCCGGCGAATTCCGGTACACCTTTGAACAGAATGAGATGAGACTCTCCTCTGGCACGACGAAGGCGACATTCGGGGGGCGATCACACATGCTTCACTACGACATTGTGGTCCATGCTGCTTCCAGCGAGGCCCATGTGCGGCCGTACGTGCTGGCGGGAGCGGGATTCAAAGACTTTCAGGGCACGGGCACCGAAACCCTGTACCAGGACCTGCAGAGCGTCGCCCTGCTGACCAAGACGTCGCAATGGCAGCCGTTGGTAACCTTCGGCGCCGGCATCAAGGTGGCAGTCAGCAAAGGCGTTTTCCTCCGTTTGGAGTTCCGGGACTACATGACGAAGCTCCCCAACAGTGTCATCGCTCCCGTACCACCGACCATAGCGGGCGGCTGGATTCATAACTTTCTGCCGCTGATTGGGATCTCGTTCGCATTTTGAGGGACATCCTTACAACGTCTTTACAAGAAGTTAGCAATTCGCCTCGGGACCCTCTTTTATAGTGGGGGAGTGCCAGTACGCCTGATCATGACCGCGTGCCTCGCAGCGATGCTGTTTTGCCGCGCTATGGCCGGACAGGGAGTGCCGTCCGGCAACGGCTTTGTCGGCAGCACCGTCTGCAAAGCCTGTCACCCGGACGTCTCGCTGAACTTCTATAAGAATCCGCATTACCGGTCCGTAGCGGCGGCCGACCAGCCTCCGGAGAAGACCGGTTGCGAAAGTTGTCACGGGCCAGGAAAGCAACATGTGGAGGCGCGAGGCGGGAAGGCAACTATCGTCGCGTTCTCCCAACTTGGCGCGAAAGAAGTTCTCGACAATTGCCTGCGCTGCCACGCCAATACAATGAGCCGGGCGAATATCCGGCGGTCGGAGCACACCTCCAACGACGTGGTTTGTAACCAATGCCATTCCATCCACAAGCCTTCCAGCCCGAAGTTTCTGCTGGCGCGAAAACAAACTGAACTCTGCGAATCCTGTCACGCCCCGGTTCGCGCTCAGTTCAACATGCCGGTCAAGCACCGGGTCCACGAAGGGTTTATGAACTGCACGGATTGCCATAACCCTCACGGAACCAACTCGCCGACGTGGCGGATGGGCGTTAGGCCGCGCCTGGTGGGGCAAAGCGCTGACGGCGAAGAACCTTGCCTGCGTTGTCACCAGGACAAGCGCGGACCGTTCGCCTTTGAGCACCCGGCCGTCCGCGTGGATGGCTGCGAGAGTTGCCACGCTCCGCACGGCTCGACGAATGCACGGCTGCTGAAACGCCCAGTGGTCTTCACGTTATGCCTGGAATGCCATAACGGCGCGGGCAATTTCGGACGGCAAGGCGACGGCATCGTCACCCAAAACGCAAGCCACAACATGGCCGACCCGCGCTATCGCAGTTGCACGACGTGTCACGTGCGGATTCACGGATCGAACGCCAGCGCTCAGTTCCTACGGTGAGGAGATGACGACAATGAGAACACTCCCTGTTGCTCTCCTGTTTGCTGCAGTGCTCAGCGCACAGCAAGTGGCCGCTCCGACTCCCGAGGCGGTGGGCTCGTCGCGCGGTGAGAACCTCGACGGGTACAACATTGTGAACTCCTTCGAGACGGGATACCGGTTTCACATGGTGAGCGGCAACCTGGAACGCTATCGCAGCGATGTGAATTTTGGCAACGGCATCCGGCTTCTAAGTTCCAATCTCTGGATCAACTCCCGGGAGGGTCACGGTCTGCTGTTTGACGAACTGCTGCTGACCACTCAAGGCCTGGGGAACGATCCCTACCAGATGGCGAAGCTGCGGATCGGCAAGAACAAGCTGTACCAATACGATCTGGTGTGGCGCTTGAGCGACTACTACAATCCGGGCCTGATCGGGGGTATCGGCCAGCATTTTCAAGACACGCAGCGGACGATGCAAGATCATGATCTAACGCTATTACCGCGGTCAAAGATACGCTTCTTCCTGGGCTATTCCCGAAATAGGCAGGACGGGCCGGCGCTGACGACCATTCAGGCCTTCGACGACCGTGGCGATGAGTTCCCCTTGTTCTCCAATGTCCGCAGGGTCTACAACGAGTACCGCGTCGGTGGCGAGGCCCGTGTGGCGGGCTTCCGTATCAACATCACTCGAACGTGGGAGAATTTCCGCGAGGATACCACGGATTCGCTGGCTTTCACGGGGCTTGGGAACAATATCACCGACAACACTCTGCTCACGCAGTTTTCGCGCAGCCAGCCCTACCACGGCAATACGCCCTCCTGGAGGCTGGGCCTGTTCAGGGAATCCAATCGCTGGTTCGCCTTCAACGGTAAGCTGAGTTACGCCGAAGGGCAACGCGACTTTGTGGTGGACGAATTCGCCGTCGGGCAGGACCGTTTCGCCAACCCCAATAGCCGGCAAATCCTCTCTACGGGGACGGGACGAAGGCCCGTGACCGTGGCAAATGCCACCATCAGCATCTTCCCCTCCTCGACTCTTACCGTCACCAATCAAACTTCGTTCAATCGAATCCGGATGGAAGGAAATTCGCAATTCCAGGAGTTCGATTTCGCGACGCAGGCCGATAATGTTGCAAATTTTCAATATCTAGGCTTGCAAGCGATTACCAATTCCACTGATTTGAATTACCGGCCACGGAAATGGATCGGACTGTTCGGCGGCTACCACTACACGAATCGCAAGGTGGCATCGATCGAACAGTTTGCGGTCACGGGATTCTCCCAAAACACCTTTTACGAGCAGGAGAGCACGCTTCATTCCGGGTCCGGCGGAATCCGGATCTCTCCGATCAAACCGTTGACGATCATCGCCGATGGGGAGATCGGACGCGCAGACCGGCCGTTCTACACGACCAGTGAACGCAACTATCATGCGCTGGGTGGAAGGGTTCAATACAAGCGGGGATCGCTCCTACTGTCGGCACAGTCGAAGACGTCGTACAACACGAACTCGATTTCGCTTTCCTTCCACACCGCCCGTTCGCGATCGAATTCGGTGGATGCGTCCTGGACTCTTCGCTCGTGGCTCTCGTTCGACGCCAGTTACGCCAAAATCCACCTCGACACGCTGACCGCCATCGCCTATTACCTCAACCGCAGCCTGGTATCCGGCGACCGTTCGCTCTACATCAGCAACATCCACACGGGGACGGCTGGGGTGCGGTTCGACTTCCGAAAACGCGCCGACCTATACCTCGGTTTCACACGCGTCCAGGACGTGGGAGACGGGCGAGCCATTCTGACGGACGCCAACGCTGGCGCGACTGGAGTGCAGCCGTTTCTGGCGGCGGCGCAAGTATATCCCCTATCGTTCGATTCTCCTCTGGCACGTTTGTCGGTTCCCCTGCGGGAAAAACTGCGATTCAACGTCGGCTATCAGCGCTATCGATATCAGGAGGCTTGGCTGCCGACTCAGAACTACGGCGCCGGCACCGGGTATGCCAGCCTCTTATGGTCTTTCTGATTTCTGCCGATAACAGGCAATAGAGGTTCCGGGCAGAGCCACGAAGTGAGCCTGAGTGCCGTGCTTTCGCCGATACTTGTCCTGACGCTGCTGCTGATGGCGGCGACGGTCGCGTTACTGTATTTTCGATTCGCTGCCCGGCCAGACAGCAATTGGCCCCTGCTGTACTACGCCTGTGCGGCTGCCTACCTGATCCGCTTTGAGGATGTGCTCCATCCTAGCTACTTCTGCATAGGGCTTGGCATCGCCCTGCTGCTGCGGTTTGAATTCCTTGGCCGCATCCCTTTCCGCCTGCTACAGGTGGCGGAGTCCGGCTTCTTGCTGTGGGTCCTGTGGCGTTGCTACGGCGTTGTGCTGTGGTGGTGGTAACTATTTGGCAAGTGGGATCCCCGAGGCCTCGATGGCGCGCCAGCCTCCGTCGAGCGAAATAACCCCGGTGTAGCCCATTTTCTGCAGAGCATCGCCAGCAAGGGCGCTACGAAATCCACCCCCGCAATAGAGAACCAGGGAGGCCTGCTTGTCGGGCACGGCAGTCTCGATATCGCGCTCGATAATCCCCTTGCCGAGGTGGATAGCGTGAGCGGCATGACCAGCAGCCCATTCGCTATCCTCGCGTACATCAACGAGTTGATGATTGACGCCGCTGCTCAGCATGTCCTTATACTGCTCAATGTCAATCTGACGGACACGAGATTTGGCATCGTTGACGATCGCCAGAAAGGCGGGGCTGTGGTGTTTGGTGGCCATTAGTATAAGACTCTACCCTAACGCGGCGCGGAGGCGCCCGCCCGCTGCCGAGAGACGGCGTTCGGCCTCGTCGCGGCTGACATCCAGCCGCGCCATGACGATGGCGGTGCGGACGTCCTTTCCCGACTCGTCGAAGAGCCGGCCGGCGTCCGATTCCGGAAGTCCGGTGGCCGAGGCGACGATGCGGGTGGCGCGATTCACCAGCTTTTCGTTGCGCGGCTGGACATTCACCATGAGGTTACCGAAGACGTAACCCATGCGGATCATGGCGCCTGTGCTAAGCATATTCAGCACCAGTTTGGTGGCGGTGCCGGCCTTCAGGCGGGTGGATCCGGCGACGACCTCGGGACCCGGAAGAGGCTCAATGGCGACATCGACGCCTTGCGAAAGAAGCGAGTTTGGCGTACAACTGATGCCGATTGTCCGGGCGCCCAACTGCCGCGCATACTGCACCGCGCCAAGGACATAGGGGGTACGACCGCTGGCCGCAATTCCAACCAGGACGTCCTGCGCCCGAAGCCCCCGTGCGATAACGTCGCGAACGCCGGACTCCGGACTGTCTTCACTAGCCTCGGTGGACTGGTGGAGCGCTTTTTCCCCACCCGCGATGATTCCCTGAACGAGTTCGGGGGGAACTCCAAAGGTAGGGGGACACTCGGAGGCGTCCAGCACGCCAAGCCGTCCGCTAGTACCGGCGCCGATATAGAAGAGGCGACCGCCGGTGGAGAGCGACGCCGCGATGGCGTCCACCGCTTGGGCGATTCGGGGGATTTCGCGCGCGACGGAGGCCACGATCAGGTCATCCTGGGCGTTGATCACGCGAAGCATCGCTTCGGTGTCGAGCTGGTCAATCGCCGAAGATGCGGGATTCGTCTGCTCCGTGAGGAGGGTCGCCAAATTGTCGGATTCGGTCAATCGAGCGGGCTCCTTCCACCCGGAAACCATCTTATCCCGGACCGTCCGGGACGGCTTTCAAACCTCCGTGCGCCCTCCCATTCAGGACAGTCGGCGAGACCGCGATAAACGGAGCGAAGCATTTGATAGGAAAAGTACTTCAGTACGTCCGAAATTGACTCAAAGACGGGCCCTCCTCTATACTCACTTCATCCGGTACTGGTAATATCAACGGTGGAGGGAGCGAACAAAGAATGAAAAAAATAAAAATAGTAGGCTCGCTCGTGCTGCTCGGGATGGTCTCGGTGGGCGTTTCGTCCGCCTCCAGCATTAGACCTGAGTCGTTCACGCAGACCTACACCCCCCCGGGTGGCCCTATTCAGCTTGCACCGGGTGGTACGAATAGCATTACGCTGCTTTGGAATTTTTTTGCAATGCCCGATTGGCAGATCGTGGTGGGCATAGACAGCATCGACTTCTCGGTGACCTTGGGGCTGGGTGATCCGGCCAAGCCTTCCACATTCACCCTGTATCTGCAGGATAGCCTGCAAGGCCTCATTGGTCCGCAGGCCCTGGTGAATAGCGGTACATCTGTCGCTGCCCCCGGCGGATTGAGTGGCTTCGCGCACACGATCAATATTACGGATGCGTCGGTAATCAGCGCTTTCCTGAACGATGGTGTAGTGAATACGCTCCTCACCCGCGATCCGATTGGTTCTACGGGCAGCACGAATTCGTTTTATGTGATCTCCCAGGCGATTACAGTGAACGCCGAAGTGACGCCGGAACCGGCGACCTACATTCTGATCGGCGCGGGCCTGGCGGGTATCGCCATGATCCGGCGGCGCTTGCAGACCTAGGATTCGAGCGACGACTCAGCACCAAAAAGAACGGCCGGGGAGATCAACTCCCCGGCCGTTCTTTTTGGTAACAGATCTTGTCCGGACGCCTACGCGCTGAAGGAACTGCCGCAACCGCAAGTCGATTTCACGTTCGGGTTGTTGAATTTGAAGCCGGAGCCTTCCAGAGACTCGACGTAATCCACTTCCGCGCCGTCCAAATAAAGCAGACTCGCTTGATCGACGAACACCTTCAACCCGCTGTAGTTGTAGGTTTTATCGAGCATGCCCGGGTTGTTTTCAAAAGCCATTGAGTAGCTAAATCCGGAGCATCCGCCACCGACTACTGAGAGTCGCAGCCCAGCGGGCGACGGCTCCTGGGAGCTGATGATCTCCTGGACCTTTTCAACGGCACGTTCTGTAAGCTGAATCATAGACACTCTCCTCTGCCAGGTAATCCCTATTTATAATGTACCAGCAGGGCCGCAAATCCGTCCAGTCGAGAGGGCCTCACCTCTTCGAAGAATCCTCCGTACAAATGTTGTCCTTAATGGTGTTGTCCGATAGCGAAAGGCTCTTCGCCGCGGTGATGCACCAGCGTGACATTCCGAAACCGCTTATCTGATTCTCGCGGATGGTATTGGCCGCGGTTCGCTCAGGGCGATTGGCGCCAGCGGCGAGGTAAATACCGCTACGCAGCATGTCGGGCTGATCAAGGGCATAGTTGCATCGGGCCGGCGTAGCGTCGCCGGTGCAATGATTGCGGTTGAGATGCGTGAAGCGGTTGCCGGTGACAGTGTGGTTGTGGCCGATGAGGTAGAGGCCGCCGTAGCCGGAGCCGCTGATCTGGTTGTCGGCGATGATCACGGATTCCGAAACCATACTTCGGTTGGCGTTATCCATGACGATTCCGGTGTGCCCGTTGGGATAGGACTCCAACGATGCCGTGGACTCGCAGACGTTGCGACGGACCTCACCGTGGTGGAAACCGTCAAGATTGATGCATTGACCGTTGACGTCGCGAAATCGGTTATCGCGATAGATGGTTTGGTCGACATTGCCCGAGGTGTCGAGGGCAACTGGCGTGGCGTCCGCTGCGGCATCGACTGCCGACGGTGGATAGCCGATGTGGTCGCCAGTGTTGCTTTCCACCCTGATCCCGGTAGCATGTCCGACTTGGATGGCGTCCCGCGCCACCTGCCGGACGAAATTACCGGCGATCACGCCGCGGGCGGATCGGGGTTCGGCGATGGAGTGGGTCCAGATGCCGTTTCCCAGAATGCGTTCGAGCGTGCAGTTGCGGACTTCAAAATAGGACGTTCCCTCCTCCAGCAAAATGCCGCCGGAGGTATTGTTGCGGCCTCGCTCATTGAGTGACCCGCTGTCCTGCACGGTAACGCCGGTGATGCGGAGAGTGCGGACACCGCTGGCGATGACGGCGAAATCAGTGATGCGGGTGAGGTGGAGGTTGAGCAGCGTGATGTTCGATCCACCCTCGATCACGATGCCGTTCCGCTGGTAGAAACTGGCGAAGGTCTGGTTGTACGGAGGCAGCCCGACGGGTGGCGGATTCTCGGGGCGGGCGCCGTCTATGGTGAAGTCGATGAATGTGACATTGGAGCGGCGGGAAGCGTAGATGGCTGCCCGGCCCTGAAAGCTCGGCTGGACGCGAAGCGTTCCGGCACCCCGCAGCGTCAAAGGCTGGACGGATTGTGCCAGTTCGATGGAATGGGCGAGCGGGATGACACCGCTGATCTCAATATCAGGCGCGCCTGACGCTATCGCATCGCGGAGCTCGGATTCCGTGGTCACTTTGCGTGCCGCCTCCTTTAGCCCCCCGCAGGAGGCGACAATCAGGACGGCACTGAGGGCAAGGGTCGGGCGCGTCACGGATTCCCTGCCCTACGACACTTTGCCCGACGCGTCACGGCGGACTTTGCGGTCCAGCTTCAAAGCCAGATTCGCCATGTGGGGGCCAGTGACGGCTTGCGCAGCTACCTCCGGCGGACAGTTGGGGGTTTGGCGCGATTTGATGCAGTCGAGGAAGTTCTTCAAATGGGCCTCAGCACCATCGGTGTCGGGGACTGTTTGCGAGGGCGCATCGCTCACCTTCTGCGTCCACGGTTCGGGACTGGCGCCGGCGTCGTCGTATAGCGAATAGCCGAGGCGATTCATTGCCATCGTCTTCTTTTCACCGCGGAAGACGATCCACCAATCGTGGCGGAACGAAGACCGGTAGTTTAGCGTCCAGGTGGCGAGGAAGCCCGGATATTCAAACGCGGCCGAGAAGACGTTGGGAACCTCCGCGCCTTCGGCGTTGATAACCATACCCTGGCAGGTGGCCGAAAGAGGCGGAGGGCTGCCTGTCATCCATTGGACGACGTCCATGAGGTGGGTGCCCTGATCCGTCATGTTGCCTCCGGAATAGTCCCAGAATCCACGCCACCAGCGAAAGCGCCGTGGTTCCAGGGGACGTTGCGGCGCGGAGCCGAGGAAGCGCGTCCAATCGAGATCTCCGGGCAGCGCAGAGTTATCCAACGGAAGTGCGAAGTGCCAATTCCAAACCGCTTCCACCATGGTCACGTTGCCGATTCCGCCCTCTTGAATGAGTTGCCGCGCATTGCGGATGAACCCCATGCTGCGGCGCTGCATCCCGATTTGGACGATGCGGCCGGAGCGCTTTGCGGCATCCACCATCACGACGCTCTCTTCCAGGTTCAGCGATAGCGGCTTCTCCTGATAGAGATCCAGTTTCGCGGCGAGCACATCAAGCATCATCGGCTTGTGATGATGGTCGGGCGTGGCCACCACTACGAAGTCCAGGCCGGGCGTGGCCAGTAAGTCGTGGTGATTGGTAAATGTCTTCACACCGGCGGGCGAATGGGCACGTGCCTTGTCGAGGTAGGGCTGATAGACATCGCAGACGGCAACGCATTGGGCGCCAAGTTTCTGAAATGTCTCATGCAGGTACCCGCCGCGATTGCCGGTGCCGATAGCGCCGAATACGGGGCGGTCATTGGCGCCTTTGGCGCTGGCCGGCAGAAACATCGGTGCCACTGCCGCGGATTGGGCTAGAAACTGTCGTCGGTTCATAGGATGGTTCACTAACTCAGGCGAAGCGTGCGTAATTATAGTACGCGGCGCAAGCGCCTTCGCTCGAAACCATAGTAGCTCCGAGCGGCGTCAAGGGGGTACATTGATCGCGATAGGCATGGGCGAGACCCCATCCACTGTCACTGCGAGCTGGTAAGCATTCTCCATGGAGGCGCCCAAGGACGTGAACGGCGGCAACGGCGCCGTCTCCGAATTCCACTCCGTCTATTACCGGCCAGGCCATGAAGAAGCCCGCGGTGACGTGGTGCAATCGGGGCGCAGGGAAAATGGCAGTTTGGATTGAGGGCAGCGTTCACTAGTTGCTACAGTCACCGCGGGCAGCGGCGACCCACTCCGTCAGCAGGGCGAGTCCTTCGCGGTGGATGGTGCTACGGCCGAGTTCGGGCATCATTACTTTCGGCTCGACGGAGTTGAGACGGCGGATGAGAATAGACGCCGCTGGATCGCCGTGAACAAGGTCAAAGCGGAGATCGCCCGCGCCGTGGCCGGCGGCTACGGGGACCTTGCAAAACCCGAGACGGAGCGGGTCAGCCTGGTTAGCGATGAGGTAGAGGCCCGTGGTGTCGGCTGGTCCCTGCGGATTGTGGCAATGGCCGCAGTTGGCGTCCATGTAAGCGCGGGCGCGCGCATCCAGGGTGCCAGTGGCGGGGTTGTCCCAAACGGCGTTGCGCGGGGCCACGGCGGGCGAGGGTGCGCCTGCGAGGTATCCGGCGCGGGTCCAACGGACGAGCTGATTTTCAGAACCTTCCGGGTACGGGTAGTCTTTGTTGAGGTGGCGCGCTTTGGGTCCGATGGGCGTCATCGACTTACTCCGTTCGTGACAGCCTTTGCACTGGTTCTGATTCGGAATGATGTAGTTTATAACCATCGGCTGGCCGGAGGGGTGGGTCCAATGGATGGTTACCGGATCGGGCGCGACCTCGAGGGTGGCCTCGGTCTGATCCTGATTCCACACATAGGGCAGGCCCACCCAGCCATGGCGCGTATTAACGAGGATGCGCGTTTCAATGTGGCGGCCCGAATAAGTGAATGTCTTGGCCAGGACCGCGCCTTGTGGGAAGTCAAAGGCTTCGCTTTCGTTGTACGTTGCCGATTTCCCGGCGGGCATCCAGACTACGCGCTCTTTCGACGCGTAGTCACTGAACAGGGGCGTATTGATGTCATAAGGGAGTACACCCTTGGCCGGCTTGAGTCCAGCCAACTCACCCGTAAAGAGACGCCATTCGGAGAGGCGTTTCGGATAGGGCTCATCGAGCACGACTCGGACGCCGCACCCGGACAAGACCAACGACGCAGCGATGAGAGCGAGGACGCGCATCAGAGCGCGACCGCGGGCAAAGCGGGCAAGGCGCAGTCATGCGACTTCAGGTCCGTCGAGGGCTTCTTCATTCCGTGAGCCGCATCGAAATTGAGGAACGTAGCGCCGGGATTATTACGGATGCAGAGGGCCTTCTCCGACGCCGTGGCCGGGTTGACGATCCCGTCGTACAGGATCTGAGGAACCGGAGTGCCACTAGCCTTGGCGATGAGAGCGGCCATTCCGGCGGGTGCGTCACCGCCGCCTGTAATAGTGTTGTCGTGGAGGTAAATGGAGCCAACGAAGGGATCAAACTTAGGGTCTTTGATCGGGTTGCCGGTACTCATGTAGCTGATGACCGAAATGCTGGAACTGGCATTGGCGGCGATGGTGTTCTGGAAGACTTCAATTTGCGTGGCTGCCAGCACCATAAGGCCCGTGCCGGCGGGAACCTTGGCAACCATATTGCCTTTCGGTGCGAAGTTCGGCGTGTTGTTCGCCGTGATCTTGTTGGAATAGACTCTCACCTGTTTCCCTCCCTGCATAGGGAGGTCAGGCAGATTGAAGACAAGGATGCCGCCGGTGTTGGCCGTCGCGGTGTTTTCGTAAACGTCCGCCCCGATGGAGTTCTCGATCTCGATACCGGCGACGTTCTTCTCGGCCGTGTTGCGCCGGACGATGATGTTGGTTGATTGCCCGACATAGATGCCGGCGTCGGAAGCGCCTCTCACGACTGAGTCCTCAATGAGGACGTTCTTGCATTCGACGGGATAGATGCCATAGGCGCCATTGGTCTCTTTCGCGCCGCCGGTCCATTCGGCGCGAAATCGACGGATGGTGACGCCGTCGCTGCCTTTGATTTTGACGCCGTCTCCCTTGGTATCCTCGACGGCGAGATCTTCGATGGTGAAGTGGTTGGCGGTGACCTGGATTCCGGCTGGCCCGCTGGTCTGGTCCTTAAAGGAGAGGATGGAAGTGGCCGCACCCTTGCCACGAAGGGTAACGTTATCGACCGTGAGGCTGAGCGGGAGGTCGATGTTATGGACCCCTTCAGGAATCTCAATCACGGCTCCGGGCTTGGCTTGGATGAGGGCCTCCTGCAGGGCCTTACGGAAGCCAGGACCCGGTTGCAGACCGGGCTTGCTGCACGCGCCCAGTAATAGGAGTGAGGCGATGAGAAGGCCGATGTGGTTGGTGGCGTTGTGTCGCATCTAATTTC
>JBDTMC010000228.1:0-12148 GCA_039934475.1 Bryobacteraceae bacterium | reverse complement strand
CTACAAATTGCTTATCGTTATCGTTGTTGTGGGAGATAAACTCCTCAACCGACCACTGAGCTTCGATTGGACCCAGGTCCACGTCGTCCGCTGTATTCGGAAGACCATCGGCGCCGTTGGAAAACGCGTGGGCTTCAAATTGAATAAAGCCCTTCTTGCCGACGGTTCCGCCGGTGTGTGCCAGCGCCGTCTCCGCTGTGATCTTGATGTATTCAATCCTGTCGTAGACGCTGAAGGCGTCCGTAGCGGCGCGGCCGTGAATGGCGATGCTCCGTTTTCCCGCAAAGACTTTTGGGTCGGTGTCAACGGTTAACTTCACCACTGTCGGACTGACAGAAACCACCTTTGTAGCCGTCACACCCGCACCCAGTGCGATCTCGCTCGGCTTCAGGTCCGAGGGGAAATGTTCTCCGAACACCTGCATCGGAACTCCCTTAGATCCCGCGCGCAGAGAGATCACATCGGTTCCCAGTACGGTGACGTCCTTACTTTCCCGCTGCGCCTTCATCGTCAGCCCGAATTCCTGATACGCTCCCCAAAACCACCGCCCCTGAATGGTGGCCTGGTCTGCCGAAACTGCCATCACCTGCCGCAGCGCGCCAAGCTGTTCCGATTTAGCGGAACCTCGCCATTCGAAGCCGGCATAGAGAACCGATTTCCCTGGCATCTGGAACTTGGCTCCATCCTTAACCCGGGTCAAAACGGTCGCCGTCGTGTATTCTCCCGGCGCCGTACGGGTCACTGTCATCTCGCCGAAATACTTTCCCTTACCAGTTTCACTGGCGCTGAGCACCCAACGTCCGCTGAGGTCGAGATCGGTCGATTGAGCCCGCCATGCCGACCACGATTGCGAGAAAAGGCCATAGTTCTTGGCAAGGTACTCGACGGCAACGTCCACCGGTGCGGGCTTCTTCGGAGCGTCTGGCTCGCCCGGAGGCGCCATATCACGGAAGGCAACGAACTGGCTCAGGGGGAAGTAGCCGATGTGCATATTCTTCAACAAATGCCACTCCGCGGCCGAGCGCCGCCACGTCCTTGGACGCGCAAACGCATGACAGGTGGTACAAGCACGCCTTATCGTGGGATTCGGAACCGGTTCCGTCTGCGGCAGCGTCATCTCCAGATACCAGCGCACCGGTTCAGCTTCTTCCGGCGACAGGCCGTGCTCATTTGCCAGGTACCGGACAATGTGCCGCCCATCTTCCGGCGACAGTTGTAAGCCGTTCAACTGCGCCATTCTCTTGATAGCCTCTTGCCAGCCTTCCGGTGTCGTACGAATCCACGAAATGCGCGTCAGGTTCTTGTTGGCGTCCGCGCGGTGGCAACCGCTGCACTTCGCAATCGTCAACGGATCGGTGACAGGGATCCCCGCCTCTGTCTCCTTCGTCACGTCTTTCGGGGTCTCTGTGGGTGCCGCTTCCTGACAAACCGCGGCCGCCACTGAGAGCAGAATTACAACAGTGAATTGTGGAAAGCGCCTGTGCATGTATGTCCCAGAAACCTCGAAAGAAATTGGGACGGAAGAGGCAACTTTGGACGAGATAGTTGCGGAGGAAGCGCCATGGCGCTCTTCCGTATCGGAAGATCGAGGGTACAACAGCGAACGGCTGGAGCGCAAGGGGAATCGATGTATTTTTTCGCACACCCCACTAACTCGGGTCGTACAATCCCCTGTTGGGGCGATCTTGACATCCGAAAATCAAAACTGCTAGCCTCAAACACAACCTGGGCAGCCCCAGTTATGTCTGCAGGTATCTTTAAGCTTGATCCCTTCAGGAATGGAGAGCTTTACTGTGCGCGCTGCCGCCATCTTCCCAGCTTGGTCCCACGGCCAAACACGATCGCTAGTCAAATCGAGGTTACAACCGTGAGCACCGTCTTTTCCATCGGAGAATATCGCGAGTTTCAAGGAAAGGATTCCACGTTCCTCTACCTTGTTCCGAGCGGTGGAATCTTTGAGCTCGACGACTTAAGCAAAGCGATTCTGGAACGGTTTCGCGCCGGCGCATCCACGCCGGATCAAGTCGCCGCCGAGCTTGTGTCCCAAGGCCGTGAACCGTCCGACGTCCTTGAGACCATCGCTGAATTGTTCCGCCTCCGGGCCCTGCGCGACGAAAAGGGCTTCGAGAATATCGTGCAGGAGCCACCCGCCGATTTCCCGCTACAGACTCTGGTGATGAACCTCACCAACCAGTGCAATCTCTCCTGCCAGTATTGTTACGAGTTCGGCGAAGACAAGGTGGCCACCCCTGAAGGCAAGCCGAAGTTCATGGACTACGACACGGCGCGGGAAAGCGTGGACTACCTGATTCGCCAGAGCAGCAGTCGCAACAACGTCCACATCACCTTCTTCGGCGGCGAAACGCTGATGAACTTCCCCCTTCTCTCCAAAGTGGTCGTCTACGCGCGCGACCAAGCGGCCCAACATGGCAAGACCATCGACTTCAGCCTCACCACCAACGCCACCTTGCTGACGCCGGCCATCATCGACTTTCTGACCATCAATTCCATAGGTGTCACCGTAAGCATCGATGGCCCCAAGGCAACTAACGATCAGTTCCGCGTCTTCGCCAACGGTAAGGGGAGCTACGACATCATGCTTCCTAAAGTGCGTGAACTGCTGGCGCGGCATCGGACTAGGCCCATCACCGCGCGAGTCACGCTAACCACGCCGGACTCCGATGTGCTTGGAGTGTACCGGCACCTGAAACACGATCTCGGCTTTCATGAAGTAGGATTTGCTCCTGTCACCACGTCGCCTGACCGCTTGTACTCTATCGGTGAACGCGGCATGGATCGAGTCCTCGATCAGTTCAAGGCGCTCGCGCACGAGTACTTGACGTTCGCCCTCAACAACCAGCACCATGGCTTCTCAAACGTCAGCGACACCCTCTCGGAGCTCCATCAAGGAATCAGCAAGTCGCATCCTTGCGGCGCGGGTCTTGGCCTTCTCGGCGTCGGGCCATCGGGCGACATAGCTCCCTGTCATCGCTTCGTCGATTCCGACGAGCATAAGCTAGGCCACGTCACAACCGGCATCGACATCAATCGTAAGACCGACTTTCTCACCCGCGGCAACATCGGCAACAAATACGATTGCCATACCTGTTGGGCGCGCCCCCTGTGCGCTGGTGGCTGCCACCACGAGGCCTTCGTTCGCTATGGAGATACCGGGCACCCAAACCTGCACTATTGCGATTGGATCCGCGATTGGACGGATACGTGTCTGCAGATTTACGGCGCGCTCGCGGAACGCAATCCCCGTTTCCTGAGTTGCTTCAACGAACGAAAGGCGCAGTGACGTACGTGCCGGCGGAACCATGACAGCCGCAATCCCCTACCGGCAATACCGCCGCGCCTTGCAGTTCGTCAAACCTCATTGGAAGCAGTTTCTGCCGCTGGTAGGAATCAACGTCGCGTCGACAGCGGTGGCTCTTACCCAGCCCTACTTGACGAAACTCCTAATTGACGATGCGTTGCAGAATCGCAACTTTCGCGGCTTGGTGATTTTCGCGCTGTTGATGGCTGCTTGCGCCGCACTCTCGTTTTTCTTTGGCATTCTCACGACTTATCTCTACACCCGTCTCTCGGCGCTGGTCCTCTTTGAGATGCGCCTCACAGCATTCCAAAAGCTGCAGCGCCTTTCGCCGAACTTTTTCATCGTCACCAAAGCCGGCGACATCGTATCGCGCGTCAACAATGATATCGGTGAGTTACAGAAGCTCAGCTCCGATACTCTCCTCTCCCTGCCTGCCAACTTCCTCTTCTTAATTGGCAATGCGGCCATGATGTTCTACCTTAATGCCGGTCTCGCGGTCGTCAGCATTGCGCTACTGCCCGCCGGCATCTGGGCCATGCGCCGGTATCAAGGACGATTGCGCAAGCATGTCCAAACCCTGCGCGAATACAGCGCCGATATCGGCAGTTTCCTCATTGAGAACATACTCGGCATCCGGCTTCTGGTGAGTTCCAACGCCCAGGAACGCCAGGATACCGACTTCCGCCGCCATAACGATCGCTTCGTCAAAGGCCTGCTCGCCATGCAGGTCACCTCCTTCCTGGCGGCCGCGCTCCCCGGCGCGGTGATCACTTTATCGGTAGCGCTGCTGTTCCTCTACGGCGGCAATCTGGTCATCCGCAATGTCATCACCATCGGCAGCCTGATGGCGTTCATGGCGTATCACGGCCGTTTGCTCTCACCCATCCAAAGCCTCATGGGATCTTACTCGGCTTTGATCGTTGGCGCAGTCTCCCTTAACCGCGTTTTTGAACTTCTAGATGCCAAAGAAGACGTCGTGGAACGCCCGGACGCCGCCCCCGCCGCCTTGAAGTTAGGCAACCTGGAATACGCTCGCGTCTCATTCGGCTATGCGGGCCGTGACCGTGTACTGCACGATGTCTCTTTTCGGGTCGCGCCGAACTCTACCTGTCTTCTGGTCGGCGCCAGCGGAGCCGGTAAATCCACCATCGCTGATCTCCTCATGCGCTTCTACGATCCGGCAGCCGGCGTCATCCGCATCGACGGCCACGACTTGCGAGACCTTCGCCTCCACGATCTGCGCGCCGCCGCCGCCATGGTGGAGCAACTGCCCTTCTTCTTCCATACCTCAATTCGGGAGAACCTCGTTTTCGGGGCCCCCGGCGCATCGCTATCCGATTGTGAGAATGCCGCTCGCCAGGCCGAGATCCATGATTTCATCGCGTCTCTTCCCGATGCCTATCAGACCGTTCTGGGAGAGCGCGGACTCAGCCTCTCGGCCGGCCAGCGCCAGCGCCTTGCCATCGCGCGCGCTGCTCCGCAAACCGCGAATCCTTGTTCTCGACGAACCCAGCGCCGCGCTCGACCCGTCCGCAGAAGCAGCGCTCGCGGCCACGCTCCGCAGACTCTCCTCGGCCTGCACGATTCTCATCGTCACCCATAGGCCGGCACTCGTAGAAATCGCCGATCAGGTCGTCCTGCTCGACGCCGGCCGCATTGTTGAAGGCGAATCCGCGCTCGCGCGCCACTTCCGCGATGCCCTCCCCAACAGAGCCGTCGTATGACCATTCGAGTCGCATGCATCGATAGCGGCGTTAATCCAGACCACCCCCACGTAAGACCAATCGCCGGCGGCATCACCATCACACCCGACGGCGCCAGCGAAGGGTTCCTCGATCTCCTGGGACATGGAACAGCGGTCGCCGGCGCCATTCGTGAGAAAGCGCTGACTGCGGAGATTTACGCAGTGAAAGTCTTCGACCGGGAATTGGCAACGTCAGGCAAGATCCTGCTTCGCGCCATCGATTGGTGTCTGGACCAGCAGATGGATTTCATCAACCTCTCGCTCGGCACTTTGAATGAGGCCTATGTCCCAGCCTTCGAGGAGAAACTCGCCCGAGCGAAAGCGATAGGCACGCAACTGGTTGCCGCATTCGAAATGAAAGGACGGCCCGCCTTCCCCGGTTGCCTCCCCAGCGCTGTGGGAGTTCTACTCGATCCGGAGTGTCCCCGCCATCAATTTCGTGAAACGGTCAAAGACGGGCGCATTGTCTACGCGGCATGCGGCTTCCCGCGAGACATCCCCGGAGTTCCCCCACAATATAACCTTCACGGAATCAGTTTCGCCGTCGCCAATGTTACCGGCTACCTGGCCGCGCGCGTCCCGCCATGCCCGCTGTCATAAGCATCCACGGAGACGGACTGGCCGCCTGCTGCGCCGCCCGGCTGTTGACGCGGCGAGGCTTTCACCTCGATTGCCGGCATGCGACCCGAGCCGCGTCTCCTACACTTCTCTTCAATCAGAGCACGCGGCACCTGCTGACTGAGGTCTTCGATGGCGTGGACGAGTTGCTCAGCGATTGCCTGGAAATCCGGCAGCGCGTTGTGTTGTGGGGACCGGTCGCTGCGCCGGTGGCCTTTCCCCACGCGGGATGGACACTTGATGAGGGACGTTTGCTCAACCGTCTCTGGCTCACCCTCGAACCATCGGCCTCCGATGCGAACTGCTCCCCGGCCTGGTCTCTTTACTCCAGCGCCAAGACCGCTTCCGGAGTCCACCAAACATTCGGAACGCGCGTTGCCACCGCTATAACCGTCCGTCTATGGGACCGGGCGGCGGACTCTTGTTGGGTTGAGTCCCTGGAGGACGGCTGGCTCTTTCTACTTCCCTCTGGGAATGGCCAAGCATCCTTACTAGCCACTGGCGCCGCTCCTGAAGTGTTACTTAGTAAGTCGCGTCTAATTGCGCCGCAAGTTGACACCATCACTGGAATCGGAGTCGCCTTCCCGACGAGCCCTCGCATACTGCAACCGCTCGCCGCTCCCAGCTGGATCGCCTGCGGAAGCGCCGCCCTGAGCTTCGATCCTATCTGCGGCGAAGGCGCCGGCAACGCCGTTCGCGAAGCCATTCTTGCGGCCGCGGTCATTGCCGCAATTGAGAACGGAGCGGATGCCGAATCGGCACTCGCCCACTACAGTGCCAGGCTTCTCGCCGGCTTTCTGCGCCACCTCAACGCCTCGCGCCAGTTCTATGCTTCCGCGGGCGAAGGTGACTGGTGGTTAAGCGAACTCGCTGAATTGGACCGCGGCATCGCCTGGACCCATGCACAACTCGCCGCCTTGCCTCCAGCCCGCTATGGTCTGCGTGGATTCGACCTCGAGAGGCTTTGACTCACTCCAGGCAACCGCATCCAGGCGCTGCTGACCAAGTCCCAAACCCGCTCGGGAGCTGTAAGAAACGGCGCAATCGCCACCGATACCAGAACATCGGGGATATAGTGCATGCCGGTGGTGATGCAGCTTACCGCCACTGCCGCCGCATAAACCGAACCCAACCACGCCGGACGGAACAGCCGGGCCAGAAAGATCACCCACAGCACATGAAACGAGGGAAAAGCCTGGGTCGGCGGATACGTATTCCGTTCCCAATGGAGGATGCGCGTCACCCAATTGGTCACCAGTAGGGGCCGCCGCGGAGCGCTCGACGGCATCAACCAGTAGATGGGAAAGACCAAAGCAATGGCCAGCCAAGCCGAGATAGTAAGGCGCCGAAGGTCGCGTCGTGTCCGAGCGATCCAGGGAGCGCCGACAGCCACTACATAGATGCTCTGATAGACCGGCGCCGTCCACGGATAGATCGGCAAATTGTCCTCGAAGGCAAACTGAAACGCAGTCCCCGCGAGGTGGAGATGGGCTGTAAACTCGTACAATCCCAACCACGGCAACAGCACCACCAGAACGAACCGAATCCGCTCCCAGGTGGTGAGGGCGGTATCTTCGTCGGGCGGCAGAAACTGGACTCTGTTCATCACGGTCCCAGAGTACGGCTGCCGCGTGACGAGGTTGTCAGGACACTGGCAAATGTCTGTCTGGCCAGCGTCGGTTATTTGTAATGAATTTGTCTGGAGGGGTCGCGGTGGTTATCCTACCCCGCCCAGCACGCATCAACCTACATGTTGGGCGGATGCTTGAAGCTTCACCGACCCGAGACGTCTGCCAATCCGCCGCTACATCCGCTTAGCCGGTAGGCAGGGACTGGACGGTTTGGCAGACCTTTGCCGAATATACGCCGGACCGCTACCAAATTGACAAAATTCCTGGTGCGACTGTTGGTCCACGTCGGGATCGGTTGGCAAACATATCAGTCGAGAGCCTTCAGTACGTGAGTGACAGTTCCGGGTACAAAGCATCGTAAGATCGCTCAGAAGAACGCCCGGTATCCGGCTCAGTGATCCGCCTACGACGTTCGTTCACCCCGAGAATGTTGCGGATCTTAAACCAAAAGAGACCGGGGACGACGGCTTCTTCGACCTGGATTCGCGCAAATGCGCTTTGGTCAAGCAGAGGCAGATTGGAGGCGCGGGTCGGGATCGAACCGACGAATAGAGGTTTTGCAGACCTCTGCCTTACCACTTGGCTACCGCGCCTTGAAGTGGGGTTCCTTTCCAAGATACCCCGCACGCACCGGATAGGTCAATTTCGCGTTCGACCTTGGAATCACCGGCAGCAGCAGATGGGACGGGCGCTGCGGACCATGCCACAACTTCTGGCGCGCCGTTCGCAACTCCGTCTCGCCCGCCATCGCACGCCCCGTGTTTGGGTTGCGGTCAAAGCGCGGGAAATTACTGCTTGAGACCTCCAGCCGAATACGGTGGCCGGCTTGAAACACATTCGCCGTCACGCCGACGTCGATCGTCACCGGATACACCCTGCCGGGCGTCATCAGTTCCGCCTGTTCCAGACCCTTCCGGTATCGAAGGCGAAGAATCCCATCTGTCAGATTGCGCGCCTGGCCATCAGGGAATACATCGACGAGCTTCGCCGTAAAGTCGGTGTCCGGAGCCGACGACGAAACATACAGGACCGCTCGTACCGGCCCAATCACTTCCAAATCCTCCCGCAAGGGCCGCGAAGTGTACACCAAAACGTCCTTGCGCCGTTCCACCGCCTGCTGATTCATTGGCCCCCATGGCAGCACGACGTCGTTACAGCAAACAGCGCCGCCCTGTGTCGGAGTTGGGTCCCGGGGATCGTAAATGAAATCGTCGTCCTCCGGTACGCGCGGCGCGTGGCGGTGCAACTGGCCGTCTCCGTCCAAAGTGTTGGCGCGCCCGCCGCTGTCCAGGAAGAAGGGCGTCATCTCGGCCGTCTCGGGCGGCCACTGACGCAACCCGCGCCAGCGATTCTCACCCATCACAAAGACTTGCACCGGCGACTCACTCCGCTCCGGTGATCCCCGCCCGCGGAGCCAGTAATCGAACCACCTCAACTGGTAAGTCCGAATCGGAGCCATCGAATCCGAACCGAAGTCAGTTCCGGTAAATTGCATCGACATGTTATGCGGCCACGGACCAATGACAATGCGGCTCGAGGGGTATTTTTCCCGTAGCTTCGAATAAGCCGCCAAATCGCTTTGTGCGTAATTGTCATACCACCCGGCAACGATAAATGCCGGGGTCTTCACTCGCCCCAGGCTGCGGTAAGTGCTCTGTTCTTTCCAGTAAGTGTCATAAGTGGGATGATTCAGCGCCTGCTGATAGTAATCCACGATTCGACCCGCTGCCGTCACGTCAGAGGTTCGCAACGGAAGGTGATCGACGATCGTCCGGAATGGCGGCGGCGTGAAACCCGCCGGCTTCATATTTTCGGCGATCCACTCCAACCGGTGCCCCAACTTCAGCGCGCCGCCCGGCGAGTAATATCGATCCAGGTAGTCGTCTGACCCAGCCATCACCGGGAAGATCGCCTTCAGATACGGACTATTCCCAAGCGCCGCCCGCCATTGCGTGATTCCCACATAAGACCCGCCCATCATGCCGACATTGCCATCGCACCAAGGCTGCCTGCCCACCCAATTCAACGTGTCCTCGCCGTCGGCCGTTTCCTGCGAAACAGGCGTGAATCGTCCCTCAGAATCGTAGCGGCCCCGAACGTCCTGAATTACTACGGTGTAACCCTGGTCGACAAAAAACTGGTAGTTGGGCGTCAGCACCGACTGTTTGCCGTAAGGCGTTCGGACCAACAATACAGGTCCTCGGGCGACGATTGAGGGCCGGAAAACATTCGTGCACAACCGCACGCCATCACGCATGGATATGCGCTGGTGTAGCGAGGCGAACGGTTGTATCGCCGCAGCGCATAAGCCTGCAGCAAGGATTACAAGCGCCACAGTACGAATGCCGGCCATTTACCCGATTATCGACTATCCGGCGATGCCGTGCTTACCCCCAGCACATCCAGGATCATCTCGGCCACCCTCTCAGCCCGGTGATGCTCCGCCAGATAGGCCGCGCCCCTCCGCCCGATCTCACGGCCCGCCGCCCGGTCCGCGCACAGCCACCGCATCCATGCCTCTAACATCTCCGGTTCCATAGGTCCGGCATCTACGCGCAGGCAGGCCGTTTCCGGTATCCGTGATGTTTCAGGGCTGGAAGTTACAATCACGGGCTTGCCAGCGGCCATTAGCCGCATAGCGATACCACTGGTTTCTCCGCCGCCCGGATAGCGCAGGTTCACACAGGCGTCCACCGCATGCGACAGGATTCCCAGTTCAGCCTCACTCATGGCGCCCACGCGGATCACTAAGGCACCGTTTACGTCGCTTTCCAGAGCCCGCTCCAACTCCTTCGACACGAACTCGCCGGCCACCAGCAGCGCACAATCCACACCATCCGCGCGAAGCCCTCGGAAGACCCGCAACACCGCAGGTAGCCGCTTCGATTCACGCAGATGTCCAAACACACCGAATAAGAAAGTACTCGGACTAACACCCAACCGCCTCCGCGCGTCCATGCATTCCCCGGCACCCACTACGATCGCCGGCAGCAGCAGATGCGGGACTTCCACCACGCGCGCTCCAGGCGCGTGCCGCACAACTGCGGCCGCAGCTCCGGGATTATGAACCACTACCGCCGTCGCCGATTCCGCCACCCGGCGCAGCAACCCGTACTCGAAATAGCGGGGGTCCGCAGCCGCGCGTCCCCGGTCACGCCACAGCTCCTCGCCTAGCCCCCGGCTCCACTCCCCGTAGTTATAAGTAAACTCCGCCAGATACTCATCGCGGCCCATGCGGCCTAACAGGAAATGGTGCAGCGTGGCATCGTGCAGCACCACCACGCCAGGCTGACTCAGAGCCAGCTCATAGGCTTCTCGATGGAATGCGTTGTTGCCAATCTGATAAAGTTTGGCCTCGCAACGGGTATCTCCCAGCCTTACCTCGACGCGCTTGCGGAGTTCACTCAGCAGGGCCGCCGAATACTCGGCGACACCAGTGCGCGCCGGAGGCAGTGGCCCAAAGAATCCGACGGTCACGGTTTCTTGCGCTTGCCAAACAGCGCGGTTCCCACGCGGATCAGCGTCGCGCCTTCTTCGATGGCTGTTTCCAAATCGTTCGACATGCCCATCGATAAGTCGCTCAATCCAAGTCCGCCGGCCAGTTCCCGGAGCCTGGCGAAAAACGGGCGCGGTAGTTCCGGATCGTCGCTCCACGGCGGCATCGTCATCAGGCCACGCAAGTTCAGGTTTGGCTGGGCGCGCACGGCTTCCACCAGCGCCGGTAGTTCCTCGGGAGCCGCCCCGGCCTTGGCATCCTCGCCGGAGAGCTTCACTTCCAAAAACACGTCCATCCGCTGTCCGACTTCGTTCAAGCGTCGTGCCAGCTTCGCCGAATCTATGGTCTGAACCACCTGAAACAGTTCCGCCGCTTTGCGGGTCTTGTTCGACTGCAAATGGCCGATCAAATGAAAGCGCGCTCCCACCAGATCGGCTAGCTGCGGCGCCTTGCCTTCAAACTCCTGGACGTAGTTCTCGCCAAACTCCCGCAAGCCCAACTCATACGCGTCCCGGATCGCCGAAGCCGGAAAGATCTTGGTGACCGCAATTAACGTGATCTCTTCGCGCTTCCGCCCCGCGCGCGCGGCCGCCCGCGCAATTCGTTCCTCCACGGCTTCCAGATTCTGTTTCAGCATTGGTAGATCTTAGCGCGGTGCTGGCTTACACCAGTCCGTTTCTAATTTCCCCTTTCAAACCGTGCATGCCGTTTTCCGGCACACGGCTTACCGATGATCTTCGTTGTGTGGCTTGCGCCGGGTATTTCACGGTGCCCATCAACTTGTGCAGTCCCATCCCGTACAGCTGATCGCCGGTGAATGGCGCTCGCTTCGTAGGCCTCTGCCCGCCCCGCCGATACTGCCAGCGCCGCAGGCTCTTGACCACAAAGTAGTCCATCTTGTTGAACTCCCGGTCGGCATTCCCCGTCCGGAAATAGTTCCCCCAGCCGCGAAGAACGGGTGTCAGTTCCGCGATGATCTGCTTCACATCCTGCCCGCTTTGCCGCTTACTGGTCAACTCTCGTACTCGGTCCCGCATCTTCTTCGTCGCCTTCGGGCTCGGCCACCGCTGCACATAGTGCACCCATGGCTTTCGCTGGATACTCCGTTTCTTTCGAATCGTGCATCCCAGGTATTCGAAGCTCTGCTTTCCTTTCCTTAAGTCCACCATCCGCGTCTTCACTGGATGCAGTGTCAGACCCAGCCGGTTCATCACCAGCCCGATCCGCCGCAGTGCTTCCCTGCACGCCGATTCCGTGCGGCACAGCGCCACCAGATCATCGGCATAGCGGACCAGTTTCCCCAGTTGGCCACAGCGCGCCTCCCAGATCCGATCCAACTT
>JBDTMC010000227.1:0-12234 GCA_039934475.1 Bryobacteraceae bacterium | reverse complement strand
CGCCCGGATCTGCCCCGCCGTCATCGTGGCTTTTTTCTTGCCCAGATCGTTGTCGACTTTGAACTCAATCGGCAGTCCGTGGCAGTCCCAACCCGGCACATACGGAGCGTCAAACCCCGCCATGCTGTGGCTCTTCACCAGAAAATCCTTCAGGATTTTGTTGAACGCCGTGCCAAGATGGATATTCCCATTCGCATACGGAGGCCCGTCGTGGAGCACCCACAATGGCCGCCCCGCCCGCTCTTTCCGAATTCGCGCATACAGGCCCTCTCCTTCCCACCGCTCCAGCAGCTTCGGCTCGAGCGTTGTCAGGTTCGCCTTCATCGGAAAGTCCGTTTTAGGCAGGTTGACAGTCTTCTTGAGATCGATTTCTAGGGCCATGGGTGGACTATTCCATCGTAACGCGGATACCAGGTTGTCGTTTGTTAGAAGTGCTTACCGTCATCAATTCCGTCACATCCCGCCGCTCCAATCTGCTAGCATGTAAAACCATCGAGGAACTTCCAACAATGACCAACTCCCGGCGCACCTTCCTCCGCGGCATCTCCGCCTCAGCCGCTGCTCTCGCCTACGCATCGGAAGCGGCCGCCAGCCCCCTCCAACTCCACCAAGCCCTCGCCGTCACTCCCGACCGCGATACATTCTGGAACCTTGTCTCCCGCCAGTACCCACTCCGCACCGGGAAGACCCCCTTCAACGCGGCCAACCTCTGTCCCTCCCCGCGCTCCGTCTCCGAACGTGTGGCCGAGCTCACCCGAGACCTCGATTCCGATGTCGCCCCAGGCAATCGCACCAAATTCGCCGACTACCTCGAAGACTCCCGCCGCAAAGTGGCCTCGCAACTCAACGTCTCCCCTGACGAAATCGCTCTTGTCCGCAACACCAGCGAAGCCAATACCACCATCAACAACGGCATGCCGCTCGGTCCCGGCGATGAGGTCGTCCTCTGGGAACAGAACCATCCCTGCAACAATGACGCCTGGGACGTCCGCGCCGCCCGCCACGGCTTTCAAGTGAAACGCGTCGCCGTCCCCGCCAACACCGAAAGCGTCGCCGAAATCGTAAAGCTGTTCGAAGCCGCCCTCACCCCCAAGACCAAGGTCCTCTCCATCACCTACGTCTCCAACACCTCGGGCTACCGCCTGCCGGCTAAGGAAATCTGCGCTCTCGCCCGCCAGCGCGGCATCCACGCCCACGTCGATGGCGCTCAGGTGTGGGGTTATCTCAACCTCGATCTCAAAGACATCGGTTGCGACTCCTTCGGAGCCAGCGCCCATAAGTGGTTCATGGGTCCCAAAGAAGTCGGCGTCCTCTACGTGCGAAAGGAACGAATCCCGCACATCTGGCCCAGCGTCGTCTCTGCCGGTTGGACCCCCGCCGCCCTTAAATCCGAAGTCGCCTCACGCAAATTCGAAGTCCTCGGCCAGCGTGACGACGGCGCGGTGTCTTCCGTCGGAACCGCCGTCGATTTCCATCGCGTCCTCGGTTTCGCCAACGTCGAAGGCCACACCACCGAACTCGCGCAGGCGCTCAAAGAAGGACTCGCCCGCATCAACCGCATCGAGATCGTGACGCCGATGAATCCCGCCCGCAGTGGCGGCGTTGTCATCTCCCGCGTCAAGGGCTTCGACCAAAAGCAGATGGGCGCCTTCACGCGCGATCTCTACGAAAAGTTCGGCATCGGCGGAGCCCCCGTCGGAGGCCTACGCCTCTGCCCGCACACCTACAACACGATGTCCGACGTCGAAGCCGCCATTCAAGGCGTGCGTTCGCTGCTCGCGTAAACCTACGCCTGCGGCTTCTCGTAGTTGAACATCCAGTTCACGCCGAACCGGTCCGTCAGCATCCCGAAGCGAGCGTTCCAAAACGTGTCTTGCACCGGCATCGTCACGTTTCCCCCTGCGGCCAGCGCGGCGTGCAGAGTGTCCACTTCCTCCCCGCTCTCGCACTGAATCGCGATCGCGAAATTGGAGCCCGCCGTCCACGTCGTTCCCGGCTGTGTGTCCGAAGCCATCAAGATCGCTGACCCGCTCGTCAGCCGCGCGTGCATCACCCGGTCGGGCATCTCGGCGGAAAACGGCATCACTTGCAACTCGCCTCCCAGGCACTTCGCGTAGAACGTCATCGCCTCTTTGCACGTGCCGTCAAAGTTCAGATAGGTGTTGATATATTTCATAGTCCGCTCTGCCCGATTATGGTATCCCACGCGCCGCTAGTAAAATAGAAGCAGAACGGAAGATCGATACCAAAGGAGACTCCCGTGCGTTCACGACTCATTCTGGTTCTGGCTATTACATTTGCATCTGCCGCTTTCGGCGACACTTTAACCTTGAAGGACGGCCGAACCTTCCAGGGAACTTTTCTCGGCGGAGATTCTCGCCAGGTCCGGCTGTTCGTAGGCGACGGCTCGCGGTCATTCTCCCTCAACGAGGTTGACTCCATCCGCTTCGGCTCAGACTCCCCCTCCACCAGTCTCGCTCCTGCACCTCCGCCTCCCGTTGAGCGTAGCCTCCGCCCCTCCAGCGCTGCTCCCACTCCCGCGCCTTCGCCCACGCCATACGGCGTTGAGGTTCCTTCCGGCACCAGCATCGTGGTTCGTATGATCGATAGCGTCGATTCCCAGAAGGACTCCATCGGCCAAACATACCGCGCCAGCCTCGATGAGGATGTGATGGCCGGCGGCAACACTGTCATCCCGCGCGGCGCCGATGTCCTCATGAAGTTGGTTGATGACAAGGAATCCGGCAAACTGTCCGGACGCACCGAACTCACGCTCGACCTCCTCACCATCACCGTCAACGGAACGCCCATCAATATCGACACGCAGACCGTCACTCAGTCCTCCAGTTCCCGCACCGGCCGCACCGCGAAGGTGGTCGGTGGCACCGCCGCGCTCGGCGCCATCATCGGGGCCATCGCCGGCGGAGGCAGGGGCGCTGCCATTGGAGCCGCCTCCGGTGCCGGTGCCGGCGGCGCGGTCCAGGTGCTGACCAAAGGCCAAACAGTCCGGATCCCCTCTGAGACACGGCTTACCTTCACCCTCCAGCAGTCATTGAGAATATGAACACTTCTTTTGCCCTGCTACTGATGGCCGCGCCTGTATTGGCCTCCTCCGGTCGCCTCGTGGAAGGCAATCCCCAGGCCAAGGTGCGCGTCATCGTGCACGAGGATCTGCAATGCTCGGATTGCGCCGTCTTCCGTCGCATGCTCGATGAGAAATTGCTCCCAAAATACGGATCCGTGATCGCCGTGGAGCACCGCGATTTCCTGCTCGCCAAGCACGCCTGGGCCAAACCGGCAGCCATCGCGGCCCGCTTCTTCGATCAGCAGGATCCTAAACTCGGAGTGACGTTCCGCCAAACCATGATGGCGGCTCAGGAATCGATTACGGCCGCTAACTTTGAAGCTAAACTCAGCGCCTTCGCCAAGACGGCGCGGGTTGATCCTGCCAAGGCCCTTGCCGCCTTGAAGGACGAAGAGTTGGGGAAACTGGTGGAAGCCGATCTCGCTGAGGGCGTCGCTCGAGGCGTCGCACGCACACCCACCGTCTTCGTCGATGGCGAACCCTTCATCGAGACCTTCACCGTAGAGGAAATCTCCAAGGGAATCGACCAGGCTGTGGCAAGATCGAAGCAGTGATTGAAAAACCAGTAGCCCTGATCACAGGCGCCAGTCGCGGCATCGGCCGCGCCATCGCGGAACATCTCGCCCCCACGCACCGCCTCATTGCCACCTACCGCGGGCGCCGCGACGCCGCGGAGACCCTGCGTGAGGCCACCGGCGCCGAGATCTTCAAGTGCGACATCTCCTCGCGCGAAGACCGCGGGTCGCTTCTCGGTTTCGCCCGTGAGCGCTTCGGCCGCCTCGACCTCCTCGTCAACAACGCCGGCATGGCCCCCCGCGAGCGCCGCGACATCCTCGAAGCTACCGAAGAGAGTTTCGACGAACTCATCTCCACCAACTTGAAAGGCCCCCATTTTCTCACTCAGCAGGCGGCCCGCTGGATGGTAGAGCAGGGTAGTGGCCGCATTGTTTTTGTCACGTCCATCTCGTCCTACGCGGCCTCGGTTAACCGCGGCGAGTACTGTATTTCCAAAGCCGGTCTCAGTATGACCGTCGCCCTCTTCGCCCAGCGCCTGGCCGCCCACAACGTGCAGGTGTTTGAGATTCGCCCCGGCGTCATCCGGACCGACATGATTGCCGCCGTCGAAAAGTTGTACGAGGAAAAGATCGCCGCCGGGCTTCTGCCGCAGCGCCGTATGGGTGAAGGCGCGGATGTCGCCAAGGCAGTCCTTGCCATCGCCAGCGGCGCCCTCGACTACTCCACCGGCCAGGTTCTCAACGTCGACGGAGGCTTCCACCTGCGAAGCCTCTAGCGCCTACCAGCGCGCCTCCACCTGTTCCCGGATCAGCCGGTTGTAGATCCCCTCCACTGCCGTCATTTGCGCCGCGCTCAACGCCGGCAAATCGGCCGCCGCGCAGTTCTCTTCAATCTGACTGGGTCGCCGTCCGCCCGGTATGGAACACGTGATGCCGGGCAGCATCTGAATCCAGCGCAGTGCGAACTGCGCCAATGTGACACCCACCGGAACCAGCGCCTTCAACTCTTCCACGGCTTTCAGCCCGGTTTCAAAGTCCACGCCTGAGAAAGTTTCGCCCGCATCAAACGCCTCGCCATGGCGGTTAAAGTTGCGATGGTCGTCCTTGGCGAAGGAGGTCTCGCGCGTCATCCGTCCGCTCAACAGCCCGCTCGCCAGCGGCACTCGCGCCAAAATTCCCGTACGCGTTTCTACCGCTCTCGGCAGAACCATCGACACCGGTTTCAAGCGAAACATGTTGACGATGATTTGAATCGTCTTCACGTTGGGCCAATCCATCGCTCGCAGTGCCTCTTCGACACTCTCCACGCTCACGCCATAGTGCCGCAGCTTGCCTGCACTCACCATCCCGTCCAGCGCGCCAAACACTTCCGCGTTCTCGTAGACCGCCCTCGGGGGGCAGTGCAACTGCAACAGATCGACCGCCTCCACGCCCAGGTTGCGCAGGCTGTCTTCTACGAACCGCGCGAGATTCCCGGCGTTATACCCATCCGCGGTATGAGGCGATAACCGTCGTCCCGCTTTGGTGGCGACATAGATCGTCTCGCTGCGTTCGCGCAGCAACTGCCCCACCAGCCTCTCGCTGTGCCCCATTCCATAAACATCGGCTGTATCGATGAAATTGACGCCGAGATCGACAGCGCGGTGCAGGGCCGCCATCGACTCCCCGTCGTCCACCCCACCCCACGATCCCCCAATCGCCCAAGCGCCAAAGCTGACCGCAGACACCTTCCAGCCAGTCCGGCCAAGTTCCCGATATTCCATACCCGAACGGTAGCACGGGTATCCGCCCGGCTTCTCCCGTCCCCCGCAGTCGCCGCCCGGTAGTCTCTTGTCTCCCGCCTCCTGTCTTTTTCCCCCTCAACTTACCGCTTCAGATTAATCGTCTCTTGACTAATCTCATCGCTAGTCGTAATCACTCGAGCATTCGCCTGATACCCCCGCTGGTACACGATCAGCTTCGTGAATTCCTCTGCGATATCGACATTCGACGATTCCAGCGACAAGGACACAATCGCCCCGCGGCCCCCCGTATTCGCTTCGCCCACCGTCGGCGTCGCCGTGTCGCTACCCAACTTTAGGTTGTTGTTGCCCGTGGCTACCAGCGAATCCGGATTGCGAATGCTTGCCAGCGCCAGCCGCGCTACTTCCTGTCGGTCGCCGTTCGAATACTCGGCCATCACCGACCCGCCGTCGTCGAGGGTCACCCCTGTCAACAAAGCCGCCGCCACGCCATCCTGCTTAATCGCACTGGGCGCCGAAGGCTGTGAGAATTGGGTAATCCGCGGCACCCCAGGATCGATCCCAGTCGGAACCGTGCCCCACAGCGAGTATGTGAGATTGGGAATGCCGTTTACCGCCGGATTATTGAACTGGATGTCGATCCCACTGAAGGAACCCGGCGGCGGACCATCCGGCACTGTCTGCAATTTCCCATTTGGGTCGAAGGTAACTTGGGCTGTGGTGAATGTGACCGTGCCATCGGTTGCCGGCAGGGAGAAGTTCACGTCCCACTCGCCCGGGTTGGCCGTCTTCGAGTAGGTCACCGTCAGGGTGTGCGAGTTGCCGAGCGAATCGTAGATCTCCACCGGAACGGCAAACTGCGATCCGGTCGACGCCGATCCATCCAGGTTCAGGTCCACTGACATGCTGCTTGTTGCCCGCGCCGAGCGGCTGCTGCCCACCGGCACCACGATATCGCCGATCGGATCCGACGTGTTGATGGCGTTCTGCGCCGTGTTCAGTGACCACCCCTGTACCAATTCGCCACTTTGGCTGACCAGGCGTCCGGATTCATCCACCTTAAAATCGCCCGCCCGCGTGTAGAATCGGCCCGCGGTGGATGTCGAGGTGCCGCTTCCCGCTTCCTTGCGCAGGATGAAGAACCCATCGCCCTGGATGGCCGCATCCAGATGCCCTCCCGTAGTCTGTATCGAGCCTTGCGTGAACTGGCGCGGCGTAAAAGGCTGCGCGACTCCGGAACCTACCTGCGTGGTCCCCGATCCGCTCAGCACATCGCCTACGACATCGCGAAAATTCACCGACGATTTCTTGAACCCGACTGTGCTCAGATTCGCCAGATTATTGCCGACTGCGTCCACGGCGGTACCGTTGGCGCGTAGTGCCGAGAGTGCCGACACGAAGGAATTCAACATTCAAGCATCCTTTCCTACCTATACCTATCCAACCCGTCCCCCTCTCTTCATCACGTTAACCCCCATCCCTATCTCTAGCGTTTCAGGACACTTCCCTCCTCCCTCCCCCGTCACTTTTCTATCGCCCGGCAATTTCCCGTCACCGGCTTCCCCTGCTCCGTTTGCTACCCTGATCAATTGACCGAGTGGAATCGTATTCTTGTCCGCGCCACCAACTGGGTGGGCGACGCCGTGATGTCGCTGCCGGCCCTCCGCGCCCTTCGCCACCTCTTCCCACGTGCCCACATCGCCATCCAGGCGCGCCCTTGGGTCGCCGATCTCTACGCCCGCGAATCCTTCTGTGACCAGATCGTCCTCCATCACGCCTCCCGTGGAGCGCGCGACTTGCGCGGCAAACTGGCCCTCGCTCGCACACTCCGTCAAGCTCAGTTCGACGTCGCCATCCTCCTCCAGAACGCCTTCGAAGCCGCCCTTATTGTCCGTCTCGCGGGCATTCCTCAGCGCATTGGTTACAATCGCGACGGGCGCGGCTTTCTCTTGACCTCCGCTATCCCAGTCCCCCAAAAAGGCGACCTCCCGCCTCACGAAAGCTATTACTATTTGGAACTACTGCGCCGCGCCGGACTCCTCGATCAGCTGCCGCCTGATCAGCCCATTCGCCTCGAAGGCGCCGCCGCGGCCCGCGAATCCGGCCTCCCCAGGCTCGCCGCGCTAGGCTTTCGCCACCCCGTCATCGGCGTCAGCCCCGGCGCCGCCTATGGCACCGCCAAGCGCTGGCTCCCGGAACGCTTCGCTGAAACCGCTGCGCACCTCGCCACCGAACTCTCCGGCTCCGTCGCCGTCTTCGGCTCCCGCGATGAGCAGCCACTGGCGCAAATCGTCGTCGACCAAGTAGCCGCGCGCGGCATCTTCGCCCGCAACCTCGCCGCAGCCACCACCCTTAGTGAATTCATCGAGATGGCCGCCGCCTGCCGGCTCTACCTCACGAACGATTCCGGAGCCATGCACATCGCCTCCGCCCTCGGCGTCCCCACCGTCGCCATCTTCGGAGCCACTGACCACATCGCCACCGGTCCGCACGGTCCACTCGCCCGCGTCGTCCGCGAACCTGTCGAATGCGCGCCGTGCCTCCTCCGCGAATGTCCCATTGACCATCGCTGCATGACCCGCGTCACCTCCCAACGCGTGGCGCTCGTAGCCCTCGAACTGGTGAAATAGAACAAAGTGGATACGCGACAAAAGATTCAACCGGCAGCCGCCGTGGCAGCGGCCACCTCTGCCGCCCTTTCCCGCGGCCGGCAGTGCCATCTCGTGGTTGGTTTCTTCGATCCTCTCCTGGCAGCCAACGCCCGGCGCATCCGTGAATTCCGCGCCGGCGCTCACCTCCTCGTTGCACTAGTGGATTCCCCCACCACGCCGCTGCTTCCCGCTGAGGCGCGTGCGAACGTTGTAGCCGGCCTGCGCAGCGTCGATTACGTCGTCATCGGCGGCGAAAACGAAACACAACTCCTCACGCTCTTCCCGCAATCCGCTATCCTCTGGATGACTGGGGCCGACCAGGCCGATGCAAAGGAGCTCGCGCGGCGCGTGCATGAGCGGCAAGGCAATTGACGGATCTCCGCACATCCTTATTGTGCGGCTCGGCGCCATGGGCGACATTATTCATACCCTGCCCGCGGTAGCCAGCCTCAAGCAAAGCCATCCGCGCAGCCGCGTCACCTGGGTCATTGATGCCAAATGGCTGGAATTGATGGAAGGCAACCCCTTCGTAGACACCGTCATACCCGTCCGTCGCCATACGTTCTCCGATTGGCTCGACGCCCAGCGTCGCCTCCGCGACCTGCATCCCGACATCGCCATCGATTTTCAAGGTCTGATCAAATCGGCGGTGGTGGCTGCCTTCGCCCGCCCTGATCGCATCTACGGCTTCCATTACTCCCTCTTGCGGGAGAAGGCCGCTGCCGTCTTCTACTCCAAAACAGCGCGTACCCAGGCCCCTCACGTCGTCGACCGCAATCTCGAACTCGCCGCCGCCGCCGGTGCCGCCAACATCCTCCACGCTTTCCCCCTGCCCGCCGGCAAGCCGGAGGGAGAACTCCCCGCCCAACCCTTCGTCCTCGCCAATCCGCTCGCCGGCTGGGCCTCCAAGCAATGGCCGCTCGAATACTACGCTCAACTGGCGCGCCGTTTGCAGGAGGAACTCGGCCTCGCCCTCGTTCTCAATGGCGCGCCCGCCTCACGCGCCGCCCTCGAAACTATCGCCGGCGTCTCAGTCCACTGCTCCGGCATCGCCGGACTCATCAGTGCCACCCGCCAGGCGCGCGCCATCGTCGGACTCGACAGCGGTCCCCTCCACATCGCCGCCGCGCTACGCAAACCCGGAGTAGCCATCTTCGGTCCCACTGATCCCACCCGCAACGGCCCCTATGGAGACACCATCGCCGTCCTCCGCGATCCCAACGCCCATACCACTTACAAACGCCGCACCCTCACCGACGACAGCATGAATTCCATTACTCCCAACGCGGTATTTGACGCCCTCAAAGCCCGCCTCAACTTAGGGGCCGCCTAAGTGTCCCGCTATTACTTCCCCAAACCCTACGCCGACTTTGTCGCCCGCCTCCGCGTGCCCAGTGGGTTTCTTCTCGTAGTAACGTTTGCCTGGCTCTCCCAACCCGACTGGAGTTCGCTCGCCTTCGGTCTCCCGCTCTCGGTCCTCGGCCTCCTTCTTCGCGGCTGGGCCGCTGGCCACCTCGCAAAGAATCAGACGTTAACCCGCGGCGGTCCGTACGCCTACCTTCGCAACCCGTTGTATGTGGGAACGCTGGCCGTGGCCGCTGGATTAGTGATCTCTTCCCGCCAGTGGCCTTTGGCAGCACTCTTCGCCGCCGTCTTCTTACTCGTCTACTTACCCGTCATCGAACTCGAAGAACAGCATCTCAGGAAGCTCTTCCCCGATTACGCCGCGTATGCTGGCGCCGTTCCGGCCCTCTTTCCCCGCCTCACACCCGCCCCGGGAAACACAGTCTTCCACTGGGCGCTATACCGCAAGAACCAGGAATACCAGGCTCTCCTCGGCTTCCTTGCCGGCGCGGCCCTGCTAATCTACAAAGCCGCCTGAAGCTCACCTGCTGCTGCTAATTGCTAACCGAGCCCCGACCGTCAGGGAGTGGGTTTGCTGTTCCGTCCGCCCCCCGACCGTCAGGGAGGGGTCTACAGCTTCCACGGCTTTCTATAATGCCGCGTAACCATATTATTAGCCTTCGTATGCCCGCTGAACTGCTCTTTGGCATCGTCCCAGTACAACCTCTCGCCCGTGCGGTACGCTAGATTCCCCAACAAACCCGCCTTCGTCAACCGATGCCCATACTCGATATCGCAAGTACACCGCTTCCGGCTCTTAATCGCATCCAAGAACTCCCGGATATGGCCCGGCGAGTCCTCAATACTTTGTGCAGGTCTCTGGAACTCTTCTTGCTTAATGCCCTTGATCCACAGTTCATGCTTACTATAGTTAGTGACTAGAGTAGCTTCCTGCCCCTCGAAAATCACACTGCTCCCCATATGGTCGTACCCGGGGCGTCCCTTAGGGTGCATAGTCCAGGTCAGCACCATCCCCGGATACTCATACAGCACTTCCAGCGTGTCCGGTGTCTCGGCATTGTCATCGGTCAGCCACCGTCCGCCCGCGGCACTTATACTCTTCGGAGCCTGCAGATCCATCGCCCAATAGGCGACATCCGCGTAGTGGCACCAGAAGTCGATAAACTGGCCGCCCGAGTAATCCCAGAAGTAGCGATAAGTGAAGTGCGAGCGATTCGGATTATAAGCCCGCTTCGGGGCCGGTCCCAGCCAGAAATCGTAGTCCAACTCCGCCGGTGGCGCGGTGTCCTCTGGGCGTCCCAGCGATTTCTCGCCCGTCGCCTGTGCACAGTACACCCGGTCGATCTTTCCCAACATTCCCGACCGCACAATCTCCACCACCCGCCTGTAGTTCGGCAGGTCGTTGTGAATATGATTGCCCATCTGCGTGATGCGATTGTTCGCCAGCGCGGCCTTCACCATCGCGCGGCCCTCTCCCACCGAATAGGACAGCGGCTTCTCGGTAAACACGTCCTTGCCTGCCTTGCAAGCCTGTATGACCGGCAGGGCGTGCCAGTGATCCGGCGTCCCCACCATCACCGCGTCTATATCTTTCGTCTCAATCAACTTCCGGAAATCGTGGTGCAGCGTAGGCTTGATCCCTTGCGTTTGCTCCACCAGCGCCGCCGCGCGCTCCAGGTGATGAGTGTCCACGTCGCAAACCGCGACCTCGGCTACGTCTGGGTGTTTCATGAACTCGCGCAGGCGGCCCGTCCCCTGCCCGCCGAGCCCAATGAAGCCGACCCTGATCTTGTCGCTCGCAGGTACAGCGCCCCGCGATACCGCTTGAGCGGCAGTGAGCGCAATTCCCGCTGTCTGGAGAAAGGTTCGTCTGGTAGATGAGGGCGGCATCCTGCCAGCTTACGCTATCTTCGCCGCCCCCGGAAAACGCTTAGGAATTAAGAGTCTACTTCAGCAAGTACTAGCAGCCAATGACTGAATAGACGGCTGATTCTGCGTGCGATCGACGTTTCGCCAACCGCAACTCGTTGGATTGAACTCCCACCCCCGGAGTCTCGTTGAGCCATGGAGTGGATGATGCGTGACATTGGCAATCTCCTCTCTCGTTTCTGTCTGCCCTCGACAATTAGACGCTGGACATATCCATACCAGTTCCTTTTTTACGAATCGTTACAATAGCATCGGACCATGTCCCTGCTCCTGCCCGATTCAAGTCCGCCGGCACGCCTTATGTGGTTGATGTCAAAGGGCGGCCCTGATTCCCAAGCTGGACGCACCGCTATACCGCCATTTCATCAGCAAGCACATCCTCGGCGAATCCTATAGTGTGTTCCGGGACGTGTACGAACTCGTCCAAGGGGGAAAGCTAATCGGTCCAAAGCGACGGGGGCTGTCCAGAGGGACGCGCGACGCTCGTGAGCCTACCCGAATTGCAGTTGAAGCCCTTCCTGAACCAGCAGCTGAGCCAATCCCGAAAGAGCCATCCAAGAAGCGAGGACGGCAAAAAAGGTTCCTCCTGCCCTACGCACAAGAAATGAGGTTTTCGGGGGACGTCTATAGTCGGCAGTATCGCGGGTTGCTGCCATGTTCTGCCAGTGTCCGCCGTGGCCGCAAACGAGGTGGCAGGTCCCGCACATTTCTCGGCCTTGGGTGCCATCGGCTGGACCGGCGTGGCGGCATTTTGTGAGCAAGTTCACGTGTCGTGTCCTGTTCGTCCGCACGTTCCGCGCTGCCGAACGGGTGTCGACTCACGAGCTTGCGCAGGCGGTATGTGGCCGTATCAGGTCGCGCCAACACCGGGCGTCCGGCCAGGTGTCGCTCGAGGTCACTCGCCAGTGCATCCGCAGACGGATAACGTCGCGCCGGATCGGCATGCG
>JBDTMC010000226.1:0-12248 GCA_039934475.1 Bryobacteraceae bacterium | reverse complement strand
ACCGTCCGTGAATTCCTGGCGCGTCAGAAGGTCCTCCCGGAACGCCTCCGCTGGACCGTTCTCAGTGCAGCGGACGATCTTTTCCGTGCTGCTCAATCCAACCGCCCGTCCCTGCGCCAGTGATCGCGCAAGTCGCGTTTCGCGAAACGAAATTCGGAATCATGATACGATCACACCAACCCTCGAAATCCACTGGATCTGTTAAAACCTTGATGAATCTCAATCCTCTCAGGTCTCTGTTCATAACAGCCTTGCCGTTGATCGCCGTGTGCCTGCTTTCGCGTTCTTTAATGGCCGATCCGCCGATCTGGGCAAACGCTAGACATGTAAAAGCTACCTATACCGAGTGTGGACAAGAGCGTTACCTTCTTTTCAAAGGCAATTCGGTCAAAGTCCCGGCGACTCCCAATCCGCCGGGGTGCCGCTCCGTGGAAGTCTTCTACACTCAATTGAATATCGCTCAAGCGTTTCTAGGTGGCAAAAACGGTGAATTCGGCGAAGCCAACGTCGATGCGGGCTATATCTCCTGTGATGGTCCGCCCCCTTCCGTTGATCAGCGCGGCATTCTCATCATTGGCACCCCAGGAGAGGTAGAGCGTGCGAGAAGAGAGCACCCCGCGCCTCAGGGATGCAATTTCACAAAACAGAAATATCAATATGTCTCCAGCCTCGGCGGCATTCCCTTCACCGACGTTCCCAACGGGGGAACTATGAGCGTCAAGGAAAGCCTCGCCATACACGCCAAGGAGCGTGAAAAAGCCATCGCCGAGTGCAACGCAAGCCCGGCGTGCCGTGCCGAAGTCAAGAGAAGAACTGCAATCAATACCTATTTCGAATGCATGAAACCCCTGCAAGCAAACGAACCAGAACGCACCTGCTACCGGCCCTGGTAAAGACTACGGGAATTTCCAGCCGGATGATCGGACGCGATTTCTGTCCCCAGAAATTCTCAGGGACCCGCCAGGCTCCCTTTTGCCGTCCTCTTCCCTCCGCCCGCCGAAGCAACCTTTATCAGTCCCGCTGCCGGAAGATAATATCTCATTTACTTTGAGTCAGTTGGCGTTACCAGTGAACGATTTCCGCAGGCCGTACGTCAGGATAGGATTCTGAGTTGAGCCCGATCTCGCTAGATCGTCTGGCGTTCTGGGCCTCAGCCTCGTGTGTTGCGAATCAGACCCAAGATTTTCGGCGGCAGTTCAAAGCCAATCACGGCGGGCGACCGTGGCTGTCGACAAAACGAAGCCAATCGGAGCCGGGTCCTGATCCTGGGTGACAGTTCAAAGCCAATCGAGGCGGGTGCCTGTGGCGGCCTGACAAAACGAAGCCAATCGGAGCGGGTCTTGATCCTGGGTGACAGTTCAAAGCCAATCGAGGCGGGTGACCGTGCCTGTCGGCAAAACGAAGCCAATCGGAGCGGGTCTTGATCTAGGCGACAGTTCACCTAGGTTTGAGCGAACCTTTATCAGTTCCGCAAAACTGAAATTATATTTCCTCTATTTTGAATAAGTTGCAAGTTGTTGCGATCGAATCGGCCCAGCCGTAAGGCACAATCAGAGCGCTTGTGAGTTGGTTTTCCTTTCGACCGCGGGGCCGGGTGGCGTTTCCTTTGGCGGGGATTCGCTTCTCCGGCCCCGCGCCTTTTTATCCCTTGCGAACCTCACTCATCAAAGCCAGGGTGTTGCCGTCGGGATCTTCCAGGAACGCCATCCACAAATCGTGATCGGGCATCTTCGCCACCAAATGCGGACCCTGCACAAACGTCGCTCCCCGGTCCGCAATCTGTTGATGGGCCGCCTGTATGTCCGGTACGCGGAAGTACAGAATCGAAGAGAACTTTTTCCCCTCGCCTTCGCCGGAGGCCGGGCTCAACATCAGCCGGACTCCTCCACAGTCGAAAAAGGCAAGGTTAGGAAATCCAAACAGAAAGGGAATCCCGAGCACATCGCGATAGAACGGGATCGACCGGTCAACATCCGTCACTGTCATGCCAATCTGTCCTAGAAGACCCAGTTGCAGGGGTTCGGTTGAGCTCATTCGCCCATTGTATGGCCAAACTGGACACTGGGATAGGGAAAAGATGAGTTCCTCCTTGTCAGATTTGAGTGCATTGTGGTTATAATGGTTGAGTAGGAGTCACTAAGGATGGATATCAATCGCTTTACTGAGAAGTCCCAGGAAGCCATCCGCGCAGCCCAATCCAAAGCCGTCCGCCTCGGCAATCAGCAGGTGGACGTGGAGCATCTGCTCGCGGCGCTACTGGAACAAGAGAATGGACTCGCTCCTTCTATCCTCTTGAAAGCAGACGTTAAACTGGAGCAACTGCATCGTCGCCTGACGGCTGAGCTCGACCGCATGCCCAAGGTCTCCGGAGCCTCCGCCGGCCTCGATAACATCTACGTCACACCCCGCCTCCAGCGCCTGTTCACCGACGCCGAGGATGAGGCCAAACGCCTCAAAGACGATTACGTCTCCATCGAACACCTGTTGCTCGCCATGAGCTCCGATGGCGGCGTAACTGGTCGCCTTTTCAAAGAGTTCCAAATAACCGGGGATCGCCTCCGCAAGGCTCTCCAAGAGGTTCGGGGCAACCAGCGGGTGACGACGCAAAACCCCGAAAACACTTATGAAGCCCTGGAAAAGTATGGCCGGGACCTTACCCAGGCCGCCAGCCAGGGCAAGCTCGATCCCGTGATCGGCCGCGACGAAGAGATCCGGCGTGTAGTTCAGGTCCTCTCACGGCGCACCAAGAACAATCCCGTTCTCATCGGTGAGCCTGGAGTCGGCAAAACCGCCATCGTGGAAGGCCTCGCACAGCGCATCATCCGTGGCGACGTTCCCGAAGGGCTGAAGGATAAGCGAGTCGTTTCCCTCGACATGGGTGCCCTCATCGCCGGGGCCAAGTTCCGCGGCGAGTTTGAAGAACGGCTCAAGGCTGTTCTCAAGGAAGTCCAGTCCTCCGAGGGCGCGGTCATCCTCTTTATCGACGAATTGCACACTGTCGTGGGGGCGGGGAAGGCCGAAGGCGCCATGGACGCCGGCAACCTGCTGAAGCCCATGCTGGCACGCGGTGAATTGCACTGCATCGGTGCTACAACCCTCGACGAATACCGCAAGCATATTGAAAAGGATGCCGCCCTGGAGCGCCGATTCCAGCCGGTTCTGGTGGACCAGCCGTCCGTCGAGGACACAATTTCAATCCTTCGCGGGCTTCGGGAACGCTATGAAGTCCACCACGGCGTGCGAATCAAGGACGCCGCGCTGGTCTCCGCGGCTGTGCTCTCGAATCGATATATCTCCGATCGCTTCCTGCCTGACAAAGCCATCGACCTGGTCGACGAGGCTGGGGCCAAACTGCGCACCGAAATCGATTCCATGCCGGCAGAGATCGATGAGATCACCCGCCGCACCATGCAGTTGGAAATTGAGCGTGAAGCACTGAAGAAAGAGACCGACGGGGCCTCGCGCGAACGGCTCACCAAGCTGGAACGCGAACTGGCTGACCTCAAGACCGACGGAGGCGCCCTCCAGGCCCGCTGGCAATCTGAAAAGGATGCCGTCCAAAAACTCCGTAACCTGCGCGAGCAAGTCGAGCAGACGCGCCAGGAACTGGAGCGGGCCGAACGCAGCTCCGATCTCAATCGCGCCTCGGAACTCAAGTACGGCCGGCTGATCCAACTGGAAAAGGAAATCAAGGCCGAAGAGCAGCGCCTGGCGGAGAAACAGGCTAAAGGCAGCCTACTCAAAGAGGAAGTCACCGAGGAAGACATCGCCGAAGTGGTCAGCCGCTGGACCCACATTCCAGTCTCCAAACTACTGGAAGGGGAACTGCAAAAGCTATTGCAACTCGACGAAGAGCTGCACCAGCGCGTCATTGGACAGGACGAAGCGGTCACCGCTGTGGCGGAAGCCGTGTTGCGGGCGCGCTCGGGTTTAAAGGATCCCAACCGTCCCATCGGCAGCTTCATCTTCCTCGGCCCAACGGGCGTCGGCAAGACCGAACTGGCGCGGGCCCTGGCCGAATTCCTGTTCGACGACGAGCGCGCCATGATCCGCATCGACATGAGCGAGTACCAGGAGAAACACGCCGTGGCTCGCCTCGTCGGCGCGCCTCCCGGTTACGTCGGCTACGAAGAAGGCGGCCAGTTGACGGAAATGGTCCGCCGCCGGCCCTACTGCGTCGTTCTGTTCGACGAAATCGAAAAGGCGCACGGCGACGTCTTCAACCTGCTGCTCCAGATTTTGGACGACGGCCGGCTCACCGACGGGCAAGGCCGCACGGTGGACTTCAAAAACACCATCGTCATCATGACCTCCAATATCGGTAGTCATCGCATTCTCGAGTATCGCGGCACCTTCGGGGGCAGCGACTTCGATCGGATGAAAACAGCCGTGCTTGACGAACTGCGCAAGCTCTTCCGGCCGGAGTTCCTCAACCGCGTGGACGAGACGATTGTCTTCCACGCCTTGAGCGAAGAACATCTCAAAGGTATCGTCGACATCCAGTTGCGCGGTCTCCGCCGGCGGCTGGAAGAGCGGCATATCCAACTCGAACTCTCCGACTCCGCGCGTACCCACCTGGTCCGCTCCGGTTACGACGCCAACTATGGCGCGCGCCCCCTTAAACGGGCCATCCAAAAGGAGATCGAAACTCCGCTCGCTCGCCAGATTTTGAAGGGCGATCTGAAAGACGGCCAGACCGTGCTTGTGGAACTGGAACAAGGGACGCTCGTGTTTCACGTTCCGCAGCCAGTTACGGCCTAGCAGTCCGTGGCGCAAGTGGTCAGGCTCGAAAAATGGGACTGGCATGATTTTCCGACCCTGGTAAGCTACTGTAAATAAGGGAGTTCCCAAGGGAGGAAATTCGTGCCTGTACCATTTTTTCCGGCACACGACGTTGCACCACTGGCTGCTAGCCGCCGTCCATCTGGGGATCCCTCGCCAAATGGTTAGGGGTCTCCGAGGCAACCCGCAGGTAGTTGCCGCATCTAAGAGAAGTAGACAGAAGTAGAAAGGGCGAAATGACTGAAAAGATCCAAATTCTACCGGTACTGCCGCTGAAGAATACGGTATTATTTCCGGAACTGATGCTCCCGCTCCAGGTGGGCCGGGAAGCATCTCGCGCCGCCGTGCAGGCTGCGCTGACCACCGAGGGGAAAGAGATCGTCGTCGTCGCCCAACGAGATTCCTCAGTAGAATCGCCGGGTCAGGATGACCTATACACCATCGGTACCAAAGCCGTCATCCGCAAGATGTCGCGCGGTAACGGCGATGTCATGGACGTGTTGGTATACGGCGAAGAGCGCGTGGTCATCCTCAAGCTGGAAACCGACGGCGACCATTTGCAGGCGCGCGTGCAACCCCTGGAGAGACCTGCCGACCGTTCCGTGGAACTGGAGGCTTTGGAGCCCGTGGTTCTGGAACTGGCTACCCGCGCGGTAGCGTTAGCGCAGCCGCAGTCGGCTCCTGACATTTCGCGCGTCTTGGCGGCCCAGGATGACTCATTGCAGGTGGCGTATCTCTTGGCGGCTTCCTTTGGCCTGGACTCCGAAAAGGCGCAACAGGTGCTGGCCGCGCCCACTCGGCTCGACGCGCTACAACTGGTTCACCAGTACGTCTCGCACGAATTGAAGGTGCTGGAACTTCGCGCGAAGATCGCCGGCGAGGCGCAGAGCGAGATGTCTAAGGAGCAGCGCGAGTATGTGCTCCGCCGCCAGTTGAAGGCGATTCAACAGGAGTTGGGCGAAGAGAACGGGGAGAAGGCGGACGTCGACCAGTTGCGCGAGCGATTGGAGAAGGCCGACCTCTCCGACGAGGTTCGCAAGGAAGCGGACCGCGAATTGAAGCGGATGGAGAAGTTGCCTCCCGCCGCGCCTGACTATCATGTCATCCGCACGTATCTGGAACTCGTTCTGGAACTGCCGTGGCGCGTTCAGACTGAGGACTCGTTGGAGATCGCGAAAGCCCGCCAGATCCTCGATGCCGACCACCATGGTCTGAAGGACGTGAAGGAGCGCATTCTGGAGCAGTTGGGCGTGCTGGCGCGCAATCCGAAGGCGAAGGCGCCCATCCTCTGCCTTGTCGGGCCTCCCGGCGTCGGTAAGACGTCTCTGGGACAATCCATCGCCCGTTCGCTCGGACGTAAGTTTGAGCGCATGAGCCTCGGCGGCTTGCACGACGAAGCGGAACTGCGCGGCCACCGCCGTACTTATATCGGTGCGATGCCCGGACGCTTGATTCAGGCCATCCGGCGCGCCGGTGCTAACAATCCGGTCTTGATGCTGGATGAGATCGATAAGCTCGGGCGCGACTTCCGCGGCGATCCAGCCTCGGCCTTGCTCGAGATCCTCGACCCGGCGCAGAACAACACGTTCCGCGACAACTATCTCGACCTGCCGTTCGACTTGTCGAACGTGTTCTTCATCACCACGGCGAACACCCTCGATACCATCCCGCAGCCCTTGCTGGACCGCATGGAGATTCTCCAACTCTCCGGTTACAGCGAAGAGGAGAAGGTCGAGATCGCGGTGAAGTACCTCATCCCGCGGCAACTCAAGGAAACGGGCTTGACGCCCGAAGAGTGCGTGTTTACTCCGGATGGCCTCAGTAAGTTGATCCGTGACTACACTCGCGAAGCCGGCCTTCGGCGGCTGGAGCGGGCCATTGCTTCGGTTACTCGCAAAGTGACACTGAAGTACGCCGAGAGTCCCGAATTGAAGTCGTTCACTGTAACGCCGGAAGAAGTGGAGGAGTTGCTCGGTCCGGAGCGCTTCTCTCTGGAAACGGCCCGCAAGCGGCTGCCCGCGGGCGTGGCTACCGGGTTAGCCTGGACTCCCAGCGGCGGTGATGTGCTGTACATTGAGGCCGCACTGCTGCCCTCCGGCAAGGGTCTGACCCTCACCGGTCAGTTGGGCGACGTCATGCAGGAGTCGGCGCGCGCGGCCCAGAGTTACCTCTGGTCGCATGCCGAAGAGTTCGGCATCCCGCCGGCCATGTTCCAGGACAATGGAGTCCACATCCACGTGCCTTCGGGTGGTATCCCGAAGGACGGCCCCAGCGCGGGTATCACCATGGCAACGGCAATGGCGTCCTTGTACACGAAGTGCCCGGCCCGCAGCGATACGGCGATGACCGGTGAGATCACCCTTACCGGCATGGTGCTGCCTATCGGTGGCATCAAGGAAAAGGTGCTGGCCGCCCGCCGCGCCGGCCTGAAGAGAGTGGTCATGCCGAAGGCTAACCGCAAAGACCTCCGCGATCTGCCGGAACATGTCCGGCAGGAGATGGAGTTCCGCTTTGTGGACCGCATCGAGGACGTCTTGATGGAGATGATCCCGGTGCTTGCCGGTCGCCTCACGCTTGAATTGGCCGGTTGATCGTTGTTGTCTTAAGTAAAGCAGCCGCCGGGTTCCTCACGGGATCCGGCGGCTGTTTGTTTGTAGCGCCTCGCCAGAAGACCAGTGGCTTGATTTAGATCGACGTCCGCGATGAGTAAGCCGGACTTACCGTAGGGCTGGTAAGTGAGTAAGGTGCCATCGGGATTGACTACCGCCGAAGTAGTCGGTGAGCCGGCGCTCGCGTAGTTCACGGTAGCGAAATAGCAGGTGTTTTCGGCGCCGCGGCAGAGCGCTGCCTTCTCGTGGAAGGAGTTCGCCGGATCGGCGAACGTCGAAGGCCGGTAACTGCCGGCTTCGGCTTCGTGGAACTGAGGATGAAAGACGATCTGCGCCCCGCGCTGGGCGGCCCATCGCACGGTTTCTGGATAACGCCAACCTTCGTGGCAAATGGCGATTCCGAACGTCAGCGGCCCAGCGCGGAAGATATGTCTGCCCGTGCCCGCAGAGTAAGTCGCTTCCTCGGATGGATCCAGCTGTACTTTATCCTGAAAGCCCGCCGTGGTCCCATCGCGGTTGATGACTAAGGTGGAGATCAGCAGGTCGTCACCGGCGATGCGCTCCGTGCCGAGGATGACGGTAATATCGGCCTTTGCTGCCGCCGTAGCCGCGGCAGACCACGCACGCTCGAGAAATTCCCCATCCGCTGCGGGCATCGGTTTGCCCACGGTTCGATAGCCGGGAATGAAACATTCGGGGAAGCAGATGACATCGGCGCGCTCCCGTGACGCCTCCCCGATTGCCTGCACCGCCAGCGCGATGGACTGCTGGGGAGTCGCCGCGAAGGGAAGATTGGCCAGAGCGATTCGCAATAAATTCATCGGCCTGGAAGCTCCTTCCAGAAGACCGTGGTGTCGCACGGGCTGCCGTTGGGATAGACCGCGTATCCCGGTATGACTCCCACTCGATTCCACCCCAGGCGCGTATACAGGGTCTCGGCGGGATCGCCGGTGGCAGTATCGAGGACTAGCAGCGTCTTGCCTGCCCGGATGCTTGCCGCTTCGGCCTCTTCCATCAGCTGCCGGCCGATGCCCTTGCCGCGAGCCGACCTCAGCACGAGTAACTTCGCGATGTCGGCCCGGTGCGGCTGATTGGGAGGCATGGCCGTCAAGACCTGGACCGTGCCCACTAACTGGGAGTCGAGGAAAGCTGCCAGCAGGATACGCTCTCCTCGTTGTACGCCATCAAGAGCTCCCTCGAAAAAGAATTCGGCCTCTGCTTGCGAAAGCGATGCCAGGAAGCTAACCGAGGCGCCGCCCTCGACGCAGTCCAGCAGCACCGCGGCAAGGTCGGTCACGTATCGGCGCCCCTCGCTGGCGTTCAATTGTCGGATCCCAAAGCCCACTGGGATATTTTACTTCTGACTCACCGGCCCGGTGGTGAATCCACCCACGCTGCTCTGCAGAACGACGGTGGTGAACGGAGCGGCCACCGTGCCCTGACCCTTGTACTGCCCCAGTCCCTGGTTCACCAGAGTTGCGATGATCGTGCCGGACGGATTGAAAACCCAGATGGTGGCGGTAGCATCCGTATCGGTTGCCGTGATCCTCCATTGACCGGTCTTTACAACGTATTCGGCTTTCGTGATCTTCACGGAGTCGGTCGCGGCCGTGACCGTGACGACGCCGCTCTTGGAGGCGCCTTCGAATGCTGCCGAGACCGTCACCGCCGTGTCGGCAGCGACGTTGCTGAGGGCCGTAGCGTTGAAGAGGGCACTGGTGCTTCCCGCAGCGAATGTGACGGTGGCGGGCACTGAGACCAGCGGGTTGGAACTCGCCAGGCTGACCACCGCACCGCCGTCGGAAACCGGTCCGCTTAAAGTGACCGTTCCGTTCGAGTAGTTGATGCCGCCGAACAGCCCCACTAAGCTCGATGGCGCAAACGTCACCGACGAGACCGCAAACGGCGGGTCGAGATGGAACGTGGCGGTTTGGTTCACACCGTTCCAGGATGCCGTAACGGTGAGGATCTCAGGCGCGGCCACGGCATTGGTTGCGATGTCGAAAGTGGCGGAAGTGGCTCCTGCGGGAATGGTCACGGCGGCGCCGGCCGGGAAGAACGCCGCCGCCGGATCGCTGGCCGTGAGCGTGATGATCGCTCCGCCAGCCGGCGCGGGATCCCCGATGGTCACCGTCGCCGAAACTGTAGCCGCCCCGCCGACCACGAACGTGGAACCGACGGTTAATTTCGACAGCAAAGGAGGGTTGCCATTGGCGTTGCGGATGACATTGATTCCTGAACCCGCCGCCCAGGCGAAATCGATTGCGCCATTGCCGTCAAAGTCGCCTCGCACAAGGGGATTGCCTGTGAACATTCCTGTGGATGGACCGGCGGGCGCGGAGAAAGACGTGGCAAAGGAACCGTCACCTCCGCCCCAGAGGATCTTCACGATGTTGGCCGGAGTCGGTTTGATCAGCCTGGATGCGGCCGGTCCGGGGAAGACGCCCGCGATGTCCACCTTGCCGTCTCGATTGAAGTCGCCTGCGATCAGATTCTCGCCGCCAATTCCCGCGCTGAACAGGCCAGTGGAATTCACTGCAAACGTCCCGTCGCCGTTGCCGAGCGCAGTGTACGTGGAGAAGACGAAGCCGGCGCGGGTGACGGCGCCGCTCACGTATTCGCCGTACAGATCCATCTTGCCGTCGCCATTAAAGTCGCCCGCCACGGCCTGCGTAACCTGGAACGGTAAGCCGAGAGTGAACGGTAGCGGAGAATCCGTGAAGGTGCCATCTCCATTGCCGAATTTGATGGCCGCGCAGGCGCCGGTCGGAAAGCCGTACAAGGCGAGGTCGAGCTTCTTGTCGCCATTGAAATCCGCCACGATGACGCCATACACGGCGGGAAAGGTGGACTGTGTAAACGTACCATCGGCTTTGCTGATGAGGATGTCGTCGAGGTAGACGCCCGGACTGGTTTGCATAACGACAACCAGATCCTTTCTGCCGTCGGCATTGAAGTCGGCCGCGAAGATCGAGGTGGGTGCGCCGTCAAGAACGATGGATTTGGCTGCTTGCAGTGTCCCGTCCCCGTTCCCCAAAAGGATGCTCAGCGTGTTGGCGGCGTTATTGATCGCGGCCACGTCCAGCTTGCCATCGCGGTTGAAGTCGCCCACGGCAAGGCCTGTGGGGTCGGTGCTGGTACTGAATGTACGAGCCGGCTGAAAGCTTCCGTTGCCCTTGGAAAGCAGGATGCTGACGCCATGGCTGCCCGTCGTAATCCCGTTTGCCGTCACGATGTCAACGCGTCCATCGCCATTAAAGTCGCCCGTCACAGCGGCGGAAGCGCCAGGCGCGGAGAAGGCGACCGGGGGTGCGAAGCTCGGAATGCTCTGGCCCGCAGCCACGCCGATCAGTGCCAGCGCGTGACTCGCCAAGCCCAGTATCCAGTGTCTTGTCATGAGGCTTAGGACAAGCACCGCCGGGCCGGCGGAACAAAAAGATTTAGTCCTGCGGACTCTCTTTGGGCGGCAGATAGGTCCAATAGTCGCGGCGCATCCGTTCCAAGTACCGCGCCATCATCTCCTGGATGTGATCGTAATCGGGAGCGCGCAGAATGAAGCCGGCGTGGTGATGCTTCTCCATGCGCCAGAAGATCTCGGGATCTTGATACGCCGAGGTGTCCGGGGTTTCCTGGCGCGCCAGACAGACCAGAAGGGCCGCGTAGTCGTTGCGTGTGGGCCGTGCGTCGTATTGTTCTTTGCCGCCGGCCAGTTCCACCTTCGCCCATTCGGCCCACGGGTTTAGTCCGCTGGCCGCTTCTACCAACTCGGCGATGTGGGCGCCTCCCACGCGCGCGGCGGTCTCGAGAAAATAGAACTTCCCGTCCTCACCAGCCTTGATGAACTCGGCGTGGGCGACGCCGCGCAGCAGGCCAAGCGTGGCCAGAACGCGGTGGTTGATCTGCTTGAGGGCGTCGTCATCCGCGCTGTCTCGCCGCACGATGGTAGTGGTGAACACATCGCCTTCCTGCGATACCTGCATTGGCGGTTTGCCGTACCTGCTGGCGATGGAGAACTGGATGCGTTGCTCGTACATAATGGAGTCGACGTGAAAGACGTCTCCGGGTACGAATCTCTCCAGCAAGTAATGCGACTGCATATCGCCAAGCGCGTTGGCGAACTCCCAAAACTGCTCCGGCGAGTTTACCTTCTTGATCCCGATGGAGCCCGCCAAAGAACGTGGCTTGAGGACCCAGGGACCAGGTACGCGCTGCATGAAGTCATTCACGTCGGCGTGATTCAGCACGTGAATGAACTCCGGGACGTTGATGCCGCCCTCCAGGGCGCGCATGCGCATGGAGAGTTTGTCGCGGAAGTAGCGGGTAGTGGTTTCTCCCATGCCTGGGATGCGGAGGTGCTCGCGCAGCGAGGCGGCCAGTTCAAGGTCGAAATCGTCGAGGGGGACGAGGCGATCGATCTTCTCGGTGCGCGCCAGGTAACTGACGGCGTTGATGACGCCCTCGCGACTCCACTTCTTGTTGTCGTCCGGTATATAAAAGATGTCGTCAAGGCTATCGCGGGGCCACTGCGCGGTCTCCTTGAGACTCAGTGAAGTGAGCAGAAGAGTTCGCGCTCCCTGCCGCTTGCACTCCCGTATGAACTCGTGTCCTTTTTCGTAACTGGCGATGCACAGAATGGTCATGAGGCTTCTGACCATCATGAGGCGCGCAAGGCCTTCGCGCAAGCGCGCCTTCATCCTCCGATTGTCAGGGAATGATCTCGAACACTGACCCGCCCTGTAAAGACGCGGCCGGTTGAATCACGGATCAGCCCCGCGAACGGCAAATCTCGACCAGCGCTCCTTGTGGTCAGGCTCGAAAAATGGGGCTGGCATGATTTTCCGACCCCTGTAAGCTACT
>JBDTMC010000225.1:0-12258 GCA_039934475.1 Bryobacteraceae bacterium | reverse complement strand
CCCGCTGCCACCAGCATCAGAAACATCGGTTCTCGCACCACCTCAATCACGATCGCGAAGAGGCCACGCTTCTCCTGCGACGCGATCTCGTTCGGTCCGTCTTCCGCGATATTGCGTCGCGCTTCCTCTTCGCTGAGTCCGGTGAACCCGGTAAGGTCGAGGCTTGTGGCGCCTGCCTTCGGAGCTGCTTCCTTCACGCTAGTACTCGACATTCTGCTTCAGAAACTCCCTATTGCAATCCATCTGCACGTCGACGGCCAGCCGCCTTATCCTAATGAGCGTTCCGGATCGTATGACGTTCCACGTGCCTCAACAGCGGCGCCCTTGGCGGTTTTGAGGCAGCCCCCACCCTCGCGGCCAAGACACATTCCTCTCGCAGAACACGGATCTGCCATCGTTTCAGTTCATTGGTCCGTCAGCGCTCAATGGCCACCGAAATGCCCTCTCCATGATGGAAAGGCAGATGGAAAGGCAAAGAGGAAAGACAATGACTGGCGATCAACAACCCACAACCCTCCTCGTGCGGCAACCGTTCACTGACACTATCAAGGTGATTCGCCGCGCGCTGATGGCGGCGGGCTTAGAGATTCCTGCGGATCTCGATTTGGCGGGTCGAGTCAAGCAGGCCCTCCGCTTCGATTTCCCGCCGTGCCGGGTCCTCTGTGTTGATTGCCCCATCGCTCTTCTTGAGGCACTTGCTCTCGACCGCTCTGCCGCCGTCCTGCTCCCTTTGCACCTGGTTGTGGAGGGGCGCGATGGGTTCACTCTGGTTCACCTGCTGAATCCAGCCGCTGCGCTGCATGGCGGACTGCCTGTAACAGCGCGCGCTGCGGTCAGCAAACTACAAGGCCGGGTCAGGGATGCGATCAAGACTGTTTCGGCGCGCCAATTTCCGGCCGAGATTGGTACCTGAAGGGAGGCGCAATGTTCCGCACATATGATCGACAGAACCAGCAGCCTGACCGTCAGCATGTCCTCCTGACGCAGCAGCTGCTTGGTGTTTTGGGAGAGGAAACATATTTCGCCCGGCAAGACGCCGAGCAAGCCCGCAAACTAGCCGCAAATCGACACGCGGCGCTCGTCACCGAGGAACGAGAGCAGGCGCGGGCAAAACACTTCATGAAGTGCCCCAAGTGCGGCATGCAACTCGATGAGATCGCCTTTGGCGGCATCAACGTCGATAAATGTTTCTCTTGCGAAGGCCTCTGGCTGGATAAGGGAGAAAGCGATCTTCTCCGCCAGAAAGACGATGGCTTTATGACGAGGTTGTTAGGTGTGTTTGGCGGCTAACCAACCGCCCGGCTCCAAGATGTTATTCAAAGGAGAATTTATGTTCAACAGTATTGAAGACCAGATTCAGAAGATCAGCGACCGCCCAACTAGCCGCGTCCAGCAAATGCTCAGTGTTCTGGCCGTGATTGGTGTGACCGCCGTACTCTTCGGAAGCCTCTACGTCGGCATCTCGATGCTCGAGTAAGCCGGCTTAGAAGATAAACACCAATTTTAAAGGGAAACAGTTCCGATGAATATTCAAACGCTACAGAAGCATGTCCTGGCCTTGGCGACAATCAGGGAAACCGCCGACCCCATGGTCAGTTGTTATCTGAACCTCGAGGCCGGTCTGGCCGACGCGAGGCGAGTTCTTGATGAGCGCGTGCGCCTGCTGCGGAAAGCCTTACCTGCGTCGCAACGGCAGTGCTTCGAACAGGCCCTCCGCCGCATCGAAGAGCGCCTTTTGGCAGGTTTCCGGGCCGAGAGCAGGGGCGCGGCGGTCTTTTCGCGGAGCGGCGCCCAGGAGTTCTTTCTCGACCTCGAATTCTGTGTGCCGCTGCCAAACTGGATCGCCGTCAACTCGACGCCGAACCTCTACCATCTGGTGGAACTGAAGGACACCTATGACCGCTATGTCGTAGTTCTCGTGAATGGACGCAATACCCGTATTCTCGAAGTCCATTTGGGATCGGTCACCGAGACGGTATGGGCGAAACAACCCGAACTCCGGGAGCGTGCCGGCAGAGGCTGGGGGCGTGAACACTACCAGAATCATCGCCCCGATCAGAACCCTCAGTTCGCGAACGAGGTAGTGCGGGTCGTGGACGAAGTGATGTCAACTCGCGACTACGGTCACCTCATTCTCGCCGGAACTCCGCGAATGACCGCCTTGATCCGGAAAGCTCTGCCAAAACGACTAACCTCAAAGTTGATCGATGTCGTACCCGCCTCGGTGAACGACCGCACCAGCGCTGTGGTGACAGCCACGCTGGCTACTTTTGTCGAAGACGAGCAACAGGAGTCTCTGGCCGCCGCAGAAAAGTTGCAGGATAGACTCTGCAGCCATGGCCTCGCCTTGGTCGGAACCTTAGCGAGCTTGCAGGCCCTCAAAGACCGGCAAGTGGACATGCTGGTGATGGCTACGGAGTACAAACCGGACCTTGCATGGATGTGCACAAGTTGCGGTGCCGTGAAGGTTCAGCATCTTGAACCCCCTGCATGCCCGAGTTGTGGGTGTCTGCAGTGTCGTGAACTGGACGTGAAGGAGGAACTGGTCCGGCTGGCCGAACTCGCAGGCTGTGGAGTAGAGATCGTTCACGACAGTGAAACCCTAGTGCGACTAGGTGGCGTAGGATGTCTTCTGCGGTTTCTCTCGCCGCACGCTTTGGACCGTGCGGCCGCGTGAGCGTGAACCCTACAACAGCCAGCACGCTGCCCAGCAACAACACAGTTGCGAGGGTGGTAGCGACGGTGGCCAGTCCGGGCCGATGGAACCGGCAATTGAGCCATTCTTTCACCGGGTGCACCACGGTGGCGATCACCAACGCACTCCGATGCTTACGCCGAAGCTCTCGTTCTGGGGTGCCAGGTCGCAGAGCCTCCAGCCCTCCCGCTAAGCACCCATGAGATATGGAAAATTGGGGGATGCCTTAAGTTTAGGCAGGGTCGCCGTCGCGGTGCGAAGGCATGGTGAAAGCGCCGCTTTCCTTCTTCTTGTACTCTTCGACTTTAGAACCGTACAGACCGTGCCTGGTGCGTTCGAGCAGCGCGCTGATCTCCTGTTTGGTCATCGGTTGGAAACTCTTGCAGATGCCGACGTTGTGCTCCAACTGGTCCACTGTTTCCACGCCGCTGACTACCACGTTGACGTCCTGCGTCCAGGCGAAACGGAGGCATTCGTCGATGCTGGCGATCTTGTTCTTACCGATGCCGCCCATGGCGTTCGACTTCATGCCGAGGATGCCGAGACCTTTCTTGCGCGCGGCCGGCAGCACATTTTGAATGAAGCTGAGGTAGTGCGGGTCGATGCAGTTCACCGGGCATTGCACCGTTTCCCAGGCGTCGGTGGCATTCAGCAGGCGCAGGTGGACGGCGGGATCGGCATGACCAGTGAATCCGATGTGACGGACTTTTCCCTGCTGCTTGGCTTTGACGAACGCTTCCAGCGAGCCGTTCGGAGCGAGGATCTGGTCCACTTCCTCCTGCGCAACCACCTGATGGCACTGCCACAAATCGAGGTAGTCGGTGTTCATGCGCTTGAGCGTGAGTTCCAACTGGCGCATGGCTCCGTCGCGGTCGCGGATCTCGGCCTTCGACATGAGGAGGATCTTCTGGCGTCTGCCCTCGGTAAGTGCCTTACCGTACGTTTCGTCGCTTGCCCCGTTGTGATAGAGGTGGGCGCTATCGAAGAAGTTAACGCCTAGTTCCATGGCGCGGTGGATGACGCGAATGCCCTCTTCTTCCCCACGCACACGCATGTGGTACCCACCCAGGCAAAACTTCGAAACCTTCAATCCGGACTTGCCGAGCGTGGTCATCGGCATGGGGGAATCCGCAGCCAGGGTAGACGCCGCACCCAGTGCGAGCGGTGACATTTGGATGAAAGTGCGCCGGTTCATGATTTTAATAACGTATCATGAGCCGGGCGATGCCGATTTAGTCGCTGGGCAAGAGGCCCGCAACAGCGGGCTACGAACGGCCCTGTGGCAGTAGGGCACGGGCGATGAGAGCGAGCCCTCCGCAGAGCAGAATCAGCATCGCTATCGTATTAAACAGGCTGGTGGGCTGGAAGTAGACGTGGAGGTTGGCGATGACGCCAGCCAGGATAAAGAGGAACCCGCCGGCGGTGAGAAGCCATCCGAGAGGGCTGCGGCCGTTCCAGAAGAGAATGGCGACGCCTATCACGAACGGCAGCAGGGTGATGCCAAACGTGCTGCCGCCATAGAATCCCCAGTACCCGCCAACTACCGTCACCTGATTGGTGAGCAGATAGCCGCCTACGCAGGCCATGACGAAACCGACGAGGAAATTGCCTAGTCCTCCCGTGGTTCCCCCAACGTCCTTCACACTGCGGCTATCCATGTTGCTTCGAGAATATCAGGTCGCTACCGCTAAAGGTTGCGCCAGCCGAAGCAGTGGTCTGCGAGATTTCACCTGTGTCAAATCACCCAATCATGACCTTGGGAGTATACTTTCTCAGGCGCCGTTGATGAAATTGCGCCATTTTCCGCAATTCTGCGGACTCTAACGAGTGGGCACGTAAGTGCATGTGTCTGCAATATCGGAGCTATACTGAGAGCAAAGGCAAAGAACATGAAGACCTACGGGAAGTTTGCGGTCCTCGTCGTTGTGATCGTGGGATGCCTGCTGTGGCTGGCTGTCGGCGGCATCAGCGAATCGAAGACCTATTACAAGACCATCGACGAGATCTCGCAGATGGGTCCAGACGCCTATGGGCAACGCGTTCGCGTCACTGGGGATGTAGTCGCTGGCTCCATCAAACGCAACGGCAAGGAAGTCGCCTTCACCATTGCGGAGCAGGGCAAGGACCGGAAACTGAACGTGATCTACACGGGGACGGAACCGCTGCCGGATACCTTCCGCGATGCCGCGCAAGCGATGGCGGATGGCCGGATGCAGCCTAACGGCGTGTTCCATGCCAGTTCGATTGCCGCCAAGTGCCCGTCCAAGTACGAAGCAAAACCCACCGGAACACCGGTACAACAGCCGCTGAACAAAGCGTCTCTCTAAGGCGTCGCGGCAAAAGGACAGCTTAATGGAGAATCTGGGAGCTCTGGCCCTCCTTTTGGCCTTCTGTCTTTCCCTCTATGCGATCGCCGGTTCTGCTGCCGGCGCGCTGAAAAAGAATCCGTTCCTGGTGGTCAGCGCGCAACGCGCGATCTACGCCATCTGGATTCTCATCACCCTGGCATCCTCAATTCTGGTCTACGCGCTGCTGACCGGCGATATGCGGTTCGCCTATGTGGCCGCGCATACCAACCATGCGATGCCTGACGTCTATAAGTTCTCGGCTTGGTGGGGCGGACAGGAAGGCTCGCTGCTGCTGTGGAGCTGGCTGCTTTCCACCTACGCCGCCATCGTGGCCTGGCAGAATCGGAAACGCTTCCGCGAAATGATGCCGTGGGTCCTCATTACCCTTGCTGCCACACAGTGCTTCTTCCTCATCCTGAACGTGTTCGTGGAGAGCCCGTTCCAGATGCTCGCCGTCGGCAAAGGGATCACGGCCGTGCAGGACGGGCAGGGCCTAAACCCCCTGCTCCAATACTGGACGATGGCGATACATCCGCCCATGCTGTATTTGGGCTATGTCGGCTTTGTTGTCCCGTTTGCCTTCGCCATGGGTAGCCTGATTACGCGCCAGCCTGGCGATGCGTGGATCCATGTAACGCGGCGGTGGACGATCGTCACCTGGCTCTTCCAGACTACGGGCGTTCTGCTCGGCGCCGGTTGGGCATATGCTGTGCTCGGCTGGGGCGGTTACTGGGGATGGGACCCGGTGGAGAACGCTTCCCTACTCCCCTGGATCACCGCGACGGCGTTTCTGCATAGCGTGATGATGCAGGAAAAGAAGGGCATGATGAAGGTGTGGAATATGGTGCTCATCGCCAGCACTTTCTTCCTTTGCATCTTCGGCACGTTCCTCACACGCTCCGGAATTGTTTCTTCGGTACATGCGTTTGGCGTTTCCTCCATTGGCACGTACTTCGTCGCGTTCATAGCGGTTGGGTTGGCGATTACGGCGTACCTGATTCTGGATCGCCTGCCCTACTTGAAGACCGAAGCGCACCTGGAAAGTGTCCTCTCCCGCGAATCGAGTTTCCTGTTCAACAACCTCATCCTGCTGGCCAGTTGCTTCGCCGTTCTGTGGGGCACGTTGTTCCCCGTGATTACGGAAGCAGTGATGGGCGAGAAGGTGAGCGTCGGCGCTCCGTTCTTCAATAAGGTGAACATCCCGATAGGGCTGTTCCTGATGTTCCTCACGGGCGTGGGTCCGCTGATCGCGTGGCGGCGCAGCTCGTTCGAGAGTCTGAAACGGTCGTTCTTCTGGCCTGCCGTGGCCGGCCTTGTCTTGATGGCCGGGCTGCTCATCGGTGGCGTGCGGCATCCCTACGCGCTACTGTCGTTCGGACTGTGCCTTTTTGTCGCGTGGACGATTGCGGCCGAATTCTATAAAGGCTCGCGAGCCATCGCGGCACGCACCGGACAGAACCTGGTGCTGGCGGCAGTAGACCTCACTCATCGCAACACACGGCGCTACGGCGGCTACATCGTGCACATGGGCATCGTGTTCATGTTCATCGGCTTCACCGGCGCGGCGTTCAACAAAGATACGACGGTGGAACGGAAGGTCGGCGAAAGCTTCGAGTTGGGCAAGTACACCCTCACGGTGAAAGAAGTTCTGGACGGCGACACCACCAACTATGCCTGGCAACGGGCGGTGATCGATGTGACGTCGAATGGCAGCCCGGTGGCGACCATGAGCCCGGAACGGCGCGTCTACAAAGCGAGCCGCCAACCCACGTCACAAGTGCACATCCGGCGGCGCCTCAATGAGGATCTGTACCTGAACTTCGCCTCGATGTCGCAGGATTCGCCCGATAAGGCGATCATCCAGGCCTACATCTTCCCGCTGGTGTCGTGGATCTGGATCGGATTCTGGGTCCTCTTGATGGGCACGGTGGTGTGCCTGATTCCGCCAAAGGTGAAACTCGCCTATGCGAAGACGCAGGTGGTGGGTGTTGTGGGGAAACATGCGCCAGTGGAGAACTAGCCTTCTGGTCCTGGCGTTGGTGGCGGCAGCGGTGGGCCAACAGGGCACGCCGCTCGCCAATCCCGAAGTGCGCCGCATTGGCCAAAAGCTGTTGTGCCAGTGCGGCTGCTACGCCAGTCTCACCGAATGCAACATGATCAACTGCCACTTCGCCGACCCGGCGCGGTTGGAGTTGATGAAGCGCGTCCTGGGTGGCGAATCCGAACCGGCTATTCTGAATGCCTTTGTCGAGCAGTATGGCAAAGTGATCCTCCGGCAGCCTCCGGAACAAGGCTTCTTTCTGATGAGCTGGATCACGCCACTGGCCGGAGCGATTCTTGGTTTGGCGTTTGTGTGGTTTGTGATTCGACGCCTGCGGCGGCCGATGGCGGCGGGGACAGCTCCGGCCGACGTCTCGCCTGAAGCTTACGACCGCTACCGGGAGCGGATTGAGAAAGATCTGGAAAAGTTCGATTCATGATCCTGCCCCTAGCCATCCTCCTCGTCCTTGGCGTTATCATTTTCACCCTCGCCGTTAGAGCCAAGGACCTTCCCGAACCGGAACCAGTATCACCTGCCAAGCATCTGGAAGAACGCAAAGCCCGCATTTACGAAAATCTTCGCGACTTACAGTTTGAATACCGGGTGGGGAAGCTATCGGACGCCGATTATCAACGGACGAAGGTGGACTTACAAAAGGAACTGGCCGGCACATTGGCGGAAATCGATTCGGTGCTCGGGGTGGGGGAGAAGCAGAGACCGGCGGCGAAAGTGGCGGCGCCTGCCGCCGTGGGTGTGGTTTGTCCGCATTGCAAGGCGAAGTTCGAAAAGCCTCTGAAGTTCTGCGGCGAATGCGGTAAGCCAATGGCGGAGGTGCAGGCATGAAGCTGGCATGGTTGGCGATGGCGGCGGCCCTGCCCGCATTTGCGGTGGTGAGTGGCACAGTGACCAACGGGACCACTGGTAAGCCGCAGGCAAACGTGAAGGTGACGCTGTTTAAGGTTGGCGGCGGGATGGAGGCGTTGAAGACCGTTCAATCCGACGCCGAGGGCAAGTTCAATATCGACGTCGTGCCGAAGGGTCCGGCTCTGGTCCAGACGGAATGGGAAGGCGTGACTTACAACACCATGGTGCCGCCGGGGACCCCAGGTACGGGACTGGCGCCGACTGTGTTCGATGTCACCAAACAGGCGGGCACGGCCAAAGTGTCGCAGCACATGGTCCTGATCGAACCCGGCGAGGCCCTGCAGGTGAGCGAGAGTCTCTTCCTGAGCAATGACACCAAGTCGGCCTATAGCGATCCGGCGGCGGGCACGCTACGGTTCTACCTTCCGGAGGCGGCCAACGGCGACGTGCAGGTGACCATCAATGAACCGCAGGCACTGATCCCGCTGCAGCGGCCGGCGGAAAAGACCAGCACGCCGAACGTTTACAAGGTGAACTATCCGCTTAAGCCGGGTGAGACGCGAGTCGATATCACCTACCGCCTGCCGAAGTCGGACACGTTTGCTTCGCGCATCCTGCATAAGGAAGGGGCGACGCGAATTGTGGTGCCGAAGGGCGTCACACTGGCGGCGCAAAGCATTACCAGCGTGGGTACGGAGCCGAGGACACAGGCCACCATTTACGATCTGAAGGCAGCCGATTACAAGGTGACGATCAGCGGAACCGGCTCCCTGCGGCCGGCACAGGATGCGGCCGCCGCATCGGGCGGATCCGAGGACAGTGACGATTCCGGTGGCGCGACCATCGCTCGCATTCAATCGCCGGTGAACGAAAAACGATGGGTGATCATCCCCTTGGGGCTGGGAATCCTGATGCTTGGATTCGTTCTGCTGTATCGGAGCAGTGTGGTGGCCCTGGAGAAGCGAGCCGCCCGAAAATGACTCCGGCGCCCGTGCTGACCGTTGACAACATCTGGAAGTTCTACGGCGACTACCCTGCTCTTCGCGGTATTTCGTTCACGGTGAATGAGGGCGAATGCCTGGCGCTGCTGGGCCGTAATGGCGCGGGCAAAACCACCCTATTGCGGATCTTGGCAGGGCTGTCTTCTCCGGGTAAAGGCGCGGTGACGATTGGCGGGGCCGGTCCGCGCGACCAGGACACACGGGCAAAGATCGGGATTCTGGGCCACGGAATCGCGGTGTACGACGAACTATCGGCGCTTGAGAATCTGCGGCTCTTCGCCCGTTTCTACAACCTCCCCGACGCGGATAAGGCCGCCAACGAGTGGCTGGAGCGGACGGGTCTGGATCGAGTGAAGGATGGGCTGGTGCGTGAATTTTCACGCGGCATGAGGCAGCGGCTGGCGGTGGCCCGCGCCTTCCTCCATGAGCCTTCCATCTTCCTCCTGGACGAGCCTTTCACAGCGCTGGATGACAAGGCAATCGCAGTGTTACAGGGTCTGCTGCGCGACGCGCAGGCGAAGGGCCGAACGATTGTCATGTCCACGCACCAGTTGCGGGAGGCGCTGGAACTGGCGACCCATGTGGCGCTGGTGAACCGTGGCAAGCTGGGTCACTATGGCACGCGGACCGCGGAGATGCTCGCCGACCCCGGATACCTCTACCGCGTCTATGGGGAGGCGTAAGCGATGCTACGCCAGATTCTGACGGTTGCCGGGAAAGACTTGCGCAGCGAGCTTCGGAGCAAAGAGGCGTTGAACGCGTCTTTGAGCTTCGCGATGGTGATCCTACTGCTGTTCAGCTTTGCCTTTGAACCCACGGTGGAGCAGACGCGTGAGATTGCCGGCGGGCTGCTGTGGCTCGTGTTTGCTTTTGCCGGCGCGCTGATTCTGAACCGCAGTTTCGCCCGCGAACTGACCAACGATTGCCTGGATGCGCTGGTGTCTTCCCCGCTCTCGGGTCCGGCCCTGTTTTTGGGGAAAACGGTGGCGAATTTCGTCCTGTTGATGGCGATTGAACTGGCGTGTATCCCGGTGTTTGGGATTTTTTACAACGTGCGCTGGTACCGCCAATTCTGGCCGCTGATGTTGGTCCTGGTGCTGGGCACATGGGGATTGACGGTGATCGGCACGATGTTCAGCGCGCTGACGGTGAATCTGCGCCTGCGCGAGTTGATGCTGCCGACGCTGGTTTACCCGGTGATGATTCCCGGTCTCATGGCATCGATTCAGTTGACGACGCCGCTGGTAGCGGGGATGCCTTTGACGGGCGATCTGCTGACGTGGCTGAAGCTGTTGGTGGTGTTCGACCTCATCTTTTCGACACTGGCGGCAGTCCTGGTGGAGACGGTGTTGGTGAACTGAGAAGCCCTTCCGTATTACAATGATGGGTGCCCCAGGTGCGGGAGTAACTCAGTGGTAGAGTCTCAGCCTTCCAAGCTGTTGGTCGCGGGTTCAATTCCCGTCTCCCGCTCCATTTTTTCAACAACTTAGACGCTCTCGATTCCACGCCGTTACTCCGTGTACTCGGATTTCTTGCCGTACTCCACAGAATCGCTAATATTGAGAGCATCAAATCTGAGATCGTCCTCATTGAGCGTGGCGGTCACCTCAGCTTCGAGCCTCGTTACGGCCTCGAGTTTTGGGTCAAGGTCGCTTATCGCGTAGACCCCGAGGTTGACGCCCAGTCCGTGACCCCGCTGGTCTGCCGAGACTTTGTCATCTACCTTGGCTTTTCGCGACATGTTGCGGCCGTTGATCGGAGGTACGAGGTACAGCTATGCCTCCAACGGATGACCGGCCAATCGAGCCTCCACCCACTGCTGCCAAAGAGATACCGTCGCACAGTGGCTTGGAGCGCGTCGGAGTAGTCATTAGAGACGCCTGTACCGATGTCGTCATTTCGAAGCGAACTTTGCGAAAGGTCGAATTGATCGAGTGTGTCCGTTTGAATCGCGAATCCGCCCGGCAAAACCTTGGCTTTTCCGCGCGACCCTTCGTGCTTTGCGGACTTCCGATCCGGAGGCCGGCTTCAGGCTGCCTTTTACACGAGCGCCGAAAGCGTCGGTGCAGCCAGTCGCCAGCACCGTGCCACACCTGTTTGACCGATGGCCAACTCCCACCGCACGAACAAGCCCTCGCGTGAGATGTAATGACCAGAGCCAGAGCCAACCGCCCAGTCAAGCATCGAATAACTGTCCTCTCGCACGTATCATAGAAGATTCGTCCAAATAAGACGATCGCCCCTTCCGTCCACAGAGCCTGGACTTTTCGCAGCAGAGTGTGGGCCTCCTCACTTTTCCCCGGCTTACCCCCAGTACTTTTTCTCCTCCGTATCCGTGGCGCATGGTCGAATTCCGCGGTGACTTTTCATTTTTGTCATTCCATTTTTTGGAATTGGATGTATGCTTTCCTGTGCGGGGTTGTGCCTATTGGCCAATCCCACCCCGAATTTTTGTTGCCATTAGGGAGAGGAGCAGCCCATCTATGCCCAGCGCATTGACCTACCCGGGCGTCTACGTGGAAGAGATCCCGAGCGGTGTCCGCACTATCACCGGAGTGTCCACGTCGATCACGGCGTTCATCGGCCGCGCGCGTCGCGGTGCTGTAAATCAGGCCACTACCATTAACAATTTCGGCGATTTCGAGAAGATTTTTGGCGGCCTTTCACTGGATAGTTCGCTCGGTTATGCCGTGAAGGACTTCTTCCTCAATGGCGGCGCGCAAGCGGTTATCGTGCGTCTGTATCATGCCGATCCTGGCAACCCCGCCGCTATGCCACCGGTACCCGCTCCTGGCGCCAAAGCCGCCCTCACCGCGGGCGGTATCGCTTTGACCGCCGCCAATGAGGGGCGCTGGGGCGTGAACCTGCGCGCGACCGTCGACAAGAACAATCCGTCCGCGGATGTGGCAGCAGCTTTGGGTGTCGCCATGGGCGATCTGTTCAACCTCACCGTCACCGATACCGGTACCGGGCAAACAGAGAAGTTCGTCAACGTCACCGTCGTCGACAGCGCCCGCCGTCTGGACAAGGTATTGGCGGCCGAATCCCGACTGGTCAGCTATACGTTACCCAATCCGCTTCCGAATGTCTCTGCTGGGTCCGATCCCCTTTCGCAAGCCGAAGCCGCACTCGCCGCCGCAAAGAAGGCGCTGGTTGATAAACAGAACAGCGACCCCGGCAATGTAGCCGCCGAGACTGCGGCCGTTCCCACCGCGCAAGCCGCCCTCGACACCGCATTGACTAACGCGAAGAATGCCGTCTCCGACGGCCTCGGGTTGTCCGTACTTGACTTCCTGCCTGCGAACGGCG
>JBDTMC010000224.1:0-12286 GCA_039934475.1 Bryobacteraceae bacterium | reverse complement strand
CAAAGCCTGCCAGCGGTCCTGCGATCCCGACATCGAACAGAACTCGCCTCGAGTAAATCGGCGAGCGGAAACGGATGAAGGCGCCGAAAGTCCCAATGAAGGTTGGAGCGGGCAAAAAGAAGGGTAGTGTGGCGTCCACGCGATAGTATACGCACGCCAGGAAATGGCCCATCTCGTGAGCCATCAAAATCGTCATCAGCGTCAGAGAGTAAGGAAGCCCGGTGAACAGGAGATGCGGCGTGGTAACGATCTTCGCCAAAACAGCGAGTTCGTTGTCCAAATCGAACGCGGGCAGATTATGACTGTAGTTGAACGAAAAGCGGGCACCGAGCGTTGTGGTTGACAGCAGCGTCAGCAAGAGCAACAGCGCGTGCAGCCAGTAGCGTCGTGCCCCAATCCGGGCCGCCGGAGAAAAACCCCAGTCAGGCGCGGTCCCAGGTTCCCCGCTATCATCGCCCGGAACAGCAGCTGCACGCCACTGACGGGGAAGAAACGGAAATCCGCGTGGAGACACGAGTGAACTCACTGCAGCGTCTGTAGTTCTTTTCCAGGTTTGAAGCGTACGGCTTTGCCGGGTGGAATGGCAACCTCAGCACCAGTCCTTGGGTTCCGGCCAATACCAGTCTTACGAGGCCTGACGTTAAAGATTCCGAACCCGCGCAACTCAATGCGCTCACCTTGGCCCAGTGCCTTTTTCATTGTCTCGAAGACGGTTTCCACGGCCATTTCGGCCTTCGTCTTGGTGATACCGGTTCGGTTTACAACCTCGTTAATTATGTCGAGTTTGATCAAAACATCCTCCCAGCATTTCGCTCGCTGCGACGATCACCAGCCTTCGCAACGGACGGCTCCGAGTCTCGCAAACCTAATGATAGGATTGAAGTTATCAGCTTGTCAAGCACACGGTCCGGAACGTTGAGCGAGAGTTCGCTGTGGATTGCTCACGAGAGTCTGGGCGAATTCGCGACTCTTTGGTAAACTGTGACTTGGGCCGCTTGGAATCTGTATTCCTTAATTCTGGGACGCGAGAATATTGAGTCAATAGACTCACGGAGAACATCGGGGCTGGCACTTCATTTTGAATGGGCATTGAGCAGATGATGAACGCCGTCGAATTGAGTTCGCACACAGTTGATATCACCGGCCGGGATGATTTCGATCCCCTCGCGGTCCAACGGGAAGCTGCGATGTTTTATGGCTTGTTCCTCCGCGGGCACTCAGTAGATGCGTTGCGAAGAGACATCGACGTTCCCAAAGCACTGGTGGATAAGTGGCTGAAGGGCCAGCGCTACGAGCCTTCCTTTCGTGATGCCCTTGTGCGACTTTACACCTACCGGAAGCAAGTTCTAGCAATCTTCGACGAACTCGTGCTCAACGAACGGACTAAGAGCCGGGTTCAATAAGTGAATCTCGGGCGCGGCCTGATTTCGGCTGGCGCGCTACTCCTGGTCGCTGGCTTCGCCGTGCTTCTGACGGAAAAAGCGAACATCCGCCTCGGACAGTTGCCGGGAGACATCGTCTTCCGGGGCAAGTACGGAACAATGTATCTTCCGATTGCCACCTGCCTGCTACTAAGTTTGCTGATCAGCGCCGCAATGTGGATAATCCAGAGATTTCGCTAGAAATTTCGCTAATGAAGAAGGCCCATCTTCTCGAGCGGCCAGTAGACGAAGACTGCTTTTCCGTAAATGTATCGCCGAGGTACAGGTCCCCAGGCGCGGCTATCGTTGGATGAACTGCGATGATCGCCCAGGACGAAGTAGTTATCCGGCGGGACAGTAGTGGTCTGCATCGCCTGATGGTCGCGGTACTCGTCCGGAACATACTCCTCGCGACTGCGCTTGCCGTTCACCCAAACCACCCCATCCTTAATAGTGATGGCATCGCCCGGAATCCCGATCACGCGTTTGATATAGGACTTGGAAGTATCGCCGGGAAACCAGAACACAACTGTATCGCCGCGACTGATCTCCCCAAGGCCGAGCCGGTAGACGAATTTATTGATGAAGATCCGCTCCTGGTCCACCAGAGACGGCATCATACTCGTGCCTTCCACTTTCACCGGTTGATACAGAAAGAGGATGACGATGATTGCCAGCGTCACCGACACCAGCAGATCTCTCAGCCACGATATCGTCGCTGCGTAAACCGGCCGGTGAACGGGCGGCTGACTCGGTCCCGGCGGAACTTCTTCGTGCATTGTGCTCCCAGACGCTATCCACCTAAACTTCTAGCATGACCGAGACTCACGCGGCAAGGAAGCCCCATATCGCCTTAATTATTCCCGCACTCAACGAGGAGGAAACAATTGGGCACACGCTGAGTCGAGTGCCGCCGGATCTATATGAAACCATTGTCATCGCCGATAACGGTTCGACCGATCGTACCGCCGAAATTGCTCGTACTCTTGGCGCCATCGTCGTGAACGAACCGGAGAGAGGATACGGCGCCGCCTGCCTCAAGGCCCTCTTGGCCCTACCCGTCGACGCCGACATTGCCGTCTTCATGCAAGCGGACGGATCCGAAGATCCCGCGCAGGCGCGCCAGCTTATCCGCCCACTGCTGGAAGGACGTGCCGATCTCGTGCTCGGTTCCCGCACCTCCGGTGTTTCCGACCGCGGAGCCCTGCAACTGCATCAAAAAGTTGGGAATTTTGTCGCCACTTCAATGATCGCGATTTTGTTTGGCCACCGCTTCAGCGACCTCGGTCCTTACCGTGCCATTTGCCTGAATGCCTATCGGCGCCTTGGCATGTGTGACCGGGGATATGGCTGGACCGTGGAGATGCAGGTTCGCGCCCTCCACAAGAATCTGCGCGTGGTGGAAGTACCGGTCTCCTACTCCCTGCGTGTTGCCGGCACGAACAAAATTTCCGGCAATCTGCGAGCAAGCCTTCAGGCGGGATTCAAAATCATCTTTACCGTTATCAAGCTCGCAGTCGTCGTAAAGTAGGGGGCTGGCCACTACAGGCGAATGGTCACCGTCAAGTCCCGCCCGGGGTTGGCCGTGGCCCCGACGCCTATGACGTCCAACGTGATCGTCCCGTCTCCCGGTAGTGGAGCCATTCCGAAACCATCCAAGGCGCTAGACTGCTTTGCCCCGGCTGGTATGAGAAGCGAAGCCCATTGTGCGCCGTTCACGTTAAGAGCCAAACTGATCGCACCAAGCGATGGCGCCTCCTTTACGGTAGCGAAGATGTCTCTCACCGCGTGCGCGGCATCGGCAGATAGGCTCGGTGCAGCATTGGTTTGCACCGCCAGGTATCCTTCCACCTGCAGAGCCATTTGCCCCCCGGAAAGGGTCCGGATACCGGAATCCGTAGTCGAAGTGAAAGCATAGCGCGTGGTTTGACTGTTCCCGCGCGAGTTCGTCACGAACATCTCAGCGGCAGACACTCGCGCATCGGACAGCGGAATCGTGAAGCTGTAGTCGCCACTTAACGGACTCCCGAAGAAGTCCTTTACAAAAGGAAGCACATACGTTTTTCTTGCAAGGTGATAGAGTTTGGTCCCTGCCGTGTGCGCCACCGGATTGGTCTCGTGCGATCCTCTGGTGGTCTTGTATTGACGCCCTCCGTCAAGCACTTCCGAAACGACTAGAATCTCATCACCCAGTTGCAACCACTGTCCCGGCGCACCGGGCCCCGGCGTCGCCATGGGCAGCGTATCGTCCGTAGAGGCAACGTCTGCAGCTAGCGAAAAGGGTGTATCGCCATATAGCTCGTTCCAGAATCCGAGTCGAAGGGTCCCAGCGGCAATCGTCCTGGTATTGACAAAGTCTGAGAACCCAACGCCTGAAATCTCCAGGCTCCCCCGGCCCGTCGGCGAAAGCGAAAATATTGGATCGGCGGGGGTGTCAGCGTCGGCTCCTGCCTGCCCAGCTCCACCGATGCGCCAGCGGGTGATCGGCGAAACCTGAATCGGACACTCTTCTTCCAGAGCGTTTGCGGACCGGCCTAAGACGTGAATGGTGGTACCGCCCCGATTAGGGATTTCAAATGAGGCTGGACTGGATCCGACTCGCGCGCCGAATCGCCACGATGGCTCGGCCACTACGAATTGGCTGGAAGCATCCGGCAATACACCCCAAGTCCCCTGGATCGTCAATGTGGTGGAGTCATTCCCTGAAATGATCGCTTCCTCGCCCGCTCCTCGACCATCAATAATCCTCGCTACCATTCCGCGATAGACGTCCGCGGCCATCTGAAGTGAGTCGTTGCCGACCACTTGGGGCGAGAAGATGGTGGTCGGAGTTTCAGGTACTAACTCCGGTCGCCAATAGAAATTGGCATGGTCGAAGCTGGCGTCCGGTGGTCGCGTTGCCCTCACCTGCTTGCCATCGTCGACGAAACTGGTCGCAAGGCTGTCCACCGACGCAATCAGCAGCAAATCGCCAGGCGTGCTACCTCTATAAACGTTGAAGCCAACCGCGATCGGTGGCAGACTAATCCCGGACAGCGACACCCGGTTGGTATCAGCAATGTTCGAGGTCACCGCTCTCGCCAGGAAAGACAGTCCCGACTCCCCGCCGCTTTGATCCACGGCAGTGATGCCGTAGTAAAACACCTGCCCTCCGGGCAGTGTCCCAGATTCATCGTCTACTGCGGTTGACAGGCCAAGAATCGGGACGAAGGCCGAGGTGCCGGTCACTCGCTGTGGCGCCGAATAACCAACGGACAGTGAGATGCTCATGGAAGAATCTGTTCCCGCGGACGCCGATTCCGAGATCGCGAAATCAAACGAACCGTCCGGATTCGCAAATGTCCCTGCAAGCGGCCGCGGCATTCGGTTCTCTGGCCTGTCTAGCCGGCTGCCTGGCCCCACGCTCCCATCCGTCATGTACCATGCGTCGGAATGGAGTTGCGCCGTTACCGACGCTCGGTGGTAGTTCATGCTGGGTGTGATGCGCAGGATCCGATAGCACTCTCTCTCGAGGCCTTCTTTCGCGTACGTAATTGCGATTAGATCGCCAGGCAGTAGACCCAATGCTCGAACGCTGGTTTCAAAATCGACAAATCGGTTTCCCTCGACCGACTTGAGTAGTTCTGTCTCCATACCCCGGCCAGCTTGGCTGAAGTTCGGCAGCCCCAACGCGAGAAAACTCGAATTGATCTCTTGACCTACCCGGCTGACGTCATCCAGATCAACTAACGAAAGACTGTCCTGCTGGTATTCGTTCAGCTCATCTTGAAATTCGGTACTGAATCGATTAACGGTATCGGCATTGCTCCGTGACCAGAAACGAATGGCCGGCTCTCCGTTTGCACGTCGCAAGATCCCGGAATACCCGTTACTCCCGTCTCCGAAATCGTAGGCTGGCCACCCTCCATTCAGCGGTTCCAAGCTGTTTGAAGACGGTGCCTTGACTGGCTGCTGCTTCGCAATTGCAGATTCGGGCAAGATCTCCAGCTTTCCGTCGATCCCCAAACGCACGATCAGTCCGGAGGCGATGCGAATCCCACGAACGACATCGCCGGCACTGCGCCTGCGCTGCAGGACCAGATTGCATTGATAGCTAGGGACCTCGGTTTGGTTGCCATGAGGATCGGTAGCGCTCACCGGCAACGCACAAAAGTCTGCACTGGCTTTGAAGGAGCTAAGGTTGATATCCTGCAGCGCCCATCCGCTTCTCCGAAACACGTCGAGCAGGACCCAAGCCGGGTTGTTCGAGAACGCTTCCTGCGTGAGGTCTCCCGATGCGCCATATTGCGGGAGTTTTAGTCCCTTCGCCAGAACCTTGATTTGAGGCAGAGACTTGCCGTCGTTGATTGCATTCGGTACGACGACCGAGGCGTAGGCCATGCTGCCGTAAGGATCGCCGAGTGGACTGCCCGCTCCATCCGTGAAGTCCAGGTTGAATCCACCTACCCGTCCCCCCGCGCTGACGACGTTGAACCAACCCGTCCCGGTCATGTTGGTGCCGTCTACACCAATCGGGATCTCTATATCGTTCACAACAATCTTGAGCACCTCTTCAATCTCTCCGCTGCCAAGAAGGACCTCGAGCCGCGTCAGATTCCCGTCATTGCGCGCAAAAACGATGGGAGGCTCGTACCAAGCGGTTCCATATAGAATCGGAACACAATCGTTGTAGCGGGCCTGGTTCTCAACGGCGCCCGAGATATGAGACGCCTTATCGCCGTAGCTCCGAACATTGATGTCTGATGGTACAAACTCGATACCGCCGAAACGCCGTGTCGTATTCCCGGATTTATCAGTGTCGAACATGCCCCGTTGCTCGCATTGCGTGCGCGAGTAGTCACAAGAGAGGAACGGCTGATCACCATCGAGGTTCCCGAGTCCGCCTGGCATCCCAGCAGAATAGCCGCAGTGGTGAAACATCCCGTATTGGCCATCCGGTATACCGGTCAAAGCGTCCTCCCGTTGGTCTTCCGTAACTGGAAATGCCCACGGACACCGCCTCTGAATTCGGATTTTCGGAAGCGATACCCTTTGCAGGCTCAACCGGTTGGTGAAGGCGAGGCGAATCGTACTCTCGTTCATCTCTTCCGGCGAACTTGCGAGTCCCAGGAACACGACTTGGGAATCCGACGCTGCACCCCCGCCCAACTCGTAGAACAAGAAACGAACCGTCAGCCGGGCTCCCTTCCAGCCGGCAATTCTTTCGACCTGAGAGAGATGAGAATCCACGTTGGACAACGTCATCGAGAGGCGTGAGACTCCGTCAAATCCATCTGTCGAGGCAGCTTTCAAGTCGAAGATGTTGTGCTGAAGCACCCGCGCCTCGTAGGTGATGCCATCGACAACGACACCGTGAGTAGACCAGTGCTCAACGCTCCCTGAAGTCAACTCGCAATCGAAAATCAAGAGAGGAGTCTGGAGCACTTCCTGCTCTTTCAGGATCTGTGGACTAGTCATGATCTATTCACCTCGGCTTCTTATTGCGATCGCACACGCATACTGTTCGGGATCTGTGGCCAACACCTCGAACGAATCGGAAGTAAAGCGAGCATTGGGATACACACCCGACTGCCCTCGAGTCTCCCGGTATGCGCCTGCTTGCGGCTGGGCCTCGGCTTGGATTCCGTAGACCAGCACGGTCGTTCCCGGCTGCAGTTCAATCCCAAACTCCACATTTTCGGCTGATGAAGTCAGCTGCGAACTAAGCGTGAACCTCTGCCACTGATTTCCTACGACTAGCTCAACTTGAGCCTCCTCGGATCCACTGCGATGCACCAACGTAACGGTGTCGGCTGCAGGCGCGCACGCGTAAAGGCTCAAGCAGTATTGGAAACATCCGGGACCAGCAATCGATTGCAGTAAACGTTGAGGGGCCTGGAACGAATTTGTGATGCTGCACGCGCCGGTCCCACCAAGCGGATCAGCTACACCTTCAGTCACTCGCAGGCCTCCTCCCTGTTGCCAGGCGGTGTGCGAAAGACCGGAACTCCATGCGAGCAAGTTGCTTGCCGGATCGAGAAACAAAAAAGTCCTGAGCTGGCCTTGCACAGAAGTGTGTAGTCCTTCCAGCGCGCGCCATTCATCCCCGGAGAGCCCCTTGAACTCGAGACGCCATTCGACATCGCTCGCTGCCTCGTCTGCCAGCTTCATGTCACTTCCGTCGAATGCCTCCGTAAGAACAGTCCGGCGGCTGCTGCGCCGCCGAACCGGGAACTGACTCATGCTGCCGGTCATCAATTGAGGGAAGTAGGTCATACATTCTCCCTAATAACAAGACTTGTGCTGCCATTCATCTCACCTAACAACGTGGTGTCCAACACGTCGGCCTCCAGGCTGCAATTGGGATAGGACGAGCCATCCCAAGGGTCCGTAAAGGCGAAACTACCTTGTCTTCCCTTTGCGGCGACAAAGAATGCCTGCATTGACGCAACTTCCCGCTCGTTTAAAAGGTCGAGGAAGATAGCCCACCGGTGAAGAGGCCCTTTCATCTGTGGAAAACGCTGCTCGGTGCCATCGATGAACCGCAACACCTCTGTCTGAAATCTGACTCCGCGCTGGGCAGGATACTGCGCCACCGCTCCTGTTCCTAACTTTGGGAATTCCACGCCTAAAGCTCCATAACTACGTCATTCAAAGAATGTGAGTGCAGCATCGCCTCGCGCACAGCGCCAGCGATTGCCTCGCTATGATCCATGAAAGAGCGGCTATCCATCGCCTGTACCTGGATCGTGATTTGAGGCGGCGTTTGGTTCGACTGAGCCCCTGCTCGCGACAGTCCGCTCTGTCCGTAGGAGGTCTCGACCGGCACACTCCCGGTCGCCCGAGAGATTCCTTCCTGACGACCGATCGAAGGGGGCAAGGCGAACTTGGGTAGAGGCTGCGGTGAATCTGCGCCGCCGCCGCCGAACAAGCTCAGCAAGCCGGAGATAAGCGGGGCCAGGGTAAAACCGGAAAGCAAGGTTGACCCGAGCGAGGAGGCCAATCCGCTCCCCCCAGTACCGCCCGACCCCACTGCCGACTGAACTAAACTCGGAATCATTCCTTGTAAGCCACCGCCCGAAGCCGGCAATATTGCCGCTTGTGACGCGGCCACCGGGCTGACCGTCGAAAGTCGCGAAACCGCGGAAAGGACTCGCGCGCCATCATTCTTGTCTCGAGTGACCGCTTCGATCATTCTATTGACGTCTTGCCCACCTCTGTCGCCAGCACCTCTCTCGCTAACCGCTTGCGCCACAAGCTCTTCCCAATTAGTTCTCATTTCTGTCCTCCCCTATTAACTCCACTTCCAGTACCTGAAGAGCATCCACGACTTTCGCCGGCAAGTTGCGCGGCGAGGCGCCACCCCTGAGCACCTTCCACGCTGCATACTCTTCGAGCAACGCAATACTCTCGCCCGTAATCGCCGACACTGGACAATCGGTAGACATGGCACCGCCGCCTGCCCATACAATTCGCGAGTTGCTAACGGGCAAAGATTTCACGAACCCACAGCGGCGACGCTCCTCCAGCCGGCTTTTACGACACGGCTCGCACCTCCATCCGGCTGGATTCCGGCGATAGAAATGGAAGGCGAGAATCAGTTTTTTCGCTCGTCCTCGCTTAGGCTGCACTCCTTGCGAATCGCATCGAGAATCTCGCGACAAAGTTCTTCCGGTCCCTTCGAAATCACCTCGGCTATCGTCGCTGGAACACCGTCCAGCACGAGGCCATCCACGCTTGACAATCCCCACTCAAGGTAAAGTGTGTCTATCTGGCCTGCCAATAAGCTCGATTCAAGCCGGTCCTCGATGCCGTCGCTAGTGCGTAGAAACTCCAGTTTCCGGCTGAGCTCGCGTACTTGTCTGATCAACTCAAGTCTTCGTCCAAACGACATCCTTAGGATCTGGAATGAGACGCCCTCGGCGCACTTACTCTCCAGGCGCACCATGCTTTCGTAGTCCATAGAGTTACCCAAACGCAATCATGATCTCGTCGTTGAAAGTCCCCTGCGCACGAGAGTCGGTGAAACGCCATTGCAAACGCCGCTCGCTGTCGTCATACTCCGGTACTTCGGGCACTACGCTCTTCAGATATATGCCCATCATCTGTCCCGGTTGCTCACCCAGTTGAAGCATTACGCTGATCGGAGACCTCTGCCGGGCCGCCTGGTACAGTTCCTTGGTCTGATTGGCGCCTTGTTCGTAAAGGGCAAAGTTCACCGTGACTGATCTTTGACCAGGCACGATGCAGAACGGCAGATCGCTTCCGAAATCGCGATTGCGAGTCTCGATGTCATTGGCGAGTACCACCTCACCCTCGGTGATGGTGTAGAACTGATCGGGATTCGTGCCCAACCAGACCTGGCCGAGGTTTCCGGGAACAATCGAGTAGTCTAAGTCGCCCGGTGTTGGCTCCGTAGGATACGAGGTCAGTCCACCGAGACCACTTTCAAAGCTTGCACTGTCAACGATGTCGCGAGCCGGACCTTTGAACCGTAGTTCATGAAAATCCCCATTAATCTTCACTCGCATCTCATCGACCGCCGCACCCGACACGATTCGCTGCACGGCATTTGCGGGCCCCCAGTAGTCGAAAACGCTGACGCCCCGCAAGGCAGTGGCCGGCGGGTAGGTAACTGCCGGCCCGATCGGTGATCCTGCGGACGGCAAAATTGTAAGTGGCGCATTCAACTGCACGCTGGTGGTGTTGATAACTGTCGCTACAAAACGGATCTCACCGCCAAAAGTGACAGCTTGCCCGGACGCAAGATTGTGAGCCGCCGCGAACCTTAGTGTCCTGCTGTCACTGTTGCCTGCCAGTATTCCTCCGGCAAACGAAAGCGGCGCTCCGCCCAGCGCTCCCTGCAAGAATGGGTCAAGCGGAGGCGCCTGTGCTGGGTTGGTCCACGCGCTCAAATAGCTCTTAACTTCAAAAGAGGTTTCGCGACGCAACCGTGCTGGCAAACCCACGAATGAGCGGGTTCCCGTCTTGTCCCTTCGGTCTACAGGCTGTGCCCGCTGTTTCGCGCTGAGTTTGATCCCGGAGAAGTAGTTGCCCGCGGTAATTGCCGGCACTTTTCCGTAGCTCGCCTCGACGGCGGCATAAAACCGATTGTCGTTAGATGAAATATAACACGCCATTGCTCACCTACTTAATACTCATATCGACTTCGCATATTACTTTTGCCGTCTGCACGAAGTTCCGGCCGCCGCTCTTTGCTGCGGCCATCGTAACTGTGTACTTTCCGGAATAGAACATCCCCCCACCCCAATTTCCCCTATTCTCGTCTAGCACTCCTGTAATTGCCTCTAGATAGAGCTGCAGGTCGCGCTCCAGATCGTTCAGGTGCTCGTTTGTTACTCGAACTTCCGTGGTCACCTCTACGATCCCTGAGAACGTCCTGAATTTTTCCTTCAGCTGATTCTCAATCCGCGTGGCATACACGTACACAATTGGGTAGGCGATCTTACCGGCCCGCTCAGCCATCTCCAAGGCCACGCATTGCGCCATGACTTGTTCCAGCGGGATCGGCGCAAGTGCAACTCCGGTCGCCGTCGCCAACTGACCAATCTGTAGCGGCAGCCCCGCAGGTCCGCCTAGCAGACTTACCAGCTTTCCTCGTACTTGACTTGCCGTCTGTGCCATCGTTCTAGCCTCTCTGCCGGACCTTTCTAATGCGGAAGTAGTAGTCGGGCTGCTGGCCTTCGTTTGCCGGTGGCCCGGAGGTCTGAAGTCCCTCCGCCAGCAGTTGCCAAGTCGAGTCAAGGTCCAGGGCTCCACTGTTCTGCCTGGTCACAGACGTGTCGGAAGCTCCCACATACAGATTCCAGGAGACGGCATTCGCAGGTGGTGCAGGAGGCGCGACGGAGAGAGTGTGAAACTGCTCCGCGATGAGGGGCGTAACCAGACTGCCCTGCCCCTCCTGTCCTGCCGAATTGACCCATGCGACTCGGAAATAGTAGATCGCCGGACTGTTGGATCCCTCGCTTAGCGTGATCACAGGGCTGGCTGGTCTGGCTAACGGATCGCTAGTGATACCGATTCCTGTGCCGAGGAGCAGTGCCGACAGCCGCCCATCCAGCTGCAAATATTCCTGCCAGCGCCCATAATATCTGTCATTGATCTGGCTAAAGTACGCATCCCGATAGACAAGAGAAAGAGTCCGAACACAGTGCCACTGCCTTAGGGGTTCGGTTACCACTATCGGGCCCAAGTTCAGGGTGGCCGGAGTAATCTCTGAGCCATACAGAGGACTATCGCGCGCAAACACCTCCTGGATTTCCGCTCCCAACTCCACTTGTGCAAGCTGCAGTTTGGCCTCCAGGTCAATCTGCTCGACGTTCGATACGGTCAGGATGCTGGAGTCGTAAGCCCGAAGTTGCTCTATGGTTGAGATATTGCCGTCAACGAATAGCGACATTATTCCCTCCCGCTCACTTTGACTGCCGGTCTAACTTAAAAGAGCCGCGCAAGGTCTGCAAGTCCTCCGCCGTTAGCACCGCCAGAGAAGGCTTCGCTCGCCGTCGGGCCTCCTCGGCCTGTTGATGGCGCTCCCTGATGGTCGCCACATAGTCTTTTGCTTCACTGTCTGAAGCCAGCCGCGCCCGGCCCTCCGCCACCCACCTCGCCGCAACACCTTTCGGCGCCTCACTGACGATTCCGGCTCGACCGCCATCGGCCGTCTCCTCGCTGACAACTACGGCATCCTTCCCCGCGATGCTGGCTTCCACCTCGCGGATTCGCCGGTAATAACTTTTCATATCCATAATTTCCTCCGTAAAACAGGCCAGGGAGCGGCACCCCTGGCCGCTCCCTCCATTCAATTCGCCCGATCTAGCTGATGACGTTGATTCCGAAGCTGTTCTTCAGAACCGCCGCCCCGTACA
>JBDTMC010000223.1:0-12315 GCA_039934475.1 Bryobacteraceae bacterium | reverse complement strand
CCTCCGGCGGTCCGAAGGCCAACCAGGAGCCAGTGATGGTGTGAGCCAAGATCGTTGAGCATAAGCTTTACTGGTCCGTTGTTATTGGTGACCACGATATCAATGGCGCCGTCGTTATTGACATCGCCAAAGGCGGCGCCGCGCGCGACCCCCGACACTTGAAGCGCCGGCCCGGCAAGAAGGCTGACATCCCGAAAAAACTTTCCGCTCTCACTGTGCAGCAACTGGTTTCTCTGTTGATATGGATATGGCTTTCCGCGAAGCGCCTCAACCAGCGTTACTGACCCGTTTGCGATGAACAGATCGAGGAATCCATCATTATCGTAGTCGAACCATCTCGTCCCGAAACCGGTTCCAGAGAAACTGATCTGTGTCAAACCCAATGGGACAGCCGCGTCAAGGAAAGTTCCCTTGCCGTCGTTCCTATACAAACCATGCGTCTCTTTGGCCAAATGCGTGACGAAGAGATCTTCATCACCATCATTGTCGAAGTCGCCTGCGGTGACACCCATCCCGGCCTGTGTAGCGCCATCGGCGTTGTAGGCGACTCCAGCAATAAGAGCGCGGTCTTTGAACGTTCCATTATGCTGGTTCATCCACAACTGGCTTTCGGTTCCATCATTGGCGACGAAGATGTCGGTCCAGCCATCGGAATTGAAATCGGCACAAACAACGCCGAGCCCCTTTCCGAAAGCCGCGCCGATGCCCGAGGCCACTGTCACGTCGACGAAGTTCCCGCTCCCTGTATTGCGAAACAGGCGGCCCGGCAGGGAATGGTAGATCGCCGGGTTGCAATAATCGCGCGCACCGGTTTTTTCATAACAGGAGATATTGCCCCGCACTGTGAAATCGACGTAATTGGCGACGAAGAGATCCAGGTTACCGTCGCGATCGTAGTCAAGGAATGCCGCGCTGGTCGGCCATCGGATTTCGTTGAGTCCGGACTCGCGGGTGACATCTGTAAACGTGCCATCGCCATTATTCCGGTACAAGATGTTCGAGCCAACATTCGTAACATAGAGATCCGGGCGACCGTCGTTGTTAAAATCGCCAACCGCCACGCCCATACCATAACCCTCAAACCTCAGGCCGGACCGCTCCGTGACATCGGTGAATTGAGGTCTGCCTGAAGGAATGAGTTCGTTACGAAAGAGGCGGTGTCCCGGCCAGTGATTGCGCGGCGGCGGAAATAACGCTTCCTTGAGGCTCTTACGCGGATCCAGCATCGTGCCCTGCAGAAGGTATACGTCCAGATCGCCATCCCCATCGTAGTCGAACAACGCAACGCCGGCGCCCATGATCTCCGGAAGCAGGTAGTCTCCGGTGGAACCAGTGAAATGCTGAAACCGCAGCCCGGTCTCAAAAGCAGCATCATGGAAGATTGGCACGCTCGACGAACTCTCAGCCACCGCCGCACGATTGGCCGCAAACCATGCAAGTGCCGTGAGGAATATGATGGCAAGCGCGCCGGTCTTCACTGCCTTATGCCTGGCCTCTCAAGAGCCGGCAGATCCTGATCGATCGCTCTCACCAAGTCGATTTGCCCTAGAGCAGCAGCCTGCAGCCTCGCAGTGTGGGCTCGGGAAATGGCCTGCTCGTGATCGCCCGAAGCCGCATAAGCCGTCGCGAGCCCGAACAGGTACAAGGGGGTATGTTCGTCCTCTGGGACAAGTGCCTTGATAAAAAAGGGAATAGCATCGGCGGGCTTATTTTGAAGCAGCATCGCACGCCCGAGCAGAAAATACGCGTGCTGGTAATTGGGTCTGTTTTCGAGTGCTTTGTGATACTGCTGCACGGCTTCATCCTGGCGGCCCAAGCGCTCCATAGCCTGGCCCAGGTTCGCATAAGCCTCAGCGTAAAAAGGGTTGATCTCCAGCGCCCGCCCGAAAGCCGCGGCGGCTTCGCCTGGCCGATCTTGTGCAGCCACCACAACACCGAAATTGAAGTGAAGCTCCGACTGGTTTGGATTGATGGCCATGGCCTGATGGTAGTGCCGTCGCGCCTGATCGATCAGGCCGAGCTTGCCATAAAGCGATATCAGGTTGATGTGAGCCTGGATAAGGTCCGGTTGGATATTGACCGCGCTCTCCTGCTCGCGGGCACCCTCTTCCAACGAGCCAGCCATCTCCAGCCGGACTCCTGCTCTGAGATGGTTCAGGGCGCCTCCGGAACCGAGTTCCTCGATTGCATCCAGAAGCGGATCGGCGATTTGCGGTGGTCGTGCCTTTTCCTTCTGATACACCGCGAGGTGCATCTCCGCCTCTGCGGCTTGGCCTAGATCGCGAAGAACCATCGCGAGCGCATAATGAGCAGATCCGAAGCTGGGCGCCAATTCGTACGCTTTGCGGAGGCTTGCCGCCGCGGATAGCAACTCGCCTCTCGCGGCGAGTACCCGGCCAAGCCAATAATGTGCATCCGCCCAGCCTGGATTTCGCTGAATGAGGAAATCCAGGGCCGTGCGGCTCTCGCTCAGTTCACCTGTTTCAAAAAGCGATTTAGCCAGCTGAAGCTGGGCCGGCCCGTAGGCTGGATTAAGCTTCGTAGCATCTCGCAAGCTCAGCGCCGCCTCTGTGTGCTTTCTCGAGATGGCCTGGACCACACCGAGATAGTAAGCCCATCGAAAGTCACCTGGTTCCAGGGCGCGTGCCCGCCGGTAGCAGGCCTCGGCTGATTCATACTGTTCGTAAGCGTGCAGCATCATACCCAGGTTTCCGATCGAATCAGCGTCCCGATAGTTTTTTTGCGCTGCCTCGTACGATTTCCGCAACGGTTCGCGAACGTCTCTGGGGATTCGATCCAGGGCGAGTTCCGGCGGTTGGGGGAAGGCCACACCGACGGCCGACAAAACAACTGCGGCTATGAAACTCAGCCGAACGCCCAGACACATAACTGGATTTCGGAACCCGCTACCAGGTTACCCTCCAAACGAACTGCAGCTCCCGCGCTGTCCGAGCACTGAAAATCTGGCCCGCAGTCGGGGTCGAGATATTCATGTTGGGGCTCCCGAAGCCTGTTTTGTTGAAGGCGTTAAAGAACTCGAACCGGGTCTGGAGATTGATCCGTTCCGTAATAGCCGTGTTCTTCAGTAGCGAGAGATCCCAGTTGTTGAGTCCAGGACCATCTATAAAGCGGGTTCCGGAATTTGGGATCGTGCCAGTCGGCGCGACGACAAAGGCGCTGGTATCAAACCAGCGATTGTTGCTTCGCTGATCCGGGGACAGCGTTCCGCTGCCAATGCGGTTGGGACGAGCACCAAAAAGGCCGGCTTGCGTATTCGACAGATCGATGCTGCGCGGTGTGAGCGGGAATCCCGACTGGAATGTGCCAATTGCCACAAGTTGCCAACCGCTGACCAGCTTATTGACACCGCCTTTAGCCGAATTCGCGAAATGCTTGCCGGCTCCGAAGGGGAGTTCATAGTTGCCGCTGATGACGAGCCGATGCCGCGCATCGAATTCGGTGCGCCCCTTGTCGAGCCGTACATCCCATGGCACCATGGATTCGCCCTGGCTGGTTCCAAAGTCCATAGCCCTCGACCACGTGTAACCAAGGCGGTAACTGAGACCCTTACCGAATCTCTTATTCATGTCTACCTGCAGGGAATTGTAATTGGAGCCACCGATTGCCTTGTCTTGGATGAAACCCCCGAAAATAGGGAACGGCAAACGGCTCGCCAAGGGTTCCGGCCCCGGACGGGCAACGTTGTAATTCATCCGCTTAAACAGGTGAACACCATGGGAACCAACGTAGGCTGCGGAGAGAAGCGTGTTGCCTGGTAACTCGCGTTCTAAACTAAATGTCCACTGTTGTAGGTACGGATCCTTCCGGTCCGGGTCCACAGAAAGTTGAAATCCGCCCAGGCTTAAACTGGGTAATCCAAATTGTCCGGCGATCGGCACCGTTGGAATGTTGGGGTCGCTTTGCTGCGAAACGGACACGACAAACGGCACGCCCAAGCTCATAAAAACATACTCGTTGAAAACTAAGGTCTCGTAAAAGAGTCCGTAGCTGCCGCGTACCGCCCACTTGTCCAGACCGAAGGGCTTCCATGCAAAACCGAAGCGCGGGGAGAAGTCCTTGTAGTTTGTCTTAACGATCTCGCGTGACACACCATTCTTGCCGGCGAGAGGAATTTCAAACGGTGTATTAGGAGCGAAGCTTTCGTTCGCGGGTTTGAAGCCTTGGATGTTGTCGTACTTATCGTACGGCGGCTTGGGGAATTCCCAGCGCAATCCAAAGCTGAGCGTGAGGTCTTTGTTCACCCGGAAAGTATCTTCCGCATACGCGGCGGAGGTCCAGGAGCGGCGATACGGGATGGTCAACTTCGTCAAGCCGGTTGCTACGAACGGATCTCCAAGGAGGAAGTCAGCGAAGGGATTGCCTGAAAATTGCCCGGTAAAAGAGAAGGAACCGGCCACAGCGTTAAAGATTGGGTCGGTAACTTGCATGCGCGTTAATTGCGCCCCAAAATTAAGCGAGTGGCGGCCTTTGATCCAGGATATGTTCTCCGAGAAACTGTAGTTGTTGCTGAGACTAAACACGCAGTTGACAGAGGTGTAGCTGGCGTACAGAAAATTCATCCACGGGGGCTGTTTGCAAGCGGGAAGCTGATTGACGTTGGACAGCCCGAGTTCTTTGTTAAAATCGCGTTCCCCAATACCGGGACCAACGGCTTGGTTGGGGCGGTTATTGACGCGATCGTATCCGAAGTTAAATTCGCTAAGTACCGACGGACTGAAGACGCGGGTATAGCCAATCACTCCGTTACGATTACTGTAAGGTGCGCCCCTGGCGTAGTGCTCTTCAATGGAAGGATAGATTTTCGCGGAGTTGGCGTAACCGAAGCGAACGAAGAAACGGTCCTTAGCGCTTCGCACGTAGTCTACCTTTCCATCGTAGTAGTCATCATCTTGAATGAGCTTGCCTTCTACGATGCGATTAATCTGCCCGAACGGGAGGCTCGCGTTCGTGGCCGGTGGAACAAATTCCAGGTATTTTGTAGCGAATGGAACAATCAGATTCGACGGGATGACATTTCCAGGGAATGCAACTTTCGTAAATGGGTCGCGGATAATGGTGGTCGACTGGGAGAAGTCACCGGTTCGCTCTAGGGGGGTAGGCGCGCTTCCTCGCAGCGTGCTGGACCGGCGTTCTCGTGCTAACTGAAAATTGCCTGTCCAGAACAGCTTGTCTTTGATCAACCTGCCTCCTGCCCGCGCGCCGAATTGGTTCTGGCGAAGGGGGGGCTTAGGACCTGGATCGAAAAACCCGCGCGCGTCGACCGCATTGTTTCGAATGGTGTGCCACGCCACGCCGTGAAATGTATTGGTACCCGAAACACTGGCAATATTGATCACTCCCGGTCCAGGGTATTTCGCCGAGAAAAATCCACGTTGAATATTGAATTCCTGCACGGATTCGAGTGGCAGAAGGTAGCCGATCTGGCCGTACTCCGGGCTCTTCGTGGGGGCGCCATCAATCAGGTATACGGTGGACACGTCCTTCGCGCCGGAGATCGCGATCCCGGCGTGACTCTCGCGCCCTCCCGAGAATTCCGCGGACCAGCTGCCCGGATATTTACTCACGGCCCCCGCACCAAGGGTGGCGAATTCAAGAAAGCTCCGGCCCCTGATCGGAAGGGTCACAGCCTCTTTGTAGTCCACAACCGCCCCGAGCGTCGCATTGGTTGCGTTCACCTGGACGGCTGCCGCCGCCACGGTGACCTGCTCGTTTACTTGTCCAACCTGCATCATCGGACTTGCACTAAAGGGTTGGTTGACTCGTACCACCACATCATCCAGGACCGTTGTGGTAAACCCAGGGTGCCGGATCGTGAGGCGATACGCCCCAGGTAGGACGAGGGGAAACTCGTAGTGCCCCGCCTCACTACTCGACAAGGTGCGCTTTTCTCCGGTCGTTTTGGACTCCAGGATGAGTTCTGCGCCGGCAACGATAGCTCCCGTCTGGTCCGTGAGGTCTCCCAGTACGGACCCGGTGCTGGTTTGCCCTTTTGCTCGGTCTGTTACCAAGAGTGCGAGTCCGCTCAAAATAACGGCGGCTGTGAAACGCAATTTCCAATTCATGCGAACACCTCTTACGTGGATAGTGTGGAGCTGCAGTCCGGAAGATCATACCACCGGATATTCCGATGGTCAAGCCACAATATCAAGCGTCGGAGCAGCCGGGGTCACGCTAAAATCTTTTTCACCACTTCTCCATGAACATCCGTCAGCCGGAAATCGCGTCCCTGGAATCGGTACGTTAACTTGGTGTGTTCAATTCCAAGCAGATGCAGTATGGTCGCCTGAAGGTCGTGAATGTGGACGGGGTCTTCGGTGATCTGAGTGCCCAATTCGTCGGTCGCCCCCAGACTGAAACCACGTTTGAGGCCACCTCCGGCCATCCACATCGTGTAGCCTTTGCCGTGATGGTCCCGCCCGAGTTGAGTCTTTGAGTACTCGCCCTGCAGCATAGAAGTACGTCCGAATTCACCGCCCCAGATGACGAGGGTGTCGTCAAGCAGTCCCCTCTGCTTCAGGTCTTTGATCAAGGCTGCGGAGGCTTGATCTACCTGCCTGGCGCGTTCCGGCAGGTTGCTCACCAGATTCTGATCGCCGTTGCCACCATGATGATCCCACCCGCCGTGATAGAGCTGAACGAAACGGCATCCCCGCTCAACCAACCGGCGCGCCAATAGACAATTATTGGCGAAAGACGTTTTACCTGGTTCCGTCCCGTACATGGCGTGCGTTGCGGCCGGCTCTTTCGAGATATCCATCAACTCAGGCACGCTGGTTTGCATTCGGTAAGCCATCTCAAACGAATTTATGCGTGTCGCAATTTCCGGGTCGCCAGCTTCGAGGTAACTCTGCCTGTTGAGCGTATTGAGCGTATCCAAGGACTCGCGGCGGACCTCACTACTCATGCCGGGCGGATTGGACAGATACAGAACCGGATCTCCCGCTGACCGAAACTCGACGCCCTGGTAAACGCTAGGCAGAAATCCGCTGCCCCAGCATGCAGTCCCGCACCGGCTGGCTTTGCCGGACGCCAGGACCACGTAACCGGGCAGGTCCTTGGTTTCGCTGCCCAGCCCATAGCTTACCCAGGAGCCCATACAAGGCCGCCCCAGGCGCGGCGATCCTGTGTTCAGGAATAGCTGCGCAGGAACGTGGTTGAATTCCTCGGTCCACATGGATCGGAGGAAAGTAATATCGTCCAGGACGTCGTTGTGATGCGGCATCAATTCAGAGAGATAAACGCCCGATTTCTTGTTCAATTCGAACTTCCAAGGGGATCCCAAGATCTTCGGCACGCCTCGAAGGAACGCAAATCGCTGGCCCTTAATCAACTCCTCTGGAATTGGCTGGCCGCTCATTTCAGTCAACTTGGGTTTGTGTTCGAACAGGTCCAGTTGCGATGGTGCATCGGCCATGAACAGAAAGATCACGCGCTTGGCCGTCGGGGTGAAGTGAGGCTTCTTCCCAGCTAAAAGATCAGTGCTATCGGCCCCGGCGCCGCCCAACAGTTGAGACAGCGCAATCGATCCGAACCCCAACCCGGTGCCGCGGAGTAGATGCCGCCGGGTAATACTATCTAAATTCTCTTTCATGGCTTAATTTTTCGTGATCGTCTCGTCGAGATTCAATAGAACATTCGCTACCAAAATCCAGCTTGCCAGCTCTGGGTAGTCCGTGTTCGCAGCTAATTTCAGTCCGCTGGAACTTGCCAGGGACTTCGCGGCTTCCGGATCTTTCTGGAACATGCCGAGCGATTTCCGAAACAGATTTTCCAGCTCCAATGACTCTATTTGCTTCGGTTTCCGGGATACACAACGTCGAAAGCCGTAAACGATTCTTTCTCCGCTCGTGCCCTGCTCCTGCATCATTCGTTGTCCCAGTCCCGCTGCGGCCTCCACGAAGGCAGGATCGTTCAACGTCACCAGGGCTTGCAACGGTGTATTGGTTCGGGACCGGTTTACCACGCACACGTCGCGGCGCGGTGCGTCGAAAGTCAGAAAAGAGGGATAAGGCTCGGTGCGCCGCCAGAACGTATAGATTCCACGCCGATACCGATCAGCAGCCTCGGGGTTGACCCAAAGGTTCTTCACGTCGTAAGAGCTGAAGCTGTTCTTGAGTATTCCCTCCGGTAGGGGCGGATAAACGCTCGGACCTCCAATTTTAGAGTTGAGAATGCCCCCTGCCGTAAGAGCGATATCCCGAATGAACTCGGCCTCAAGCCGAAATCGAGGTCCGCGCGCCAACAGCCGGTTATAGGGATCTCTTTCCAAAAGCTGAGGTGTTACGTTGGAAGCCTGCCGGTAGGTGGCCGAATTCAAAATGAGGCGATGAATCGCTTTGAGATCCCATCCCTTCTCCATGAATTCAACAGCCAGCCAGTCCAGTAATTCCGGATTGGCTGGCCGGTCGCCGCGCGTTCCAAAATCGTCCGGAGTCTCCACGATTCCACGGCCAAAATACTGTTCCCAGATCCGATTGACCGTCACCCGAGCCACGAGTGGGTTTTCGTTGTCGACCAGCCAACGGGCGAGCGCCAAGCGGCCCTGCGCTTCGCCTTTCGCGGGCTTGTGCAGGACCGCCGGAAATCCCCCGCTGACTTGCGTTCCTTTGGTCATGAAGTTCCCCCGGATGAGAATGTGGCTCTCCCGAGGCTCCGGCATGGCTTCGATGACCATTGATGTTGGAATGTCCAAATGTTGAAGCCTCTCGCGCGCTTCCGCACGTAACTTCCGGGTTTCGGCCAATTGGGGCGTGGTCAATCGAAAATACTTTGCGAGTGCCATCTTCTGTTCCTGGCTTCTCACCTTGGAACCGGGCGAAGTCCACAAGTTGAGGCCCGGATATTGCGCTGTGGTAACAGAGATGCGAAACCGGCCCAGCGCACACTGCTTTTCTGGCGACTCCTGCTTGAGAGTAAACTTGACGCGGGTTCCTCCTTCAAAGCCAACCGGCACTTCCGTCAGGAAAACAGCTTCATGAACGGCCGAACGCGGGCCGTCTTCCCGCACCGACCAACCGGTTTTCCCCGTGGCTTCTACGACGCGTTCCGCTTCAAACCCATGGCGCGCGCTATCCGCAAAGGCGGCGGAGAGAACCACTTGCTTCGGATCGGCCTGCGTCTTTACTGGAGAAACTTCAAGTTCAAACCCCGTAAGAATAAAGTTGCCGTCCGGAGCGCGGCCAGATCCTCCATTGGGCATGCTGCCGTCCGGAATTGCCTCCAGCCGGATACCGGTAATCCCTCGGATATCTGTCTTCGCAGTGAGGATGTATGTGGCCTGATCTGGATTCCGGCCTGTAGCAATCACGGATTTGTCCGGAAGAGCCGTTAACTTCACCCCATCCAGGGAATCTTGAGGCGTTGCGTCGATGGCTTTCCATGCACTCTCTTGCTTTTCCCAGCCCTTCTCCCACAGTTCTTGAGCCGCCTCCATAGCTGGCGTCTGTTTCTCAAGGGTTGCCGTATGGCGGGCAACTTCTCGCTGCAGTCTCTCCTGTTCGACTGCTTGTTTTGGCGTAGGAACTTCCACCTGAGGGCCAAGATTCTCCGCCCGAACGTTAAAAGCATCTGCTTCAATGTCCGGTTTGTCGTTGTTGAGAAGGGCGAAGAAGCGGTAATACTCTTCCTGCGAGAATGGATCGTACTTGTGATTGTGGCACTGAGCGCACCCAATGGTCGATCCCAACCATATTGTGGCCGTCGTGTTCACTCGATCAAGCACTGCTGCCACGCGGAACTCTTCGGCATCCACCCCTCCCTCGTCATTGATCAGCGTGTTGCGATGGAATCCAGTGGCGATGCGCTGATCCAAGGTGGCATGCGGCAAGAGATCCCCGGCAATCTGCTCGATGGTGAACTGATCGAACGGCATATTCCGGTTGAAAGCTCCGATGACCCAATCGCGATACAGCCAAATACTGCGGCTTCTGTCCTTCTCATAGCCGTTTGAATCGGCATACCTTGCCAGATCAAGCCAAGGTCGAGCCCACCGCTCTCCATACTGTGGAGCGCCAAGCATGCGGTCAACTAAGCGTTCGTACGCCCCGGGTGCAACGTCGGAAAGAAAGGCATCGATTTCGTTTATACTCGGTGGCAAGCCACGCGTGTCAAGGGAAACCCGCCGGATCAGGGTCTCCTTGCCGGCTTCGCCAGATGGCGCCAATCCCTCTTTCTCGAGTCGCGACAAGACGAGATAATCGATGGAATTCCTGGGCCAGGACGCGTTACGGACCGCTGGCATGCCGGGCCGCACCGGCTTAGCATACGCCCAATGTTGCTGGGCGTCGTGAACAGTGACCCCCGCGCCCTCAGGCCAACTGGCGCCTTGCTCAATCCACTGTCGAATGATTTCGATTGACTCATCAGGTAGTCGCTGTCCACCGAACGGCATTCGCGGTTTAGTTCCCGCGCCGGCGACGACCTGCCATAACGTGCTCTCGTCTGGTTTGCCTGGCACCACGACTGCACCGCTCGGCCGCGGTCCGAGAACTGAATTTCTAGCGTCGAGCCGGAGTTGCGCCATCTGCTGTTTTGCGCCATGGCAGGGACCGCAGGATGCAGAAAAAATTGGTTGGACGTCCCTTACAAAATCGATGTTCCGCCTTGGTTGAGCCGGTGCAAGGGGTTGAAGTGCACCCAAGAAGGAAAGTGCAGTCACCCCGGCTAACAGAGCCGATCGAAGATGGCGGCTTGTCTGCATGGTTGGGTATGATATCCCATTTCTAGCCGTTTGTCAGAATCTGGCCGCCAGCAAATCTGGTCGCCAGCATCGCGTCGGCCAGCGCCCGCTTCAACCGCCTTTCCGCGGCGACATCCGATGCGGCAGCCAACCCTGTGGAGTTCTGCCCGCCAGAGACCTTCGGGTCGCTTTCCGCCCAACGCCATTTCAGAACTAGCGGCTGCTGTGCCGACGGCGCGGCGACTCTCGATGAAACACATCGTGGCCGAGTGTGGCGACACGGTGGAGATAGCGACCGGCGGGATCGTCGTCAAGGGCAAGGCGATCCCGAACTCGTTTCAGCCGGCAACTCCTGATTAATTACGCTGGGGTAGATTGCTTGAGCGTGGATGGATGGATAGCGGCGGCGTGGGAGAGGACCAATTGACGCCCGCACGCGGACACACGCGCCGGGCAATCCGGCCACATTGTTCGGATCAGTTTAAGCCATCCCTCCAGCTTCTCCCGGAACTTCCGCGGCCGGCTGTACTCCAGGCCGCCGAGTTGGTGGGATAGGCCGGTTGCCCCGAACAGGGGAACCTCCTCCTCTCCCCTGGCAGTAAAACACCGGTACGATAGCCAAGTGAACAAATCCAGCGCCGCGGGCGCGCACGATAGAGCCTTCGCCGCCTCAAGGTCCGTCGGGATCGGATGATCCACAACCTCCCGGAAGAACTCATTGCTCAGTACGATCAGATTCCGGCAGTCTCCCGGCAGGGTTGGCCGCTCGGCATGGCGGGAATACCAGATCCGCGCCTCGCTCATGAAACTGAAACGGGATTGATAGACCACGCGGCTCCGCTCCCGGAGGGTATCGGTGCCGAAGAACATGGTGGCGCCGAAGACGCGCTTGAACGCTTCAATCAGCCGCCTGTACTGGGAGCCGCCCTGCTGCATGCCGAACGTGTCCAGCATCTCCGCCGCGCTGTCGAATGCGATTGTCCGGCTCTGCTGCCGAATGGCCAAGGTCGCCAGGAAGATCGGCACAAGACGGTCTTGTCCCCAGGGGAGGCCATAGTCGGGATGTCCGGTCACCTGAAGAACGAAGTGACCGTTGCGGCGTTCATGAAGCAGCACGTCCCGTGAGGGGCGCCTGACAGGAAGGCCGCACAATACGAACGGACGGGAGGCGAAGCCGAGATTCTGAGAGGCGGTTTCGCGGTTGGCACGCACCATCACGATCGCCTCATCCTTTCGTTGCCTCTGCTTGCTGACCAGAAGTTCGGGGTGGGTTTGCCTAACGATCAAGCCAGCGCGCTGTAGCCCCGAAATCGACTCCACCGAGGCCGCACAGGGACGGCCTCCCTGGCCGCTGATTTGTACGGGATTTTGTACGGCCTGCGCCCCAATGTAGCCATTTCTTCCATATGGAGAATCAACAACTTGACAGATATCATTGGCGGAGTGGAAGTTTGACTCCCACTGGCTTTCCGCCAACCCTTCCAGTAACGATTAATGACTCTGCAGCTCCTGTAGAAGAGGAGCGGGACGTGCCTGCGCGTCCCGCTCAAGGCGCCAACTATGCGACTTTGCGCTTGTCGACGATTTGCGGGAATGCCAATCGCCCCCGAATGGGA
>JBDTMC010000222.1:0-12319 GCA_039934475.1 Bryobacteraceae bacterium | reverse complement strand
ACCATTCGCTGCAGACCAGCATCCGCAAGCAACTCAGCCACGGGTTGATGCTGCAGGGCGCCTACACCTGGTCGAAGGCGATCAACATGACCGATGACGATGGCTGGGCCGGCGTGGGTTGGAACTGGGGACCTGTGTTCTCACGCAACCGCGCTCCGGCAGGCTATGACCGCACGCACGTGTTCCAGATGGGCTGGGTTTATGAGCTGCCGATGGGCAAGGGCAAAAAGATTGCCGCCAACGGCGTAATGAACCATGTGATCGGCGGTTGGAGCGTGAATGGCGTGATGTCGATGTACACGGGAACTCCTTTTACCGTCAATGCTCCCGACAGCTCCCTCAACGCCCCCAACAACACGCAGACGGCCGACCAGGTGGGGCCGATTCACCAACTGAGTCAAGTGGGACCGGGCACCTATTGGTATGACCCGTCTTCCTTCAAGGCAGTCACCGACCAACGTTTTGGAACCACAGGCCGCAACATTCTCCGGAACCCCGGACAATGGAACACCGACCTGATGATCAACAAGACGTTCGCGGTCACGGAACGGGTGAAAGTGGACTTCCGCACGGAATTCTACAACTTGCCCAACACCTCTCACTTTGGAGGCGTTTCCAGCACAGACGTAACCAGCGGCAACTTCCTGCAGATTCTGAGCTCGTCCGGCGAGCGTCAGATCCGCTTTGGCCTGCGTATGGGCTTCTAGTCCAGGCGGGATTGTTCGATCGATCAAAACGGGCGGCTTCCTTTTCGGAGGGACCGCCCGTTTTTATTGGAGTCTGGGATGATGGCCGTAGTGCTTCGAATGTTTGTGAGTGTGCTCTGCGCCGTGGGTCTGCTGCTTGGGCAGTCTGAGGCGCTGGTGCGTCAGTCGGCTGAAGGCCGGCGCTTAATGGGAGAAGCGCGCTTCGCAGACGCTGTGGCGGTTTACGAGGAGTTGGTGAAAGCGCTACCCGCCGATGTGGGGCTGCGCATGAATCTGGGAATGGCGCAACATCTGGCGGGGGCTTATCCGGCGGCGATTGGTTCCTTGAAGATGGTGCTGAAAACGCAGCCGGGCGCGCTGCCGGCCCTGATGATGCTGAGCGCTTCTTATTTGAAGACAGGGCAGCCGGGTGAGGCGGCGCCCCTGTTACGAAAGGCGCTGGCGCAGGATGCTTCATTGCTGGACGCACGTCGGATGTTGGCCGATGCGGCGGCGCAGTTAGACCGGCACGAAGAGGCGGCGGCGCAGTTGCGGAAGATTCTGGAGGCGCAGCCGGGGGAGGCTCGCGGCTGGTATTCGCTCGGGTTGCAGTATGAGGCGTTGGCGGCGGGGGCGTTTGGGACTTTGCAGAAAGTGGCGCCGGGATCGGGTTATGTGGCGGCTCTGATCGCGGACTCGCGGACCAGAGGGAAGCAGACGCGGGCGGCGTTCTACTTCTATCGCGAGGCGTTGAAACGGGAGCCAAAGCTACGCGGGGCGCACGCGGCAGTGGCGCAGATCTATAAACAGACAGGGCATGAAGACTGGTCCGCGGAGGAACTGCGGGCCGAGGGCAATCCGAATTGCGCGGTGGAGAAGGCCGCTTGCGATTTTGCAGCGGGGCGTTATCTGGCAGCAGCTTCGGGCGTGAAGACGCGGAAGACACCTGAGGATTACTACTGGCAAGCGAGGGCCTGGAGCGCACTGGCCTCCGCGGCGTTTGGGAAGCTGGTGGCGCTGCCGGATTCGGCTCCGAAGCTGCAGTTGATGGCGGAGATGCTGCGCGGTCAGGGCCAGTATATGGAAGCTGTGGCGCAATGGCGGGCGGCGCTGGCGCTGGCTCCCGGAGACGTAGGTTTGGAGCGGGAGTTGGCGGCGACGCTGTGTCTGGCAAAGGACTTTGACCAAGCTGAACCGCTCTTGAAAAGGCTGTTAGCGGCGGACGTGAATTCGGCGGCGCTGAATTTCCTGCTCGGGGATTCGTACCTGGCTCGCCAGCGGCCTGAGGAGGCGGTACCGCTCTTGGAGAAGGCGGTGGCCGTGGATCCGAAACTGCTACCGGCGCGTGCTTCGCTGGCGCGGGCGTATTTGGCGGCAGGCGCGGGGGAGAAGGCCGTGCCGCAGTTGAAAGAGGCTCTGCCGTTGGATGAGGATGGGAGTCTGCATTTCCAGTTGGCGCGCGCATACCAGGCTTCGGGGCAGGCGGAGCTGGCGAAGCAGTTGCTGGCGAAGTATCAGGAGTTGAAGAAGCGCAGCGAGGCGGCACAGACGCAGTTGGAACAGGACGCGCAAATTAGCGCGCCGGCGAAATAAGCTCAAGGTTCTTTGATTTTCAGGACCTGATCGGCTTTCACATTCTCAAGCGACTGGGTTGCTCCAGAGGGCCACTTGATCTCAATGTGCGGCACGTTGGTTTGGGAGCCGAGACCGAAGTGGACCGGAGCGTGAATGGACGAGGCGTAACCGCCGGCCGTGGTCATGTCGTTGCGCTGCGAGCCGAGGCGGATTTCGGCTCCAATGGCATCGCGGTTGCTGCGTGTGCCTTCCAGTTTGATGGCCAGCCAGTGGCCGGCGTCGGGGCTTTCGTTGCGCCAGACTTCGGCGGGTCCGCCGAGGACGGAGATGGCGATGTCTATGCGGCCGTCGTTGTCGAAGTCCGCAAAGACCGCTCCGCGATGGGCACGGGCTTCTCCGATGTCGATACCTGAAGTGCCGAACTTTCCGCCGCCGAGATTGCGGATCAGGATGTTGGGCTGCTTGTAGTGGGCAGGTTCGGTGAGTTCCACCAGGTCGTTGACGTGCGCGCACGCCGCGAACAAGTCCTTCCAGCCATCGTTATCGAAATCGACGAGGCCGATGCCCCATCCCGTGCGGGGATTGCTGGCACGCGCCATGCCGCTGCGCGCGGTGGCGTCCTCAAAGCCCGATCCGATGTTGTGGAACAAGGGGAAGGTCTCGCCTTCCAGCGCGGTCATGGCGATGTCGGGGCGTCCATCGTTGTCGTAGTCGCGGTAGTCGGCTCCCATGCTGGAGACAGCCTTGCCGTGATCGAGCAGCGCCACGCCGGTAAGCAATCCATCTTCTTCAAAGTGACCTTTGCCGTTGTTGCGGAAATAGAAGTTCGGCAGTTTGTCGTTGGTCACGAAGAGGTCGCGGCCGGCGAAGGCGACGCCCATGCCGCGGCCTTTGTGAGCCGCGATGCCGGACTTCACGCTGACATCTTCGAATGTTCCGTCTCCGCGGTTGCGGTAGAGACGGTTGGCAATAGGAGTCAGATACTGCGGGTGGCAGTAGACGCGGATGCCTTTGGCGGAGTCGCCACAGAAGCGGTCGAAGTCGAGTGACCAGTCGGCGTAGTTGACGACGAAGAGGTCGAGGAGCCCGTCGTTGTCGAAGTCGAACCAGCCGGCGCCGACGGCCCACTCGGTGCCGGCGATACCGGATTTCGCGGTGACGTCTTCGAAGGTTCCGTTGCCGCGATTGCGATAAAGGCGGTTGGCGCGATATCCGGCGACGAAGAGGTCGACGCGTCCGTCATTGTCGAAATCTGCCGCTGCGGCGGCCATGGAGTAGCCGTCGCCCTTGAGTCCGGCGGCCTCGGTGACGTCTTTGAAGTGCCAGTTGCCTTCGTTGTGATAGAGCCGGTTCCAGTATTTCGGATCGGATTTGTCGAGCCCGGGGAGCGTGGCGCCATTGGTGAAGAAGAGGTCTGCAAGCCCATCGTTATCGTAGTCGAAGGCGGCGAGGCCCCCGGCCATGGTTTCCACCATCAGTTTGCGGGGCGTAGGGGAGTTCTGCAGAGTGAACTTGACGCCTGCTTCCGGGGCGACGTCGCGGAACTGCGGGCCGCCTATTAGAAGGAAGCCGAGGAGGAGGCGGAACACACTTCAGGATAATGCAAGGACCGGCTCGGCCGAGGCCGGTCCAGCTGTCGAGGATGCAGCGGCTAGCACAACAAAGAGCACGAGGACTTACAACTGGGCGGCGGCGAAAGCCGGCACTGTCTCCGTGGGGGCCAAGGCTTTTAGTGTCGGCGCCTTATTGAAGAGCTGAGCCACCAACACAAGGTCCCGGTCCACCCGTTTGGATGCGATGATACCGAAGACGTTCAAAAGCAAGGTACTCTCCTTGTGAATTGGGGATGTAACTGGTTCAGGGGCTGTGGTGTTTGCCCGGGTTCTGCCAGGAGTTCCATGGCCTCAGAGGCGAGGCGGTCGACAGTGGCCAGATCGATGTGGAGCAGGCCGGCGCACACTGGCGCGGGCAGGGCTGCCAGGCGGCGCAGCGCGAAGCAACGGCGAAGAGCTGCCGGGAGGCGTAATACCCGCTGCAACTCATGGGGAAGGAATGGGATTGGGGATGGCGCCGCTTCGATTGCCATTTCGATTGCGGCGGCCGCCGTCGCCACCAGCATTTGATCCGCGTTCCGGGCAGGGCAAGGCACAGATTGGATTGCTTCCAGCAGGGCTTCTTCGGCACGCCGGACGCTGCCGGTGAGCAAAACGGCGAGAACGAAGGTTCTGGATACAACAGCAGCGTCCATGTTTGTCTCCTCTACAAGTCGCGCCGCGAGGACGGCGGAATCATGATCTCGCGGCGACCGAAAAGACGGGCATCCAGCGAGAAGGCCCCGGGACCCAACAGCGAAATCGCCGTACCAATAATGGCCGCGAAGATGGCTGCCAGCCTGGAATCGAACAGAGGTCGGGTGGCCGAAGGCAGTGAGGATAGGGCCAGGCCGGTGACTACCAGGACACCGGCGGCTGGCGTCATAAACCCAGCCAACAGCAGAACTCCACTGGCGAGCGACAACCCGCAAACTAAACCGAACACCAACGTAAGCGGACCTGGTGCGACGATGTGCTCGAAGCTCTGGAGGACCGTTGCCAACCCCAACGCCAGCCGCAACAGAAGTAATCCGAAGCCAGGCAATCCGCCTGGAAAGAACGCAAAGAAACGGGGCACGGTCACCTGCTACATCAACGATAGCCGCGATGTCCGCATCAAGAAACCCGAGGACGCGGGATCTTCATATACCACTTTCGAGTAAGTTGGTGGAAAAAATTAGAGCTGAATGAAGCCGCGGCGTAGGGCGATGGCAACGGCCTGTGTGCGGTCGCTGGCGCCCAGCTTCTCCATGATGTGCTTGACGTGCACCTTCACTGTCTCCTCAGAGATGAACAACTGCTCGGCGATATCGCGATTCCGATTGCCCCCGGCAAGGTGGCGGAGGACGTCGATTTCACGCGCCGTGAGACTCTCGTCGCTGAGATGCTCAGCCAGATAGGTTGCCACCTCGGCAGGCACGTGTTTCTTGCCCGCATGCACCTGGCGAATGACTTTCAGCAAGTCAGAAGGCGGCATGCTCTTCAGCATGTAGCCACGGGCGCCGGCTTGCAGGGCGCGCTGGATTTCCACGTCGCCGTCGAAGGTGGTCAGCATGACGATGCGGGCGTTTGGAAACTCCTTCTGGATGGCGATCATGGTGTCGATACCGCTCATGTCGGGCAGTCGCAGGTCCATCAACGTGACATCGGGAAGGTGCTTGCGGTACTGTTCAATGGCTTCGCGGCCGGTGGCCGCCTGGGCAACCATCGTTAGATCGGGTTGCTCATTGACGATGGCGGCGATCCCCTCGCGCAGAAGCGGATGGTCATCCACGCTCAGGACACGAATCTCAACTGGATCATTCATTCTTCGCCTCCTTCAATAGGCTTGTCCTTGCCAAATATTCGACGGAACCACGCGCCGGCACCGCGGCCTGGCCGGGTTGTGTTTTCAGGAGTGAAGGCGACGTGGCCTGGTACGCAAAGCACAACTTCCGTGCCCGCGGTGCTACTGCTCCAGACGGTGAGTTTGCCGCCGAGCCGCTCCGCCCGTTCCCTCATTCCGGTCAATCCGAAATGGCCATGACGTCCGGACTTCAGGACGGCGGAGTCGATGCCGCACCCATTGTCCCTCACAAACAAGCGCAATTCGCTGCTCTCATAATCGAGTTCTACTTCGATGGCGTCGGCGCGAGAATGGCGGAAGGCATTGACTACGGCCTCGCGGCCGATGCGATAAACGTCGTCCCGCAGGATCGGGTGAATCACCTTTTGGCGTCCGTCGACGATCACACGGAACTTGATCTCCTCAGGCGCCGCCAGTTCCCGCGGAATGCGAAGAAATGCTTGTTCCAGATCCTGTGACTCGTCTCGCGATGCGCGCAGTCCTCTCACGGCGTTGCGTCCTTCGCGGCTCACTTGAGCCATCAGTTCCATGACCCGGTTCAACGGCTGGCGGGCCGGGGAGTCGGCAGGCAGGCGGTCAGAAGCGACGTGTAGTTGCATGGAAGCGCTGAGAACTCCCTGCAGAAGCGTATCGTGAAGCTCCTGGGCGATGCGTGTACGCTCTGAGAGCCGTTCTTCAAAACGTAAGTTGAGCTGGTTGGTGAGATGACTCAAGCGGAGCCGGTAGATGGCAGCGATGACCAGTATCGCAACAACGACGCTACCAAAACGGAACCACCATGTCTGCGGAATCTCGGGCTCCATTTGAAAGGAGGTTGTGGCTTCGGCGCCATTCCACAGGCCGTCCGCGTTGGTGGCGATGACGCGGAACCGGTACGTGCCCGGGCTCAGATTGGTGAAGGTCGTCTCGCGGCCTGTTGAAGGTTGCGACCAGTCAGGGTCGAACGGGTCCAACCGGTAGCGGAACTTAACGCGTTCAGGAACCGAGAGGCTCAGTCCGATAAACTTGACCGTGGTCTTCTTGCTTCCCGCGGGCAGGGAGTAACTGTCGTTCGCGGGCAATGTCTTGCCGTCCACAGATACTTCTTCAATGTGCGCGATCGCGGGAACCGAGGCGCGAGTGAGCCGGGAAGGATCCACGACGGAGATTCCCCGGTTGGTGGAAAACCAGATCCGGCCGAGCGAATCGGCGACAGCGGAGCGGAATCGTTGCACTCCTTCGGTCCCGATGAGGCCGTCGGCCACTCCGTATTCCCGCACATCTTCGCTGGTCACCGTGCCCTGCAGCAGGGCGGCGCGGCGGATTCTGGCAATGCGGTTGAAAGTGGATATCCAAAGCCCGCCATACTCGTCCGCAGCCATCCCCTCGATCTCCTCCTGCAGGGACGGCGGGACTTCGCGCGGTACTTCAATGCGATTGTCCTTCAGATAGGCCAGACCCACCGGTGTGCCGATCCACAGCAGGCCGGACGCATCTACAAATAGACAACTTACCTTGCCTGGCGGTAAGCCGTCCGTTCCCGAGTAAGCTCGCCACTGCCCGCCCGCTAATGCGTGGATGCCGTCACTGGTGGCAAACCACATCGTCCCATCGGGGCTCTCGGCGATTGCCGTGACGCCGTGGATTGCGGGATTGGTGTGAAAGACGCCCTGGTGGCGCCAACTGAGCCCAGCACTGACAGTGCCCGCCCACACCACGCCATTGGACGCTGCATAAACGGCGTACACGCTGTCCTGATCGAGGCCGGCGGTTCGCGTGAATGTTTGGGAAGCTATCGGCTGGCCGCGCAGGGAAAGGCGCGTGAGCCCACCGCGGCGGCGGCCGATCCACAACTCCTGTTTGCCGCCTGCGATGGAATAGATAACGTCTCTGTCGAGGCCGGCGGCGGCGATTCGACCGGATTGGGTTCCTCTTCGCCAAACCAAGCCTCCATCGAGAGGTCCGTTCCAGACTGTCCCGTCGTCATCGACGTAAACGGGTCCGCTGCTTTCCGATCGCACCGCGGCCGCAGGGGAGTAGGACAGAAAGGCCCGGTCGCGGTAGCGCTCCACACCGCGGCTTGTGCCTACCCAGAGATTGCCCTCGCGATCCTCGAAGAGCGCATTTACGTTCGAGGGCACACCCTGAGGTCCGACGTCGATGCCTCCATACCCGATGCGATACAGCCCGCTGTTGGTTCCTACCCAGATATTGGAATCGCGGTCGCGGAGCATGGAAAGAGCCTGGACATGTTCGAGATTCCCGGGTACGCCGGCGCGCGTAAGATTTTTGCCATTCCAGCGCACAACGCCGTTGTCGGTCCCCACCCACAATTCGTGATCGTTGACGGGCAGCAGGCAGTTGACCTTGCGATCCGGCAGGCCTTGGCTGATTGGCGAGAAGCGTCCATCCTTGAAGGCGAACAGCCCTGAGTCGCGAGTGCCCAGCCAGACCGTGCCGTCCGCGGTCTGGGCCAGAGAGATGACGAGGAAGTTAAATACACTGGTCGTGATGGGAAGGGTCGCCGTCCGGTCTACCCGGTAGTGGAGAAACCCACGCCCGGGAGCAAGAAGCAGGACGCTGCCATCCGCCCCCTGGCTCATGGTCGTCACGGCGCCCTGCCACGGCGCGAAGCGCCCGCGATACTGCGACACGGCCATCGTCTGGTAACGAATCCATAAGCTGCCGCTGGAGTCTACAGCGAGGTCTTGCACTGGTACAGCCGGCGAGGTGCGGAAACTCGGATCGCCGAAGGGGCGGAAACCGTGTCCATCGAACCGCACAAGACCTCGATCGCCGCCTATCCACAAGTAGCCGTCTGGAGTCTGCGACAGGGCGTGGACCGCACCGCTCTGAAATTCCTGACCGGAGATCCACTCATCGTGAATGTATTGAGACACGGCGCGATTCGGATCGAGGGCGAGAGCCGGAAGGAAGGCGCCGGCGAGGCCGAACAAGAGGCACAATCTACGGGAGGTATTCGAACTTCTCAACTACCACCTCCGCGGGTTCTTTGAGACGGGCTGTGCCGGCATCGTAGACGTATAGGTTCATGCGCACGGACTCAATGCCCGGCGCCGGAACTCCCGAGGAGAAGATATGCTGCGAGACCACGGCGGACCCCACGGCCGGTGAGCGCCCACGGACCGTTTTGAAGGTCATGCGTCCGGGCTCCCAGGTGAAGGAGTGAGTGAGCGGACCGGCAGGAGCCGAAAAGCGCGCCACGTTTGCGGGCACGTGGAATGGTTGGATGACGTATTGCCCGTTCTTGCTCGAAGCATCGCCCCATCGGCTGATCTCAACAGAGACTTCGCGAAAGTTCTGGTCGCTGCCGGAGTAGTCCCAGGTGAACATTCCAAAAACCGCCGCCGGTTCGAGGTGAGAGACGTCGCGTACCGTAAACGAGTAAGTGCCGTAGCCGAGACTACTGGTTAGGGCGACTTCGGCGCAGCTCCACTTGCCGGATGCGTTCGCGATGCGCAGATGGAGCGCACCGTGCGGATCGGTCCAGACGTTCGAAGGAACATAGTCGTTCATGGTGCCGCCGCGCCGGCTGGGCGCGTTGCGAACTCTCCACTGATAGCCGCTGAACGGTACGATCACCGACGGCGAGGTAGCTTGTCCCTTGACGCTGGCGACGGAGGCGATTAATCCACCAGCGGGCGGCAGAGTGTCAAGCGAGACAGAAGGCCGATATTCCGGCGCCACAAGCAGGGCGGCATAGTCCGTTCCGAGGTGTGTGGAGTTGATCCATTGCAATCCGGTCTGAACCTTGGTGTATGGCTGTTCGGGAAGAGGTTGCAGCCACCAGACACCGCGCTTAGCGTACAGCACAATGCGCTGACCAGGCGTTACCGCGCTCACCTTTCCTTCGATGATGTCGTTGAAGCCTCCGCCGCCGGCGTCTGCCAGCGGCACGCGGGTGAAGGTGATAGCTGGCTGGGCTGTTTTAGACGTCGTCCGGCAGCCGAGGGTGAGGGTGCACACCACGGCCAAGATGAGAGCGTTGGAGTTCCAGTAAGTGTGCAATGGGGTACGCTCAGCCCTGGGCATGAGAAGGCCTCCGCGCCGCAGGCTCTGCCGAATCTTGACTCTTTTATATGACTACGGGAATCGCCGCATGTCAACCGCAGCGACTTGGGGTGAGGTTAATGAAAAACGGGAGGGTTCGGTTGGCTGGGAGGCAGGGATTCGAACCCCGATACGCAGATCCAGAATCTGCAGTCTTACCGTTAGACGACCTCCCAACGGCCACTCATGAGTTTAGCATTGAGCCGGCTTTGGGGGCTACTCGCCTGCATTGTCAGGATCGACGGCGGCGATACGCGAGCGTCGCGAGGCCGGCGCCAAGCAGCCAGAAAGTCGCCGGTTCCGGAGCACTGGCCTGAGAAGTCAGGTGCAACGCAAACGCGAAACCGTTCGCCGTGTTCGGATCAATCCCACCGGAGGACACGAAATTGTATGGACTGACGAAAATCTGCTGCCAGTTCGTCTGTGTTCCACTGAGCAGCGTGCTGAATCCCGAAGCATAGTAGGCGTCGCCCGCGAAGACCGGGTTTGATGTTGTGGCGCAACAGATGCTTCCAAAGTTGGTCAGTGGACTCACCGCCGTCCCGTTCACGGACCACTGGTTGGCGACCGCGTCAAAGTACGCCGGCTCATTGAGGGTGTACGTGATGACGACGCTCCAGAGGGCGTTAATGTTGTTTGCCAAAGGCCCGCCAGATGTCGTCTTCATGTAGAAGACGTCCCATTCGCTCCCAGCTCCGGTGGAAATCTGCTGCTGCCAGATGGTGACGGCCCCGCTGTCCACCAGCACCGGGGTTGTGCCGAATGTGCTCACGTCGGCGTAAGTGTCCGGCGAATTGGTGCCACCGAACGTCAAGCTGGAGCCATAGGAGATGATACTGGCTTGTAGTACGGCGCCAAACAGCAGGGTGACCGAAGAGGCAAACAGCAAGTTGAGTTTCACGGCGACTCCCTCCGATGGCCATTGGTCCCCCACTTCTACGTGCTGGAGGATCCTATCCAAGATGTGGTACCAAAAGTCGCTAATTCTGTCAAGGTTGACCAAACAGTTGACCAAACATCGCGCAGGCCTGCGGTGCAAAGCGCGGAACTGGCAGAATAGAGAGAATGCACAGAATCCTGCTGACGCTGGCCATTGCGTTAGGCCTGAGCGCAGCTGATGGACCGAATTTCGCCTACAACAAGAAGGCCCCCTTTGATATTCGGGTGTTGAGCGAAACCGAGCACGATGGGGTAACGGTGAAAGACATCAGTTTCGCAGGGGCAAGCGGGGGCAGAACGGGTGCGTATCTGGTGGAACCGCTGGTCCAGCTTCGCGGGCCATATCCGGGAATCCTCTACGTGCATTGGTATGAGCCGCGGGCGAAGAACTCCAATCGGACACAGTTTGTCGATGAAGCAGTGACGATGGCGCGACGCGGTGCGCGCAGCCTGATTGTCGAAACAATGTGGTCCGATCCGCAGTGGTTTGACAAGCGCGACCGGAAGAACGATCTGGCGAGTTCCGTGCAACAGATCATTGAACTTAGACGGGCGCTTGATGTCCTGATGGCGCAATCGGAGATTGATCGGAAACACATCGCCTATGTAGGGCACGACTTTGGGGCGATGTATGGAGCCGTGCTGGCTGGACTCGAGAGCGGCAGGGTGGCCGCTTGGGCGCTGCAGGCGGGGACCACCAGTTTCAGCGACTGGTTTCTGTTAGGTAAGCCGGAACTGGAAGGCGAAACGCGGCGGAAGTTTGTGGAGCAGCTGGCGGTGCTGGATCCGGTGAAGTATATCGGGCTGGCGTCGCCCTCTCCGGTGCTGCTCCAATTTGGAAAGAACGATCCGTATGTGCCTGATGCAAAGGCCAAAGCGATGATGGACGCCGCCGGTGAGCCGAAACAGATGTATCGCTATGACGGCGGCCATGCTTTGGACGACAAGGCGATTTCTCAGCGCGTGGAATGGCTCACTGAGAGCCTGCGCCTAATGAGGCAACACTAATGGCGACTATTGGCAAGAAAATGAAAGCGCTTGTCAAAGCGCAGGCTGCTCCGGGATTGTGGCTGGAAGAAACGGATGTTCCCGCTATCGGGATCAACGACGTTCTGATCAAAGTGAAGCGGGCCGCCATCTGCGGTACCGATCTGCATATCTATAAGTGGGACGAGTGGGCGCGGAAGACCATACCTGTGCCGATGGTGGTAGGGCACGAGTTTGTGGGCGAGATTGTCGCCACAGGCGCGAATGTCGCGGATTTCTTCCCTGGCGACCTCGTCAGCGGGGAAGGGCACGTGGTATGCGGCCACTGCCGGAACTGTCTGGCCGGACGGCGGCACCTCTGCGCTCATACCAAGGGGGTTGGCGTAAACCGGCCGGGTTGCTTCGCCGAATATATAGCCGTGCCGATGAGCAACGTGTGGCGTCACCATCCCTCTGTCCCACTCGAGATAGCAGCCATCTTCGACCCTTTTGGAAATGCGGTGCATACGGCCCTGTCTTTCCCTGTGTTAGGCGAGGACGTCCTAATTACCGGCGCGGGTCCCATCGGGCTGATGGCCGCCGCGGTGGTGCGGTTGGCCGGCGCACGTTATGTAGTAGTAACAGATGTGAACCCGTACCGACTG
>JBDTMC010000221.1:0-12347 GCA_039934475.1 Bryobacteraceae bacterium | reverse complement strand
GAAGACCTATACTGGGGCGCGCATGATCGCCGCACTGCTCGGCGCGGGCAAGCGGGTGGGGATCATGTCCAACAGCCATCGTGCGGTCGATCTTCTGCTGGGGCACAGCGTCAAAGCTGCGCACGCGAAAGGACTGAGGTTCACTGCGGCCAAGGTGGGTGGCGAACAGGACGCCGACGGCGGCGAGGTACAGAAATGCGCTACGGCCGGAGATCTCTTCAAACTCGATGTGGTTCCGGATCTTGTTGGAGGGACCGCGTGGCTATTCTCCCATCCCAATGCAGCGGGCGTATTTGATTATCTCTTCATTGATGAGGCCGGCCAAGTTTCCGTGGCCAACCTGGTGGGGGTGGCCGCCAGTACCGAAAACCTGATTCTGATGGGGGACCAGATGCAACTGGACCAGCCTACGCAGGGCACTCACCCGAATGAGAGCGGACAGTCGATTCTTCAGTATCTGCTGCAGAACAAGCCCACTATTCCGGAAGACCTCGGCATCTTCCTGAACCGGACGTGGCGCATGAGACCGGAGATTTGCGCCTTTATCTCCGACGCCGTTTACGATGGCCGGCTGACGGCGGAGACGGTCACTTCTACCCGTGAATTGCGGCTGGGTACTGACGCCCGAACGAGAGTGGGGGCCGCTTGCGGCGTCGCATACGTTCCTGTCGATCACGACGGCAATCAATGTGAATCGGAAGAGGAAGTGGAAGCGATTGCGGACATCGTTGAGGGGCTGATGCGCGCTGAGATTGTTGACAGCGGCGTCGCCCGAGCCTTCCGGGAGAGCGACGTACTGATCGTCTCTCCGTATAACCTCCAGGTGCGAAGGCTGCGACAGCGATTTCCCGGGATCCGGGTCGGGACGGTCGACAAATTTCAAGGACAGGAGGCTCCGGTGGTCATCGTTTCCATGGCAGCCAGTTCCGCGGACGCGGCGCCGCGCGGGATCGAATTTCTCTTCAGCAAGAACCGGCTTAACGTCGCCATTTCGCGTGCGCAAATTCTGGCCATCGTCGTGTCGAGCCCGAAGCTGGCGCGAACAAAATGTGGCCGCATTGACCAGATTGAACTCGTCAATCTCTTTTGCCGCATTGTGCTGATGAACGAAAGAGTGGCGGCTGCCGGAGAGGGCGCGGGCGAACGTGCAGGCGCCCGGTTCGGTTTTGGCCGGCGTGACGATGTTCTGGTGGAGCAGGAAGGAGTTTAATGGCAGCATCCCTATTCACGTCAGTCTATTTGCTGCATGGCAAAGGCGGTTGGCCCGGAGGTTCCGTCTTGCAGCTGGAAGATCTCCTTCGGACGGCATTCCCGGATCTCGTTTATGTGCGCCCGTCGTTGCCGCACGGGCGTGAGAAGGGTATACAGGCTGCGGAGCGCTCGCTGGAATTCCTGCAGGAACTCCCGATTGAGGCTGGGGCGCTGCTGGTCGGCATCAGCCTTGGCGGCCTTGTCGCGGCCGGTCTGCAGGAAACGGGACGGGAGGATCTCACTGTCATCTGCATTAGTTCCCCCACATCGGCGGATGGCCTGGAGTTGACACGGAGACCGCCGCGGCGTTTGTCGCTCTACTCATCCACAGATGAAGTGATCGCCGGACGAACTTCGCGTTGGCCGGAGCTGGCCGAGGCACACGACCTGCCATGGCTAAGCCACGACACCGACGCCCACAAAGAAGCACTTGCGCGCGTGATCGTGGCGTACATGAGTGGCTTGGATATCAACGGTGAACTGGCCGGCGTTGGCGCGGAGTATCCCCCAGCAATCAGCGATCAAACTCAGATGAGTGACCCAGGCCAGTCCGATCCGCACATTAAGGGATTGCAGACCCGGGCCGATAAGATTTACCGCGCCCTTTGTTGGGAACTGGGTTCAGAGGAAAAGGTTCTCACTCGATATCCGGAACTCAATCGGGACGACCTTGCGGCGGTCGAAGCGTTGATACACGAACGCATTCGGGCTCGAACACACGACGATATCACCGGACGGCCAATTCTCTCAAAGGCTCAATTGACACACGGCAGATACTACAAGGGCCGGTGCCGTAACGCCACTATTGCGCGCTGGAACGCGGCAGAGCAGCTTTTTTATCATTGGCGCAAGAAGTTCGATCGCATCTACATACGGACGGTTAAGTATCCCACCGACGAAGACGAACCCTGGTGGGACATTTTCTTCGTTGTGGAAGAACTGCCAGGTTCAAAATTCGAGATCCCGTTTGATGATGAGGCTGTTTTCCCCGGAGATCCGGCCGAACTTTACGAATTCCAGGCCGAGATGTGGTCTGGTTTGGATTTACATGCGCAATACCTTTCCAGGATAGAGGACGATTCCGATGCCAAAGACAGTGAATGATGGTTTTCAAGAAGAGAGCGATACTCACGACCGCTGGATCAGACGGCTGAGCCGGACGTGGCCGAAGGGTGTGCCGGCTACGGAAATGGGGGAGCTCGCGCCCGGTGTTGTCGCCCGCGTTGAGCCCTGGCCCGAAACCTGGCGAGATGAACTCGTAAAACAGTGCCTTCATTGCGAGTCCTACGTTAAGCTTTCGGGTCCCCTTGGATCAGACTGGGGTGCGTGCAAGAATGAGCTTTCCCAGTATGATGGGCAACTCGTCTTCGAGCACTGGACATGCCGGGAATGGTCCGAGGAGCGAGAACAGTCGACGAAACCTTGCGAGGATTGAGACTTATGCATGAACCTAATTCCGAGCGCAAGATTGAAACCATCATCGACGGAGAACGCGTGTGCGGAGAGGTGCACTACGGCGGTTCATCAGACATGAGCGTTCGGCTTGAGCAGCCATCGGATGAACGGTTGACCGGTTTTCACATGCCGAACTTCGCTCGCTCTACCTACCCCGAGGGTTTCCTCGGGGAGTATGGTGAGCAAAGGGCATTGGAGATTCTGGCCGACCTATACCACGAGCAGAAGAAGGGCGACCGAAGACGGAAATTCGCGGATTTGGACTTCGAGGAGTTCGGCAGAGTTCGCTACCTGAAAAGCAACCCCGGCCACTGCGACCACGGCCGCACGATTCGTGGGCAGGCTTCTATCGATTCGACGATCCACGTCCAGATCGAGGACGACGGCCCCTACGGCTTGGCGCGTTTCTTTGATTCCGTCACGAATGAACCGTTTCTGGCGGAATCGGCCGTTTACGAGCAGAGCGTCCCGAAGTACGTGAATGGCGTAAAAGCCGACGTGGGCTTCCTGCGGCGCCTGAATACGATTCGAAAAAAGCTGCTGCCGGACATGCAAGGGCGTGCGGACCATTTGAAGAGCCACCGGCTGAGCCCTCATCAACTTAGTTTTCTGGCCAACTTTGGGCAATGCTGGCGCAGCGGTGAGATTCCACTGGACGCCGCTGAAGTTGACCAGCTCATCGACCTGGGATATCTGATACGAGATCTCACACTATGTGAAAAAGAGAGAGCCAGCATCGAGGTTTCGCTCACACGCTCTCGCGAGGCCATCGAAGAATTCGAGGCGGCCGGACAGCACGAACTGGCGGCGCAATGCCAGGCAAAAGTGCAAAAGCTGCAGCAACGAAGGGAGATCAAGACATTGATGATCACCGCACTAGGCAAATTGGCCGTGAATAATCGGAGATAAGCGCAACATGAATTCCTTATAGGACGATTTGCAGACCACCTACTCGATCCGATTAGGCGACTCTGTTGGCTCTTGGCGACTTAGTTGATGCTTCATAAAATGCACTATGACAAAAAAAGCTGATCTCGACTACCGCTTCCAGATCGCATTTCGGGAACTTGCCGAACAAGCAGTCCGTGAGTGTGACTATAAACCCGAGGAATATCTCCAGGGGATTGGCAGACTCGGCAGTCTAAACGCCGCAAAACACTTTCTCTTTGAGCCCCCCTCGGATGATTCGCTTCAACTTTGGGCTCGAGGTAAACGAGATTTGACGATCGAGGCGCTTGCGCTCCAGGAAGAGTGGGCTGATCTCTTTCTGGAAAGTGAACGAGCGATCGCCGGACGACGCTATGCTGACTGGTCCTTCAGGATGACAACTGACTGTTCCGCTGAATCATCCGACTCCGAGTCCAAGCACATCCAGCGGAGAGAAGGAGATACAGAACCTCAGTTCTTTTTCCCTGACGACGACATTCTTTGGGGCGAGGAATTGGCAGCCGGCATCGATGTGTGCGAAAAGCTAGCACAAGTGAACAAAGCACAGAAGGAAGGCTACAACGAAATCGGAGATTGGACCTCTAGCTATTACAGGAGCCATCTCGCTGATTGTAAGGCTTGTGCTCAAGAATGTAGTTACGTGAAGGAGGCTCTCGAAGAATTTGATGCCGCTAGATTAAAGTCACTCGGTGAGCTATTAAGGCAGTGCGTCGTGAGTTTAAGATATAGTTTGACGAGAGCCAGGGATCTGCTTTCGGCCGAATGGAAAGCGGGGGGCTTTGAATGGCTGCCCAGTGAAGCGGAGGCTGCCGGTATCAGTGACTATGGCTGGAAGAACGCTGGCAGGACAGAGGATCAGCAGGCGGAGGACTGGCTTAAGGCCCTTCATATGCGCGCCGGACAACTTGCTGCCTTCACCGGTCTATTGATGGCACGGTATGAAGAAACTCACATACCTCGATTCGGTGAGTCGTCTCACTTTTCGGAGAATCCATGGTTAGTATGGCGCAGGGACGAAGCCAGCAGTGCCGTCAAGCGCTTTGTTCGAGGGCTCAGCGAGGTGGAATTCCTCACAGCTTTGATAGCGAAACATATTTGCGAACTCAAGGCATTCGATCACGTACCACCTCTGAAACTGCCCACTGACGGAGATCTAAAAGATGTTGACAAAAGTTTGGTCGTGGAGAAGGCAACGGACGTTGAGACTTGGACGAAACTCCTGTCGGCGAATTTCACGCGGCATAGGCTTTATATTCATTCCCTTAATTTCCAACAGCCTGATCAGACCAAGTCGGAGCGCAAATCGAGAATCAGCGATTTCAGCGAACTGGATTGGGAGAGAATATTGTATTTAGCGTCCTGTGCGGCTACCAAAGAAGCGAGTGGTGTTGAGCCTTCGAACGGTAATGTACCGGAGTTCTCGCCTCTAACGGACCGCCTCGATTCGATAAGTGCAGCACGGATGATCGGCCTGCTTGAGCATATAGCATCCAACGTGAAGGCGAAGGATAGCAAGGCAGCGGAAAATACTTTGGAAACAGCGCTTGGCTCCCAAATCTGTGGATTTCTCGTTCCCGAAGCTTGGACAAATGCCGTAGCGGCTGAAGTTATTCTGCACGATATAACGTTTCCGAATCCGGGGGTCGGAATTGGGACACTATGCACGGCTTTTGAGTGCGAACTGAAGTATGGGCTACTTACCAGGTTCTGTATCTTTTTAAGGACCAGGAGGATCAACTATTGGCCAGATGGTAAGATGGAGGATGGCAATTGGTGGCCTTTGCTCATGAAAGGTGGAAATATCAACGACAGGCTGTCAATGGAGAGAATTAGCGTTGCCTTCACTTCACGCCGCCCCGAACTCGAGGAGTTCTGCATATCTGAGGGAATAGATTTATCTAACCTGAGAGGCACAATCGGGTATGTAAAGGAGTATCGAAACCCGCACGCACACGGCGGGGTGTTAACTTTTGCTCAAGCTCAACGCATTCGCGAAAGACTGTTGGGCATATCAACGGGTAATGGTGGCGTTTTGGGGACCCTTGTTCCGCGCAATGTCCGGTGCCAACCCGAAATACGTTGATTCTTAATATTGGCGGGTTCGCCGCCCGCCGCGCTAGTCCTCCCGTGTGCAGCAGGAGACCAGCAGGTTCGGAAAAGCGCTGGCGCCGTACAGGGGAAAACCTAGCGACGTACATTGGGGTTGCGCTCAATCAGCGATGCGCCGGCGCTGACAACATTAAGAGCGCCGCCTACCCCAACATGATCTGTGTCTTCCAGTCCGGATTTTGTGTCACGAAGCGGCAGGCGAATGCCCTGCTTAACGGCAACATGCTCTCGGTAACGGTCCAGGCAGCGACTGGTGACCTCTTCAACGCCGCCAGCAACCGCGAGTTGAAACTGTCACTGATCGGTACCGCGCGGAATTCCTCACGTAGAGATCGATCCTAACGAATAGGCTCAACGCCCAACGTCATCACAGCTGTCCGGTTTTTGTCGCGTGACCCACGTTATACGACCCAGACGAAGTTCTCGCCGGACAACTCACAATCGCCTTCGAATCGGTATGCGACGAGAGCGCCCCCTTTCCCGGCGCTGTAGTCTACACAGGCACACCGATTGGTTTGCAGGGATGGTGCGCCAGTCAACCAGTAGTGGCCGAAGAAGACCGGCTTGTTTCCCACCCTGACACGCGCGTGTTCCGGAATTGGCAGTTCGGGAAATCCGGCCGAGTCCGTCAATGAGAGCATAGCTAAAGAGCGGTACGTGATGGCGTTCGGATCCCACCACCTGACTCGCACCCGGCGCCGAACGATGCCGTCCTTATCGACAAAACTGTGCCCGGGAGGGAGAGGAATCTCGATGCCTTTCGTCACAGCCTCGACCGCTTTGAAGACACTGGGAGTTCCGCTATCTTTCTCGGTATCTTCCGGCTCATCAGTCGCCGGCAATACCAGACTGCGCGTGAGCCGGCTGGCGCCGTCGAGTTGCGGCGAAAGCCAGTCAATGAATGCGCTGTGCCAGCAGGCATGCACCACTCGGAAGTCCGGTAGGTCAAGCCAGAGGGGGAGCGTCAGAAACCAGTCGATGATCTCGGCATGCACCGATGGACGGTGCTCCACTTCGGCCAGGAACTTGGCGTGCTGCCTCCTGTTACTCTCGCCGTATAACTCGCTGAAGTGAGGGCGTAGGTACTCCCCGGGATGCCGGAGATCAGGTGTATGCCAGGCTATCGCGTTCAGTTCATGGTTCCCTAAAACCGCTTGCGCCGCTCCGCGATCCACCATGTGGCGCACGATATCGACGGAACGTTCCTGAGCCGGACCGCGGTCGATGAAATCGCCAACGAAGATTGCCTGCCGCCCGGAGTGGCGCCAGGCGTCAGCGGAGTGTTGGTAGCCGAGCTTGGTCAAGAGAGCTTCCAGCTTGTCGGCGTGCCCGTGGATGTCACCTATGATGTCGTAGTTCAAAGTATGCTCGAAATGCCATTTCACATGATCACAATGATGACGTAAAGCCATCGTAATGATTATCTAATTCTATCTAATTTACTATCGCCAGATAGCGGAGATCTAATGAATGCGCGACGCATAGGCTCCTAGTCTCCGGACCATCTGAACCAAGCCCTTCAAAAACGCCTGGCTTTCATCGAGTTCAGGCTCAGGTTCCTTAGAGACGTCCGACGCCAGGACCTCATGGTTCGCTTCGGCTTCGCTCCGGCAGTTGCCACGCGAGACCTCGCAGCCTACCGCAGCCTGTACCACTCCACATCGGGTTCGATGGTAGCCGGAAACTCTACGTAACCGGCGAAACCTTCAACCCCATCTTCGACTTTCGCCCCGGATTAGAGGACCGAGAAATTGTTTAGTCTTTTGTGAATGAGTTTCGCAGAGCGGCCAGAAACGTGGGATAGTCGTCGACACCCATATTCACTGATTCGTTGGGAATACTGTTCACGACACCCTAAAAACAAACGCGCGCGAGGGTGTCGGCTTCGGCTTCTTCTCGCCGAGTGTTGCGGGGTACGAATACCTTAGATCGCAGGGGAATCGGTGAGGTTTGGGGGGCGCCGCGCACAGGCCGTCGGAGAATTCAGGCTGAGATCACCCAAGGTGGCGAAGTAAAGCTACTACGTCGTCCTGCTGGCCTGCTGCTTGCTGGAGGGCTAGTCTCCACCGCTAATCAGCGCCAAGCTCGGCGAAGGCGGTATTGCCTTACTTCGCGTCGGTTGGGGCCGGACTTCACGGGGTGCAAGATCCATCCGTAGTTGGTCCAGCAGACTTGCCAGCGTCTCACGCGCTAGTTGCCGGAGCAGAAATTCAACTAGGTCGTCCTGGCGGGGTTGACCGAACACCATTCTGTATACGGCCAGTGAATTCCGAAGAGACGGCAACTGGTCAGCCTCGCGGCTGAGCGGGAGAACGGGAACGTGTCGCTCGATTGTCGCGCCGCCCTCGGCGGTGTAGACCCAAAACGGGGTAAGCCCAGACGCGTCGATCGATGCATTCCTGGCAATCTCGAAAAGGCGTGACCACGGATCATCTTGGTGATTGTTCGCCAACTCGGCTCCGTGCCGCTTGGCAACATTGCGCCGCACCGCGTGGCCCTTGTAGCGGTGGATCCGTCCCTCCCGCTGCTCCATATCCACGGGATTGGAGGGGAGATTCCAGTGCATTACGGCGTGACAATAGGTATGAAAATCCAGCCCCTCCTGGCCGACCGAGGTAGTTGCAAGCACGAACGGTCGAAATGGGGAATTGAACGCCTTGCGGACCTGGTCGGCTCGGGAGACTCGTCCCTCAGCATCTTTCTCATCCCCGAATCGCATCGCAAACCATGCCCGAAGCCCTTGGTTCTCGAACGTGAGCAGCCCGCTTCCCACGTCAACCGAGATCTCGTCGGCGCCCGGGGTCGCAACCCGGAGGTTCAGAACGGCGGCGATTTCTCCACCTACGTCAGTCGCAATTTGTGACGGCTCGGCATCCGCATCGCCCAGCGACTCGCGCAATACGTGAACATATTCATCGAGGACCGCCTGAAGGCAACCGGCCACACAGTAGTCAAGCACTCGTCGCCAGTAGGGCTCGGCGCTGTTTTGGCCGCGGATCAACGCGATCACGTCGGAGGCGTTGAAGAGTGCGCGGAAGCCAAACGCGATTTTGCCAGCCATGTGCCGGCGGAATGGGTCCATCGCTCCGTCTATGCCCCCGGTAATTCGTGCGATCGCACGCAATGCCGTCACCGCCGGGCCTGCCAAGGCCAATTGAGCGACGACCTCCGCCAGATCCTTCGGGGGCCGGCCCAATTTGTCATGCGGGTCAGCGAGCATCTGGCTCGCCTCAGTGACGTGCTTCCTCCAGCCCTCGCTTCCTCCAAGTGCATCCCCGTCGCCGTCTTGATCGGCTTCGCCATCTTCGTGGGAGCCTAACCAATCGATCGCGAGTGATTTGTTTGCCCACCACTCTTGCGCGGCCTTGGGATCAGCTCTTGCATCCAGCAGAATCGGGGCGGCCCAGTACCAGGCTTCGTCCTCAGGCCCGAAATCTGGCGCGTTTTGCACCAATCCATCGAGTGCTTTGGAGACGTCGCTCTCGATCAGGCTTAGAACCTCGCCAGCATCCAGGCGTGAACCAGCCGGTTGCTCGCACATATACCGTAGCGGGTCGAACTGCTGTGCTAGAAAGTAGCTTGGATACAACAGCCCGAGTATTGGCATCCCGGTCAAGCGGCTGTTGGATGTTGCGAAGTTCAACAGTGGGCGCCTCGCCTTTCGCGCCTGCGGGGTGTTTTGGGCCTCTGGTTCCTGGCTCGTGATCATGCGCCGTTCAACCTCGTAACTGACGAGCGTGGCGATAGTCTTCGGAACAACTTGCCAACTGGAGAATACAAGCCGCTTAGTGAATCCTTTCATCGTCAGATCGGCGAACACGCCGGCGAGGTTGTAATACGGAAGAGACGGCGGCATCCAGAGTGCCTGCCAGGCGCCACAATCCACCGTATCGTGAATTAGTTCCCGTAAACGTGAATTTCGAGGGTCAATCGACTTGAACGAACGCAGGCTCGCCCAAGGCAACAAAACACCCGGACATTGTTCCGCAGCTTTGAAGGCAGCAACCACGTCAGGCTCGTGAGCGCGATCCCGGAGGTTCTGCTTCAAAGAATAATGTTCCATGAAGCTCAGGAGATAGGGTGACGACTTCCAATACTCAATTGTGTCTGGGTGATCGAGAACTCGCGCCACACTCTGCAGAGCCACGTACGATTCCAGGTCCGCGGACTCCAATTCGGCGGTGGAGACCTTTTCCTCCAACATGCCACACCGGTCGGCGGTCACTGAAAGGCGCTCGGTGCGGCACATGACCCCGCGCAAGCATCGCTCGAGATCCTGTCGCACCGCCAAGATTTGGCTCGAGTCATCCTGGCCGAGTCTGTAGAGCAGGCGTCGATATTCCTTCAAAAGGCTTTCCAACGCCTCTGTCTTAGCGCCATCTGCAAACAGAAACCTTACGGTTTCCAAGAAGTCGGCGTAGTGGTCGTCATCCGCCAGTTCATGGCCCATCGTGTACATCTTGTAAGGGGTAGCCGAAAGCATGAGCACGCGCGCTTGAGTGTGTTCGTTGGAGTATTGGAAAAGATCGTGAGCGAGTTGGCTGGCAGCGGAATCCGGGTTGTCCACAAGGAGGTGCTTGAACCGCTGAAACTCGTCGAGAATAATTAGATCCGGCTCCAGAGCGTTGAGACACGCTCCCGCCAAGGTTTCGCGCAGTTCACCAATCAGATCGCTACGCCTTCGTGAGATGTCCGGAGGCACATTAGCATCGGCCCGGTGATAGTCTTTGCATAAAGCAAAAAACCGATTCTTCAGCTCGCGATCCTCCTTGACGTGGGCGAGGAAGAGGTCGGCCATGCCAGGATCGATTGTATAGTCTTTGGAGAAGTGGTCGAGCTGCCACCGGAAGTTCTCTGGAAGACATTCGCCCTGGAGCACGTTGCGGGGCCCTGCCCCGCTCAGATCCCAAGGCCCAGCGAGCAGATGATAGAGGAGCACTCGTTCGGTGCTGATGCCCATGGTGGACTTCAGATCGAATGACGTTCCCGGCGTGAAGGACACGAAATTAAGCTTCCGTTTCCGAAGGTGGTCGCCTCCTCCCATGATTGGCAGGAGCGTAATGCGTGACGCCAAAGCGAAATCCTTCTGGCCGGTTATGTTCAGCCGGTTGATGTTCTGGCGCGCAATGTCGTGGTTGGAACAGATGTATACGATGTCGATTCGATCCGTCTCTTCCCAGAGCCAGTCAATCGCCCGAGCGATCACGCCTTTGGCGACCAATGTTTTGCCCAGCCCAACCTCGTCTGCGAGTAGGAATCGTCGTGTAGAGTCAGCGCCGTAGAGACGATCGAACACGTAGTCGACCGAACGGCGTTGAAACGGTTTGAGACCGGACAGAATGCGCTCAACATCGGGCCGCACAGATCTTCGACCATCGTTCGTCTCAGGCATTGGCGATCCTCTTTCGTGCGGTCCAAATCGGCTCCCATATGCTCAGAAACTGTTCGCTGACCAGTTGTCGGCCCTCGGGAGTCCGCCGCAAATCGTCGATGAGCCGGGCAATCTGATCCAGCCGCGTTGGCTGACGATCCAGCGCTTGCAACAGCGGTTCCAGCAGCGGCAAGCCAAATCCACCCTCGTGGCTGTCGGCGTGGTAATTCCCCGCGTCACCGTCGAATGCTTCGACCAGGCGACGGGCGGACTCTTCATCATCGGAGAGGAGCATCAGCAGATACTTGAGAAGCTGTTCGCGGTTGCGGAGCAGGGTCAAGAGAAGCCGCCCCTTTCGATCTGCCGGCGCCCCAATTAGCGGCAAGTTCAGCACAAATCCGCACGACAATTCCAACTCGTCTTTCGAGGCAGTCAGTCGAAATGCATAGAACGACGTCAGGGCCTCGAACGACAGTGGCTCGAACACGACCACGGACAACCCCACGGGAGTTCCGACGCTTAGGGCAGTGTTCGCTTTCAGCGTCAGTGGGTGGCATTCGATGTCCACTTCGGGCGGTAACTCGATCAGGTCTTGCGAGGGTCGCGTCAGCGTAACCCGAAAACGGGTCGTGGCGCCCTCGGTCGGCACTGACTCAATCAAGGGTTCGACTTGGGCGGCAATTTTCGCACCCGCGAGAGCGTACCGAACGGTCTCTAACTTGTGCTCAAGCGCTCTTCGAGTGTCGTCGATCACCTGCCGCGCTTCGCCATCGTACTTTACCAACAGGTCTGAAAAACCGAGCTTCCGGTCATTCTGACCATTGGTATCCGCATCTACAGATTCTGCGCTGGCATCGGCTGTCAGGTTGACGAAGCTTGCGACGCCACAGCCAGCTTTCTTGCCCGTCAAATGAACCATGAACTCGACATTGCGCTCGAACGCGGCAACAGTCGCATTGGCTGAGCCAGTCCAAACATGGGCATTCCAGCCGTCGTCGGAGACGAACAGCTTTGCATGTAATCCATGGAGTTGAAGGGCCGGCGTCAGTTCGATCCGATCTTCTGCTCCTGCGGAAGGTTCCTTGGCGTCGAGGTCGGCGGTTTCCGGCTCTTCCTCGGGATCGACGGGCATCGGATCGGCGGCGGTATTCATGTACCAGGCGCCGAACAATTTGCTCACATGCTCGCACGACAGCCCATTGAGCGATTCGAC
>JBDTMC010000220.1:0-12380 GCA_039934475.1 Bryobacteraceae bacterium | reverse complement strand
GTCGGCGTCAGAATAGCCAATACGGCTGACACCCTGCTGGAAGGTTCCACCGGTTGGCCGGCCGAACATACTCAGCGCCGTCAGGTCCGCATCCAACGCCGCCCCGTCGATGCGTGGTGACGAGCCACCGGATAGCCGTGCCGCCGCGGCGCCGGCGAGTCCCATGACGAAATGGCGTCGATTCACCTTACTAAACTACACCGATTTTGCCGAGCGGCTAGCGACCCGGCGCCTACTGCGGCTCCGGCCATGTGCGAGAATCATTCGACACATGACTCGAAGAATTTTTGGCGCCGCGGCGCTTGGCTTGACAGCGTCGCCACTAGCGCCCGCGCAGACAGCGCCTTTGCCGGATCCGATCCGGCGGCTCCGTCCCATGACGCAGGGAGTAGTTGCGATCACTGACGCGGAGCGCCAGACGCGCATGGAGAAGGCGCGCCGGCTGATGCGGGGAAACAAGATCGACGCAATCTTCCTGGAAGGCGCGTCCAGCATGTTCTATTTCACAGGGACGCGCTGGGGCGGCAGTGAACGCACGTTTGGAGTGGTTCTTCCGGCACGCGGCGAACTGGCGTGGGTGGTGCCGGCGTTCGAAGAGGCGCGCGCTCGCGAGATCATCCGCTTCGGCTCCGATATACGGCCGTGGGAAGAAGACGAAAGCCCTTACGCGAAGATCGTCGGAATTCTGAAGGATCGGGGCATCGCGTCCGGCCGTTTGGCAATTGAAGAGCAGGTTCGTTTCTTCGTCTTCAACGGCATTCGCAAGGAAGCGCCTGCGCTGGATTACGTGAGCGCCGATCCGGTGACGGCGGGTTGTCGCATGTACAAGTCAACGACCGAAATCGCTCTGTTGCAGCATGCCAACGATGTGACGATTGCAGCCTACAAGGCTGCGTTGGCGACCATGCGCGAAGGCATGACGCATGTGGAACTGGCCGCGAACATCGAGGCGGCGTATCGGGCCCTGGGATTTCCGGGTTATGCCGCCGTGAGCTTCGGAAAGTACACTGCGTTCCCGCACGGAAGCATCGCTCCGCAGAAACTGCGCGCGGGGGACGTTGTGCAGATCGACGACGGCGCGAACGTGGAAGGGTACCAGGCGGACATCACACGCACGACGGTCTTTGGGAAAGCAACGGCCAGACAAACGCAGATTTGGAATATCGAGCGCAAGGCGCAGGATGCCGCCTTCGCGGCGGCCAAGGTTGGCGCCACCTGCGAGACTGTGGACGCGGCCGCGCGCAAAGTGATTACGGATGCGGGTTTCGGTCCAGACTACAAAGTTCCGGGCCTGCCCCACCGCACCGGTCACGGCATTGGACTCGACGGGCATGAATGGACGTATCTCGTGCGGGGCAACAAGACTCGTCTGGCGCCCGGAATGTGCTTCAGCGACGAGCCGATGCTCACCATTTACGGGGAGTTTGGCATGCGCCTCGAAGATTGTTTCTATATGACGGAAAGCGGGCCGCGCTTCTTTTCGAAGCAGAGCCCCACGATCGATCAGCCCTTTGGATAAGGAGAACCAAATGAGCCTCACCGCCGACCAGGCAAAGACAATTACGGATTACACTCTCACCGACTACGAGCAAGAACGCGCTACCACCAAGCGTGTGATTGGCTCGGTCCCCGCCGGTGAAGAAGTTTACGCTCCCAGCGACAAATGCATGAAGTCGCTCGATCTGGCTTGGCATCTCGCCAGCAGCGAGTGGTTCTTTCTCGATGGCGTTTGCCGCGGCCAATTTAGCGCAGGCGACTCCAAGCGCCCCGAACACATTCGCAATGCGCAGGACGTGCTGGCGTGGTATGACGAGAATCTCCCGCCGGTGATCGCGCAGGCGCGGCAGATTCCGGCGGAGCAACTGGCCCAGGACATCGACTTCTTCGGAATGATGAAGATGCCTGCCGTGGCCTACCTCACGCTGATGGTAAAGCACAGCGCGCATCACCGTGGGCAGCTATCGGCATACCTGCGTCCGATGGGGGCAAAGGTGCCGGGCATCTACGGACCCAGCGGCGATTCGAAGTAAGTAGAGTCCGGTCCCTCACGGTCACGGCTCAGCGGGCTCCGGCGGGCAGATAACGCTCGAAATACTCGGCAATCAGGCGCCGCACATGGAGTGACGTACCGGGTCCTTCTGATATCGAATGGGTGCGATTCGGGTACGCCATGTAGTCGAATCGCTTGCCCAACTCGATCAGCCGGTTGACCAATTTTTCCGTGCCCTGCTGGTGTACGTTGTCGTCGCCTGTGCCGTGAACCACCAGCAGCTTGCCGCGCAGTCCTTCGGCGAAATTGATGGGAGAACCCATTCGGTACCCCTCGACGTTTTCTTCCGGCAGGCCCATATAGCGCTCCTGATAGATCGTGTCGTATAACTTCTGGTCGGGCACGGGAGCGACGGAGACACCCACACGGAATAACTCCGGCGAGCGAAACATGAGGTTCAAGGTATTGGAGCCACCGCCGCTCCAGCCCCACACCCCGACACGGTTCAAGTCGATGTACGCTCTTTGGCGAGCCAGCGCATACACTGCCTCGGTCTGTTCCTTCGCCGAAAGCACGCCCACAGCACCGTATACCGCCTTCCGCCACGCTCGCCCTTTTGGCGCGGGAGTGCCGCGGTTGTCGAAGCTGGCGATCAGATACCCGTCCTCCGCCAGCGCTCTATGGAAGAGCGCGCCGTCGCCGCCCCACGCATTCACTACCGTTGTTCCGGCCGGCTCGCCGTAGACGTGGACGATGAGCGGATACTTTTTTGCGGGATCGAAGTTCCGCGGCTTCAATAGCCAGCCGTCCAGCGTCAGGCCGTCGGCGACTCTCACTTGCAGGAACTCCACGGCGGGCTCAGTCACTGACGCGGCATTGGCGCGCAGCTTCAAATTCTCTTCCAGAACGCGTACTGTCTTGTGGTCAGGCAGGCTGATCAACTCAGTCACTGGTGGCCGGTCAAACTGCGACCAGGTGTGGAAAGCCCACCGGCAGTCGGGCGAAACGCGGTATGTGTGCACTCCCGATCGCCCTTCCGGAGTTACTCTCACTGGCGCGCTGGCGCCGTCAAGAGCCACTCGATAGAGATAGCGCTCTGTGGCATTTCCTGGCGAGGCGATGAAGTAGAGGAACCGGCTTTCCGGATCCGCCGCCAGCACGCCCTCGACATCCCAGTCTCCCGGTGTCAACAGGGCCGGTTGTTTCCCGTTTACCGGAACGGAGTAAGCGTGGCGCCACTCATCGCGCTCACTCAGCCACACAAAGCTCTTGCGTCCGTTCAACCAGTCAAACCCGCGCGGCTCAAACAGCCCAACACCGTTCTCAGGCACATCCACCCAGGCAGCGTCAGTGTCGCTGAAGATGGGCGTCACGGCGCCGCTGGCCGCATCTCCCAGATAAACCACGGCCTTGTTCTGCTTTCGGTTCAGCTGCGCCACGGTCACCCGGTTCCCGTCCATCCACTCCATTCGGAACACGTAGTTTTCGCGAGCATCTCCCGGCACGGCCAGCCAGCGCGCACCGGCCGCCTTACCATCGACGCTCACCACTCCCACCCGCACCGCCGAATTCTTAGTGCCCGCTTTGGGATAAGGAATATTGGTGACTTTGGGATAAAGGGAATCTGTGTTGTTGATGAGGGAAAACTGTTGCACGCCCGATGAATCAAATTGCAGGAACGCCAGATTGCGCCCATCTGGAGACCATCGGAAGCCATCGCGCACATTCAGTTCTTCCTCATACACCCAATCCGAGGTTCCGTTGACAAGCGTGTCAGAGCCATCACTGGTCAGAGCCCGGATATTCCCGGTCTCCAATTCTTCGACATACAGGTTGTTCCCCGAAACCCACGCCACGCGCGAGCCATCGGGAGAGAATTTCGCGAACATTAGTGATTTCGCCGGCTTATCCCCGCCCAACTTCTTCAGCTTGCCGCTGGCGCGTTCGAAGAGCCAGTAATCGCCTCGCGACTTCGACCGCCACACCTTCTGCGAATTCGTGAATATCAGTAATCTCTTGGCATCCGAATCCCAACTGTAGTCCTCGATTCGAAGCGGCTTGTCGTCTTTGCCGGGCTTCAGTTGCGAGGCGGAAAGGATGACCGAGCGGCTGCCGGTGTTGGTATCGTGCTCCACCAGGTCATCGGCGCCGTCGACGCTGGGCGAAGGCTCCACGGTGGTAAACGCCGCTCCGCCACGAATCCACCGCGCGGGCCCAAAGCGCCGCAACTGAAACGCATCCGAAGCGTAGATCCGGTTGAGGCGCGCCTGCAACTCGTCGGAGGCCTGGATAATCGGCGCAAGAAGACACAACAGAACCACAAGGGCTCGCAAAGGCATGGGGCTATGATACGCGAGGGGACGGTTCAAACGAGAGGTCAAGGCAAGCCGATGTGGCACTATAGGAGACCAAAGATGACGACTCCCGCATTGTTTGACTTGACCGGCCGTGTTGCCGTGGTGACTGGTGGAAATGGCGGAATCGGCCGCGCCATCGTGCTTGGATTGGCAGAAGCCGGGGCTGCCGTCGCGGTGTTTGGCCGCAACGACGAAAAGAATCAGAGGGTGCTTTCCGAATTGAAAGCGATCGGTGTTCCTTCCATGGCTGTGACGGTCGATATGACCAATCGCGCCGGTCTGGAACCCGCATTGATGAGCGTGGAGAGCGAACTGGGCAGCGTAGGCATATTGGTGAACAATGCGGGAAACGTGTCGTTGAGCGGCGGCGTGTTGAACGAGGCGCCGGAAGATTGGGACCGCGTCATCGAGACGCATCTGAATGCCACCTTCCTCCTTTCGAAGCTTGCCGCGCGGTCGATGCTCGCGCACCGACGCGGAAAGATTGTGAATATCGGCAGCATGTATTCGTACTTCGGGTCCGGGCTCGTTCCCTCTTACAGTGCGGCGAAGGGCGCGATCATCCAGCTCACCAAATCGATGGCCATTGAGCTTGCCCCGCACAACATCCAAGTCAATGCCATCGCACCAGGGTGGATTGAAACGGAGATGACCGCGCCGGTGCGCGAGATGCCAATGAACGACGAGGTTCTGATGCGCACTCCGGCGGGCCGGTGGGGGCAACCGCAAGAGGTGGCTGGAACAGCCGTGTACCTGGCTTCGCGGGCTTCCGATTTCGTGACTGGCACCACGATTCGCGTTGATGGCGGTTACGCGATCCGGTAGCACTCCGAAGAAAGCGCCTCGCCCGGGAGCGGATAGAATAAAAGTAAGAGGAGCACGGACTTGTCTGGGAAACTGGTCTGCACAATTGGCATTGGTCTTACGCTGACAACGCTTGTGGCCATGGCGGCGGAGAAGACCCTGCCGGACTACGGCCGCGACGTTCGCCCGATTCTCTCCGATAATTGCTTCCCGTGCCATGGCCAGGACAGCAAAAAGCGGATGGCAGGCCTGCGGCTGGATTCCTACGAGGGCGCCACGGCTGACCGCGGAGGCCACTCCGCGCTGGTACCCGGCAAGCCCGAAGCAAGCGCCATCTACCAGAGGATCACTACGGAGCAGGCTTCGAAGAGAATGCCGCCTGCATACTCCAATCACACCTTGACGAAGGAGCAGATCGCGACGCTGCGGCAATGGATCGGCAACGGTGGCCAATACGCCAAGCACTGGGCCTTTGTGCCGCCGGTGCGGCCGAGCGTGCCGGAGACGAAGGACCGCGCCTGGGTACGCCAGCCGATTGATGCCTTTGTGCTGCAGCGCCTGGAAGCGGAGAGTCTGCGTCCCAGTCCGCCCGCAAGCCCGGGGGCGTGGTTGCGGCGCGCGTCACTCGACCTAACTGGCCTGCCACCCTCTCCGGCCGAGGTGGATGCCTTCGCCGCAGAGGTGAAACGAAAAGGTGAAGGGGCTTACGCCGCGGCAGCGGATCGCCTGCTGGCGTCGCCTCGCTATGGCGAGCGGATGGCAATGGACTGGCTCGACGTGGCGCGCTACGCCGATACGCACGGGTTCAATAACGACGCGGCGCGATCCATGTGGCGCTGGCGCGATTGGGTGATTCAGAGCTTCAACAACAACACGCCCTACGACCGCTTTATCACGGAGCAACTGGCCGGAGATCTGTTGCCGAAGCCGACGCTCGATCAGCGTATCGCTACCGGGTTCGGGCGCAATCATGTCATCAATTCTGAAGGCGGAATTATTGACGAGGAATACCGGGTGTCTTATGTCACCGACCGCGTTCGCACGCTCGGCATGGCGTGGATGGGGCTGACGCTGGAATGCGCTCACTGTCACGATCACAAGTTCGACCCGCTGACGCAACGCGACCACTATCGTTTCTTTGCATTTTTCAATAACGTCGCGGAGATCGGCGAAGACGGTAGAGTCGGCAACGCGGTTCCTATCATGCCGGCGCCCACTAGCGCGCAGCAAAGCAGGATGCGGGAACTTGAGGCGGCCGAGGCGAAGCTGCAAAAGCAGATTGAGAACCACAAGAGCGCCTGGAGCGCCGAAGAGGTAACGCGTATCGCCGCACAGGCTACCGAACCCGCCGACGCCGTTCTGCGCATGCACTGCGATTCGCCCGATGAGTTCGAGAAACCCGCGGCAAGTGGCTTTGCATTGCAACCCGGCATCGTGGGCCAAGCCTGCGTAACGGCGAATGTGGATCCCAAACCCACCACGGGCGGCAAGGGAGTGCCTGTCTCCGCAAGGGAACCATTGACGTTCAGTTTATGGGTACGCCCGGCGGCAACGGACTCCAATGCCCCTCTGTTTTCCACGGTTGACTATGCGACGAACATCGCCGCCACTTCCTATGGCAAGGGCATGGAGTTGCGACTGGCTGGTGGAGAACTGGAATTCCGCTTTGCGGACCACTTTCCGGCGTATTCCATCCGCGTGCGCTCCGATGGCGCTCGATTGGCGCCGGAGCAGTGGCGGCATTTGACGTTGGTATATACGGGAACGACGAAGAAAGCCGCGGATCGCTCGCAGGCTTCGTGGGTGCGGATGTTCGCAGATGGCCGCGAACTTCCAACGGTCATCCTCAACGACGGCCTAGGGATTCCAGGAGAAACATCGAAGCCGCAACTGACGCACTTCCGCGTTGGCTGGGACAACAGCGCCGCCGGACCGCGTTACGCCGGACGCCTGGACGAAGTCGGCGTATGGCCACGCGCACTGACCGGTGATGAGATCGCCAGCGTGTTCCACAAGCAGGCGCTTCCGTACGCAGTGGAGGCGGCACGACAGAAGAGGGCGACAGCTACGGAGATGACCTGGGTGCGCGTGGCATTGAATCAAAAGGAACGGGAACTGGAGAGCGTTCGCTCCGAACTACTGGCTCTGCAACGGGAGGCTCCCAGCATGATGGTGATGCAGGAGTTGGAGAAGCCTCGTGAGACCCACATCCTGATTCGGGGCGGTTACAACACTCCCGGTGAAAAAGTAGAACCGGGCGTGCCGGAGGAACTGCTGGGCGCGTGGCCGGCGGGTGCTCCGAAGAACCGGCTGGGATTGGCAAAGTGGCTGACCAAGCCCGATCACCCTCTTACTTCGCGTGTGGTGGTGAATCGTTTTTGGCAGCAGTTGTTTGGCCAGGGTTTGGTGAAGACCAGCGACAACTTCGGTTTGCAGGGCGAGTGGCCGAGTCATCCCGAGTTGTTGGATTGGCTGGCGCGCGAGTTTGTGGATTCAGGTTGGAACGTAAAGGGGCTGCTTCGCGAGATGGTTCTATCGGCCACCTACCGGCAAGATTCCGCGGCTTCAAAGGAACTGATCGCGCGCGATCCGGAGAACCGGCTGCTGGCGCGAGGTCCCCGCTTCCGTTTGCCGGCGGAGATCATCCGCGATCAAGCACTCGAAGTCTCCGGCTTGCTGAAGAACCACCTCGGCGGGCCGAGCGTCTATCCGTATCAGCCGGCGGATCTCTACAAAGGTATCGTCGTAGCCGCCGATTATCCCGGCACAAAGTACGTGGAAAGCACGGGCGACGATCTGTACCGGCGAAGCCTCTACACGTTTTGGAAGCGCACGGTGCCACACCCGGTGATGACCGTGTTTGACGCGCCGGACCGGGAGTTCTGCATTGTCCGCCGCTCCACCACTAATACTCCGCTACAGGCACTCACGCTGCTGAACGATCCCACCTTCGTGGAAGCATCGCGCCGGTTGGCGGAACGCTCCATTCTGGAAGGCGGTTCGAAACCCGAAGCACGCCTCGCATTCGCTTTCCGCCTCGCTGTTGGCCGCGCGCCGGACGAAGCGGAGATGCGAATTCTGCAGAAGACTCTCGACCAGATGTTGACCTCGTACAAGACCGATGAGAAAGGCGCGGAGGCCTTCGTGTCCGTCGGCTCTTCGCACCGCGATTCCACTATCCCGGCAAGCGAACTGGCCGCGTATACAGCGGTGGCAAACATGATTCTCAACATGGACGAAACGATCACTAAGGGCTAAAGGCGGAAATTATGATGGAATGCGGAAAATACTCGAACAGCAGCTCCCGCCGGCAATTGCTGACACGATTCGGCTACGGTCTTGGCGCGGCGGCGTTGGGCAATCTTTTGGGAGCTCCGGAGGCGATCGCCGCGGACAATACGTTCCCCAACTTCGCACCGCGCGCCAAGCGAATCATCTTTCTCTTTCAAGCCGGCGGTCCCTCACACCTCGATCTGCTCGACTACAAGCCGGAGATGAAAGGCCGCTTCGACCAGGACATTCCCCCGTCAATTTTCGGTACGCAGCGCGTCACGGGCATGGTGGCGCAGCAAGACCGGTTCCCCGTTGTGCCCACAATGTACGGCTTCAAGCAGTACGGCGAGTGCGGCCGCTGGCTGAGCGAGTTGCTGCCACACACCGGCAAGATTGCCGATGAGATCTGCGTGATGCGAGCAATGCACACGGAGGCGATCAATCACGACCCGGCGATCACGTTCATCCAAACCGGAAGCCAACTTCCGGGGCGGCCGTGCCTGGGCTCCTGGGTCCACTACGGCCTGGGCAGTGAGAACGCCAACCTGCCGGCGTTCGTTGTGCTGAATTCTCTGCCAGGCAATGGCATGGCGGACCAAGGCCTGCTGTCGCGCTTGTGGGGCGCGGGCTTTCTGCCCAGCATGTATCAGGGCGTTCAATTCCGGAGCGCCGGCGATCCGGTGCTTTACTTGTCAAATCCACCGGGAGTATCGCGCGAGCAGCGTCGCACGGTGCTGGATAATCTCTCCGCGCTGAACCAACACCTGCATGACCGCGCCGGAGATCCGGAGATCGAAACACGCATCGCTCAATACGAGATGGCGTTCCGCATGCAAGCCAGCGTTCCCGACCTGGTGGACACATCCAAGGAATCCGAGCATGTGTACGAGATGTATGGTCCCGATTCGCGCAAGCCGGGAACCTTCGCCGCCAATTGCCTGCTGGCGCGCCGGTTGGCAGAACGCAACGTCCGATTCATCCAGCTCTATCACCGAGGGTGGGACCATCATGACGGACTGACCACGAAGTTACCTGCCTTGGCAAAGGATACGGATCAGCCATCGGCTGCTCTCATCATGGACCTGAAGCAGCGTGGGTTACTGGACGACACGCTGGTGATCTGGGGCGGCGAGTTTGGCCGCACACCGTATGCCCAGGGGGCACCCAAGCCCGACAAGTATGGCCGCGACCATCACGGTCGGGTCTTTTCCCTGTGGATGGCGGGCGGCGGCGTGAAGAAGGGGTACGCGCACGGCAACTCCGACGAATTCGGATTCAACGTGGCGGATGGCGGCGTGCACATCCACGATCTGCAGGCCACGATTTTGCACTTAATGGGGATCGACCATGAAAAGCTTGTCTACTCCTTCCAGGGGCGCCGCTTCCGGTTGACGGATGTCGAGGGCCATGTTGTGAAAGAGATCATAGCTTGAGTCAAACTGACCCGCGGCGCCTTCTGGCTCCGCGGGTCATCTCTTATTCAACAGCAATGGTTACTGTGTTGGATGCGATGCCGCCCATGCTAATGGCAAGGGTGATGCTGCTGCCGGAGAGTACTCCGGCGGGCACCTGCGCGTTTACCTGGTAGAGGCCGGCGAATCCGGGGGCGAGGCCGGAATAGGAGACATGCGCGACCAGTTCGCCGATAGTCACGACGGGTTGCGTCAGCGTCATCGAGAGCGGGGAGGAGAGAGCCGCCGCGCCGGTTGCGGGCTGGTTGGAAACCGGTCCGAGGCCGGTGCAGAAGATGGCCACATATTCGCCGCGTTTGACGGGGCGACCCAGCGGGCCGGCGATTGTCGCGATCACAGCGGTGGGAGCAATCTCCACAGCGCCCTGACCCGAGCCTTCCTGGTTCAGTGTAAAGATGCCAGGAGCAAACGGAGCAACCGTGGCGTTCTCCGCAGCGGAATTGATGCCTCCGACGGTGGCGGATACGGGAACCGACGTCTGACCCGAGACTTCCCACGGGATCTGCAGATTCGCCTGGCCACAGGACACCATATATAACGGGGCGCCTTGATTCCCGACGAGGAACCCACTCCCGCCCAGTTCAGTCGGCAGCGGATACATAGTGGCTGCGATCAGGGAGGAGCCGAAGTTATTACCAAAGATCGAGGCAATGCTGCCGGCGGCTACTGTTCGCGAACTACTCGCCGCATTGAAGATGCTCCCACTTGCAATGACGGGAGGAGGACTGGTGACGACGCTTGATTGCAGAGTGACGGTGCCGGTGCGCGCCAGCAGCCGGCCTTCTACGTTCGCGCCCTCATCGAGGGTAATGTTTTGATCGGCGAGGATGCTCCCTTTGAAGAAGGCGTCCGCTCCCAACGTCGCTGAGGTTCCAACTTGCCAGAAGACGTTGTAGGCCTGGGCGCCGTTGACCAGAATGACCTGGCGGCCTTGGGTGGTTATCAGAGTGCCGGCCACCTGGAAGATGAAGACTGCATTCATGTCTCCCTTGGCGTCGAGAACTAAGTCACCGGACGAGATCGTTATCGATGCGATGGAACGATAAAGACCGGCGGTGAAGGTCTGGCCTCCCAGATCTCCGGCGATAGACACGGGACCGACGGACCGGGCAACGGCATCTCCATATCCCGCCGTCAGTTCGATAATCGCTTGTGCCGCCGCCAAATCGCCCGCGTGCGCCGCCCCACTGAGCGTTCCGGGCGGGAAACCCGACACCGTAGTGCCGGGGCTGACACCGATATCGCCTGTCACCGTACTCGTCCCGTTGCCAATGATCGCCGCCCCACCCAGTATCGCGAAGCTAACAAGGCACACTGGCGGTTGACCCGTCGATAGACCCGTAGTGAAGGTCCATACGGTGTCGCTGGGCAGGGGATTGCCAGAGAGATCAGTGGCCGTTCTGGTGACGATTGCGGAATAGAGGGTGTTCGGCGCCAGATTAGCGATGGGGCGGAATGTTGCCGTGATACCGGCATACGTGACTGTGCCGGGTATCGATGTCTGGCCCTGCCAAAGGGTAACGCTGCCCGAACCGATGGTGAGGGGGTTCATGGGCTCACTAAAGGTGGCGGACACATCCGAGGTTGTGGTCACGAACGTGGCTCCGTTAGCGGGCGACGTTGAGATCACGGTGGGAGGTACCGTATCGGCGCCTCCACCGGTGGAGAAGGTCCAAACGTAGTTGGTGGCGAGGGCATTGCCAGCCAGATCCCTGGCGCCGGTGCTGATTGTGGCGGTGAAGGATGTGTTGGCCACTAAGGCGTTTAACGGCCGGAATGTGGCGCTGACGCCGGCATAGCTCACCACTCCGGCCACCGGCGTGGTTCCCTGCATCAGGCTGAACGTTACGGTGGTAATTGTGAGAGGATCCATCGCCTTACTGAATGTCGCAGCCAGTGAACTGCCGACGGGCACGTTGGCGAGGTGGTTAGTGGGAATCGTGGAAGTTACCGTGGGCGGTGTGGTATCGGCCAGCGCGCCCGACGTGAAGTTCCAAGTATAGTTGCTGACCAGGGCGTTGCCCGCCAGATCCTCGGCGACTGAGGAAATTGTGGCCGTGTACAAAACACTCGGCGTCAAGTTGACTGACGGTTTAAACGTCGCCGTGATGCCAGCGTAACTGACGACACCCGCAATGGGCGTGCTGCCCTGCTTCAAGGTGAACGTGGTGTTAGTCAGTGTTAACGGGTTCATCGCCTCGCTGAAGGTGGCCGACAGAGCGTTGCCGAGCGGGACTTTTGTGGCGCCGTTGGAGGGAATCGTGGAACTTACGGTGGGGGGCGCTGTATCGGAGGACGCACCGGTCGTGAAAGTCCACGTATAGGTGTTCACCAGGGCGTTGCCCGCGAGATCTTTTGCGCCTGTACTGATTGTTGCGGTGAACGGGAGGTTGGGCGTCAGATTGCTTGCCGCCTTGAACGTCGCGGTTACACCGGCATAGCTCACCACACCCACAACCGAAGTGCTACCCTGCTTCAGGCTGA
>JBDTMC010000219.1:0-12400 GCA_039934475.1 Bryobacteraceae bacterium | reverse complement strand
GCAACGACATCGCCTCGCTGCTCCTGGGCACGGGCTCCGGCGGCTCTTCGCCCTACAACGCGCAGTTGGCCCTCAGCCAGCGTTCCTGGGCTTTCTACGTCAACGATAGCTGGCGCGCCACCCGCAAGCTAACCCTCACCTACGGATTGCGCTACGAGTATCAGGCGCCCCGTACGGAGCGCTATAACCGGCTGACGTACTTCGATTTCAATACTGCCAACCCGCTGGCTCAGGCAACCGGCCTTCCCTTGAAGGGTGGGCTTGTCTACAACAACAACCAGATGTGGAATCCCGACCACAAGAACTTCGCACCGCGGTTAAGCCTTGCCTACCGCGTCACGGAGAAGCTGGTGTTCCGCGCCGGATACGGAATCTTCTTTCAGCCGACAGTGGCGGTGGCCAACGGCAACACCGATGGGTTCTCCACGAATACGAATTGGATATCCACGCAGGGCGGCAATGGCCTGGTGCCGGCCAATCTGCTGGCGAACCCTTTCCCGAACGGTCTGAACCAGCCCGCTGGCGGGTCAGCCGGACTGCTCACGGAAGTTGGACAATCGGTGAACGCTGCTTCTCTGCTTCACCCCACCGGCTACGTGCAGACCTACAGCGCGGATTTCCAGTACCAGATCAAGCCGAACGCTGTGGTTGAAGTCGGCTATACCGGTGTGCAGGGCCGCAAGCTGCTGCTGGGAGCCGCCAACATGAACATCAACCAGCTGGATGCGAAGTACCTCTCCATGGGTTCCGCGCTGAACGCTCAGGTGACGAATCCGTTTTACGGGGTGATCACGGATCCGAACAGCGTCCTCTCAGGGGCCAAGGTTCCCCAGTGGAGACTGCTGCTTCCCTATCCGCAGTACACAAACGTTCTGCTGTCTCCGGACACCCCGGGGTCCAGTTCCAGCTTCAACGCCCTGACCCTGAAATACGATCAACGTTTCAAAGCGGGACTGAATGTCCTCCTGACCTACCAATGGTCGAAGGCGATCGATAACGTTTCAGAAACCCAGGTTTGGGAAATCAAGAACTACACCCGCGATATCAATAACCTCGCCGCGGAGCGATCCATCAGCGGTCACGACGTGCCGCAAGACTTCCGCGCCGCCATTCTATGGGAACTCCCGGTGGGCCGCGGTAAGAAGTTCGGCGCCACGATGAGCAAGGCCGTGGATGCGGTGGTGGGTGGTTGGCGTCTCAGTTCGGTGGTGCGCCTGGCCGACGGTCTGCCGCTCCAGTTCACCGCGCCGAACAGCAACGGCGTCTACGGGTTTGTGGTTCAGCGCCCGACTATAACTTCGTTGAACGATCTCGGCACGGTCTCCGGAGGAACTTCTATCGACCAGTGGTTCAACACCGCGGCGGCTACTAAACCCGCAGCCTACACCATCGGCTCCTCGCCGCGTTATCCCGGCAATATCAGGACAGGTGCTTTGGACAACACCGACTTCCTGGTGAGCAAGGAATGGCGATTCATGGAGCGCTACCGGCTGCAGTTCCGCACGGAGGCCATCAACTTCACCAACACCCCGCAGTACGGCCGGGCGAACACCACGGTTGGGAACGGGAGTTTTGGCAAGGTGACCGGCACCTACAATGTCGGTCCGCGCACCGTGCAATTGGGAATGCGCCTGGACTTCTAAGACCCGGGCGCATGATCGATTGCAAAGGCGCCATCCAACTCTTCTGGCTGTTGGGGGTTGCCTGGACACAGGGCATCGCCGCAGACCCGTCGGTGAATGCCCAACTGCCCTGGCACCCCCCTAAGCTGGATGCGCAAGGGAAGTTGCTGGCTTGGTATCAGCCGGAACAGAACCTGGGCTGGGACAAGGTTCTACACCTGGGCTGGGACTTTCTGGAGCACAAAGCCCCGGTTGATACCCGCTACAACACGGGCCTGAAGGTTTACCTGATTAACTCCGTTTTCGACGGGGATACACTGCAAGGTACATACTGGCAGCACAATCCGGCGATGGTGTATGCGGGATTGGTCGATGGGTTGGTTGGTTGGTATCCCTACAGCGGCGATCGCGAAGCCATACGGGTTGTCCGTGAGATGCTCGATCACCAGCTCTCGCATGGGACAACGCCGGCCGATTGGAGTTGGGGCGGTGTTCCCTTTGCTACAAGCTGCGGCAAGACGGCTGACTACGGCACGTGTATCCAGGACATGCCGCAGGAATTCTACGGCGGCCTCGAGACCGACAAAGTGGGTGAGCTGGGGACGGGCTATGCGCTCTTCTACAAACTCACTGGCGAGAAGAAGTACCTCGAAGCCGCCGAGCGTTGCGCGAACGCCCTCGCAAAGCATGTGCGTGCGGGTGACGCCACGCACTCGCCCTGGCCCTTTCGCGTCGATGCGCGTACTGGTGTCACTTTGGCCCGTGAGGAGTTAGGCGGCAATATCGTCGGTCCGCTGCGGCTGTTTGACGAGATGATTCGCCTGAAGCAGGGGAACACCGAAGCCTTTCAGAAAGCGCGCCAGACTGCGGTGAAGTGGCTGATGGATCATCCACTGAATCGCGAAAGTCCGGCGTGGAACAAGTGGACCGGTTACTTCGAGGACGTTTCCCGCGATACCGAAAACGTGAATCAGATGTTGCCCACGATGTTGGCGTGGTACGTGTTGAGCAGCGCTCAACCCGAATCGCTGACACCGAAGTGGACGCGCTGGACTATGATGACCGGCCGTCTGCTGGACTGGGTTCGCACGCGGTTTGGCCGCGGTCCGTATTTCGGCGCCTGGGGCATCGACGAACAGGGGACACCCGATGGCCAAGGTTGTTGCTCGCGCGCCGGTGTCGGCAGCCACACGTCGCGTTGGGCCGCCGTCAATGCGCTGTACTACGAAAAGACCGGCGACTATCAAGCGCGTGAGGACGCCATTCGCTCGCTAAACTATGCCACCTATTTTGCGCTCTCCGATGGACGCGTCTCCTGTTGCGGCGAAGGTTTCGGCGGGCAGTTCTGGTTTAGCGACGGCTATGCCGACTACCTGCGGCATTTCCAGTGGGCGATGGGATCGTTACCCGAATTCGCGCCTCGCGGACAGAGCCACATCCTCCGTTCGTCTTCAGTCATCCAACGGGTCGAGTACGGTGACAAGTCTCTGCGCTATCGAACGTTTGATGCGGACTCGACTGAAGTGATCCGGCTGGCGTGGAAGCCTGTGCAAGTCATCGCCGGCGGCAGCCTACTCGCGCCGGCGGAGACCTACACCGTTCAACAGTTGGAAGGCGGCGATTGTGTACTGCGCCTGCACCATGTCAGTGGGCAAGAAGTGGAGATTCGGGGAACGCCAAGCAATCCATAAACAGGTCTTCGAATCGCGGATCGGAGGCTAGCGGCACGTGAGTAATGGCAATCGGGGGCAGCCTCTCAAACAGCGACATCTTTGCTCCCCGGAGTGCTGTGTTCCCGGACGCCTGCACACGGGCTGGGTCCACTTCGATGAGGCCAATCCGGCGCGCCGCCCCGATGTCCACATAGTTTCCGAACGCGCCGGCCAGATATAACCGGGTGACGTCCTCGAACTCGGCGCCAAGCTGATGGAGCAGGATTCTCAGGCCCGCCGCGATCGCCGCCTTCGCCAGTTGCAGTTCCCGGATGTCACTTTGAGAAAGGGCGACGTCGCCCATCAAAGGCAGCGTCTTCGCGCCACCGGCCAGCCGCCCACTTGGCTGCATCAATCCCAAATCCAGGGCCGCCGCGACGCTCTCAATCAAACCACTTCCGCAAACACCGTGCGGCTCTTCGTCGCCGATTACACTGCATTGCAGGCGTCCATCACGGGTGTGGACATGCGCGATGGCTCCGGCCGTGGCCCGCATTCCCATGCGAATGCGTCCCGCCTCAAACGCCGGGCCAGCCGCCGTTGACGCGCACAACATCCGATCCTTATTGCCGACCACGATCTCGCCGTTAGTCCCGAGGTCAATGAGCGCCGTCAATTCCCGGTGCAAAGGCATCCCGCAGGCGTGAATCCCGGCGAGGATATCGCTGCCCACGAAACCGCCGATGCTTTCCAAAAAGCGTGTCTCGCCGCTCCATCCTAATTCGTTCGGCTGAAACACTGCCTCGCCCAGGTCCGGAGCTTCGAAGGGTGCGCTGGCGAACGGCGTCACGTCGCGGCCGCAGAACAGATGCTGCATTACGCTGTTGCCCACCAGCGTCACCACATCGGCGCCGCCAAGGTTATTCACCATACCGCCCACCGCTTCGCGGATCATGCGGGTCAGCCGTCCATCGCCCATCGCGAACTCTACCCGGCTCATGAGATCGGATCCGTGGAGCGCTTGCGGATTTAAAGCCGTCTCTACTCCAAGCACCTCGCCCGTAGATAAATCCACAAGTTGCGCCGCCAGGGTAGTCGTACCGATGTCAACGGCGATCCCGCGGCCCTCGCGCGGCGTGAACGGGAATGGTGTCTCGTCGGCCAGAATCGACGCTTCCCACTGTGCCACTTCCAGCACCACCGGCTCCGCAGTTTCCGCGCAACAGGCCAGCCTCCAGCCCTCCGCCAGTTCCTCCCGCGTCAGGCATTGTTCCATTTGCGGCGTCACCGCCAACATGCCCTCTACCACCCGCACCCGGCACCCGCGGCACACACCGGCGCCGCCGCAGGGAAACTCCACGCCGTATGGTGTCAAGAGTTGGGAAAGGGGCGTCAGCGAAGGCGGCGCCAGGCGGACCACACGCATCAGCCGTGACTCCGCGCGAAGCGTCCCATCAGGTGGACGTTCTCATCGGGGGTGCCCACCGGGATCTCACAGCCCGCGCCGACAATCCAATTCGGCCCGGCATCGGCGTAGCAGCTCTCCAGTGACGCTTCTACCGCTTCCGGCGTCACGTTGCGGAGAGCCCGCACCGGGTCGATGTTGCCGAGCAAAACTTGCGACGGTCCCATCGCGGCGCGCGCTTCCGCCAGCGGAGACGGATAGTCAAGATCCACAATGTGAGACCCAGTTCGTCCCATGTCGGCGAGGATGCGGCGCGTGTTGCCACAGATGTGCAGCCGTACCAGCGCGCCCATTTCACGCAACCCGGTGATAAGCCGGCATTCATAGGGAAAGACGAACTCCCGATAGAGGCGCGGTCCCACCAGCGAAGCGGCTGCGTCGCCCACACCAATCAGGTCTGCGCCGGCCTCCACTTGCGCCCGCGCGAAGCGCAGTTCCATCTCCACAGTGAACTCGAACAGGTCGCGCACAAACGCCGGATCGTCGTTGAAATCCAGCATCAGTGTGTTCATGCCGCGGAGGTCGGCCGCCATCGCGCACGGCCCTTCCACCCATCCCTCGACAACGTGATCCCGCCCCGCGCCCTCGCGCAGCGCCCGCACTGCCGCCACGCGGTCAGACATACGGGGACCCGCCAGCGGATCGGGCTGCGACAGGCGCGCCAGCGCGGATTTGTCGCCTAACAACGCTTCCGATTCGCGAATCGCCGGAGGCTGGTCTTCAAACCATTCAATGCCGGCGCCCAAGTCGCTTGCCTCACGCGCCGGGTCCGAAATCGCGGAGACATAATCGAATCCGAAGGTCTCAGCCACGCGAAGCTGGCATTCCACCAGCACTCGATAATCGCGCGCATACTGCCCATACAAGACGCCTGAATGGCGCACCGCGAACATCATCGTAATAGGCATGAGGGCCAGATGATCGGTCTTGCCGCCCGCGGTCATAGCCAGAATTCGTTCCCGTCCGGTCATTGAAGAATCTCCTCGATGCCCAGAATGCTCTCGTCGTAACACACTACCGTGCGGTACCCCACAGGCACTTTGAGAAAGTCTTCGTTGTTCCACTCGCCGCACAGAAACCGGTCGAGCAGCCCGAGGTCTCCCTGGACCTGTTCAAAGGCCCACCCGCGCTCACTGGCCTCCCGGGCGGACTTCTCCTCAAAGTGCTTGTCCCGTTCCACGCCGGTCGTGATATAAGTGATCTGTCTGTACGTGTGTTCGTACGATGTGAACTGCTCCCAGAGGTAATGGCCGTTGTCCTCGCCGTATTTGGCAATCAGGTCATCCAGGTTGTGCCCGGCGCCACTCTTGCGCCGCGACTGCTCCATCGTCAACTGCTCCAAGTTCTCGCCACGCTCCAGCCATCCTGGTGAGCGGAAATAGACTCCTGGATTCGCATCGAAGTACTGCTGGTATTTTTGCCGGCTGCCCATCAGCAACGCAATGCAGTCATGGGCGCGCGGAAGCACGAGGGGCACAGTGCGCGCTTCCAGTCCGACAACGCCGTTGCCACAAAGCGCATAACCCAGCAGAACCGCCTCATGCACCTTCGGATCAGTGCGGTCAATCACTTCCTGAATGCGGCGGCTCATCGGCACACCGCCCAGGTCATGCAGGCCCTTGGGCAGGAACTCAACGTCTACCTGGTGTGGCGAACTCGCCACCAAATGGCAGAGTTCACGCAAAAGCACTTCGCAGCCGATGAGTTTGAACCTCACGACGCCAACCCCGCAGCCACGGCGCGAATGAAACTGGGGTCTGACCCGCAGCAGCCTCCCACAAACGAGGCGCCGGCGGCGATCAACTCCGGAGCGCGAGCGGCGAACTCCTCCGCGCCTGTGCGGTAAGTCACCACGCCCTCTACCATCTCAGGCAGTCCGGCGTTAGGCTTCACCCAAATCGGCAGATCGCAGGCGGCCCTTAGCCGCGTGCACAACGCCATCGCTGCGCTTATCCCCACGCCGCAGTTCGCGCCCACGCCATCGGCGCCAGCCTCAACCATCGTAAGAGCAACTTGCTCCGGCGTCGACCCCATCATCGTGCGGTCCTTATTCCTGCCTGTGTCGAAGGCGAAGGAGACAATCACCGGCAAACCGGTTGTACGCGCCGCACGCAGCGCAATACGAGCCTCCTCGATATCGCTCATTGTTTCGACTAATAGGGCATCCACGCCAGCCGACGCCAGCGCCCCTGCTTGTTCCTGGAACGCGCTGAACAATTGCTCTTCGGTGGTTTCGCCTGTCAGCAGCATCTTGCCGCTTGGCCCGATGGAAGCGAAGACAAGAGCCCGCCCGCGCGCCGCTTCCAACGACAGCAGGGCTCCGGCACGGTTAATGGCCACTGTCTGATCCGCCAAGCCGTGGCCCGCCAGCGTCACCGCATTGGAGCGGAATGTGTTGGTGAGGATCACCTGGCTGCCCGCGTCCACATACGCCGCGGCTACGGCCAGCACCCGGTCCGGATGCTTCAGGTTCCACACATCCGGACAATCCCCCGGGTCCAGCCCGCGCGCCTGAAGCTCAGTGCCCCAAGCGCCATCGGCCACTAAAGGCCCACGCGCCAACCATTCCGCCAAGCCCACTTAGTTCACCTTTTCGAACACCACCACAGTACTGTCGTAGTCACCCTTGAGATCTAGTTGCACACCGTTGTTCATCAGATACGCGCCGCTCAACGTGTCCTGCTTGTTGAGGAATTTGTTGTCGATGGTGCGTACCTTGTACAAACCATCGGCTTGCAAACCGCGCACGGGAATCACCGCGGCCCCACGGTTGAACTGCTGGTGGTCGAGGAAAGCAAACAACACGGATTGTTTGCCGTCGGCCCCCACGTAGAAGTTCGACGTCACTTCGCCCTCACGCGGCGACAACAGCCGGTATAGGTTCCCGTGCTGCACAGTGAGGCGGATGTCTTTATACAGCGCCACCATCTCCGCACCCAACTTCATGTCGTCAGCCGACCAGTGGTTCAGATTTCCGCCGACACCCACCGATCCCATCATCGAAACCTGGAACCGGTAGCGCAGCGGAGTAACGCGCCCGTTCATATTCGGCACGTCGGTCACCCAGGCCATCATCACCTTCGGCGCGTAGGCCATGCTGAAGCCTTCCTGGATCTTCAGACGGTCGAACGCTTCGGTGTTGTCGCTGGTCCAGACCTGATGAACGCGGTTGTTAAGGATACCCAGATCGATGCGCCCGCCGCCTCCGGAGCAGCTCTCAATCTCCACCTTTGAATGTTCGGCGCGCAGCCGGTCGAAGATCCAGTAGACGTTGCGCACATAGGCTACCCAGATCTTCTTCTGATCCTCCACCGGGACATTCGCCCAGCCTGGTTCGGAGAAGTGACGATTCATATCCCATTTCAGGAACGAGATGTTGGGATTGTCCTTGAGCATCTTGTCGAGCACGCCGTAGACGTAATCGCGCACGTCGTTGCGGGCGATGTTCAGGATCATCTGATTACGGCCTTCGGTGCGCCGCCGTCCATCGAAGCTAACCACCCAATCCGAATGCGCCCGGTAGAGGTTGCTATCGGCGTTGATCATCTCCGGTTCCACCCACAGGCCGAACCGCATGCCGAGCCCGTTGACGTGGTCAATCAGCGCTTTCAACCCATTGGGGAACTTCTTGGGATTCACGGTCCAATCGCCCAGCCCGGCGTGATCGTCGTTGCGCGCGCCAAACCAGCCGTCGTCCATGACAAACATCTCCGCGCCCAGTTTGGCGGCTTTATCGGCGAGAACCGTTTGGCCCGGTTCATCCACCGCAAACTCGGTCGCTTCCCAACTGTTGTAGAGAACTGGGCGCGGCTTCGGATCCGCACGGTCTGGCAGCAACTGAGTTCTCTCAAACCGGTGCATGATGCGCGACGCCTCGCCGAAGCCGTGGGAAGAGTAACCACCATAGAACGCCGGGGTCTCCAGGGAATCGCCCGGCGCGAGGTTGTAGCCAAAGTCGAAGTCGTTGAAGCCGCCGGTGACCCGGGTGAAGCCATTGGAAGTCAACTCAACCGCGATCTTCCAATTGCCGCTCCAGGCCAGTGCGCCAAACCACACAGCGCCGCTGTTCTCGTCCGCTCCCGCATCGAGGGCGAACCACGGATTCAACTGGTGGCTGGTATTGCCGCGGCGGCTATCGAGCACGCGCACACCTGGCGTCACGGGCTCGCGGATCAATTGCGTCTCGCCCGCCCAGCGCCCGGCGAGGTAGCTTAAACGGTACTGTCCGCGGTTCGGCAGCGGCCATGTGGCCGATTGGGCGCTCTCCAACAACACCTTACCCTTGGTACGGTTCTCGATCTTGGAATGCCGCTCCACCAGGTCCGACTTCTCGTGCACCGTGTACAGGAGGGTCACAAACAGATCGCGGTCGATATCTTTCAAACGCACCGACAAGGTGTCGCCGGTGATCTGGTGCGAGACGTAGCGCAACGCCAGATCACGCATGCCATCGGCAAAAGTCGCCTTCAAGGCCGGCTCGTCATAGCGCATGCCGCCCCAACCGGAATACTCATCCGGAGTCATGCCTTCGGACGTCTCAAACGCGTAGTCGCGCGGCGCTTTCACGGCCGCAAAATCGTCCGTCCGGGAGACACGCCCGCCCCAATAGACGTGCTGCAACTGTTTGCGTTCGTTGTACCCAAACGCATAGGTAGTGTGGTCCGTTTCGAGCAACCACAACTGCTTTTCAGGAACCCATTTGATCGCCGGTTGGGCGACCGCCGCGAAGAGGCAAGCCACTGCCGCCAACAAGATTGTTCGTTTCATAACAGCCCGATTCTACCGTGGTTCAAGCCGGAATCATCATGCGCCGCGCCAGCGCCACGGCGCTCACGGCGCTTTCGCCATAGCCGTCGGCGCCAATCTGTTCGGCGAACTTTTGCGTCACGGGAGCCCCGCCCACCAGCACCTTCACGCGATCACGAACACCGGCCGTTTTCAAAGTGTCGATGATCGTCTTCATCGACGGCATGGTCACGGTAAGAAGAGCCGAGAGGCATACCAGGTCGGCATTCTTGTCCTGGATCGCGGCGACGAACTTTTCCGGCGTGACATCCGATCCGAGGTCCGTTACTTCGAAGCCGCCGCCTTCCAGCATGGACGCGACAATGTTTTTGCCGATGTCGTGCAAATCGCCTTTCACTGTTCCGATGACAACCCGGCCGGCGGGTTCGTCGCCGCGCCGGGCCATCAGCGGACGGATGGGCTCCAGCGCCGATTTCATCGCTCGAGCAGCCAGCAGCAGTTCCGGCACAAAGTAGTCTTCGCATTCGAAGCGCCGTCCCACTTCATCCATTGCCGGAACCATCTTCTGCTGCAGCAGTTCCTGCGGATCGGCGCCCGCGGCCAGGGCCTCTTCCGCGGCTGCCCGTGCCGCTTTTGCATCGCCGTTCAAGATTGCATCGTAGAGATCGGCCATTTAGATTCCCTTCAGGATAGGTTGGGTTGTCCGTTGTATTCCCGCACTGCGTTCAACATCGCCAAAATGTTTGCCACCGGCGTTCGCGCCTGTACGTTGTGAATGCTATTAAACACAAAACCGCCGCCCGGACCGAACGTACGGCAGCGCTCGAGTACTTGCGCCCGAACTTCTTCCGGCGTGCCAAACGGCAGCACCTGCTGTGTATCCACACCGCCGCCCCAGAACGTTAGGCGATCGCCGTATTTCGCCTTCAACTCGTCTGCTGCCATGCCGGTAGCCGAACATTGCACCGGGTTGAGGATATCGAACCCCGCTTCCAAAAACGAAGGGATGAACTTCTCGACGCTGCCGCAGGAGTGCTTGAAGCACTGCCAGGACGTATGGGCGTGAATCCAGTCGTTCACCCGTTTGTAGTAGGGAAAATAGAGGTTGCGGAAGGTGTTGACGGAGCAGAAGCTGGACGTCTGCGTTCCGAAGTCAGTGCCGCAGACGAACACGGCCTCAATGGAGTTGCCGATGGCGGCATGAATCAATGCCAGGTTCTCCAGCGCGATTTCCGCCTGCCGGCTGAATACACGGTGGATGTAGTCGCGGCGCGAAGTGGTGGACATATACCACTCGGCGACATCGCGAATTCCTTTCGGATATTTCAGGAACGGCGCCGGAACGAGGGCAATGTCTCCAAACGCCGTCCCGCCGAAATTTGCGATCACCGCCCTGCCGGTTGAGCGGGCGTCACCCACTGCCCCCAGAATGTATTGGATATCCTCTGCGGTCACCGCTCCGAATTCCTCGAGGTTGTCCTCGGGATCCAGCGCGCTATCGACAATCGGGTGCTGCCGCACGATGGCGTCGAAGAAGTAGCCATCGGAGGGCATCCGGCCGCTCGCCGGCGCTGTCGAGTCGCCCTCGGGATAAATCAGGATCGCGCCTTGGTCGTCAGTGGACGTGACGAACCCGGCGGGCACCAGGACCTCGAGGCCGTCGGGCATTCGCCATTCTTTCCAGTCGCAGTTGGCAAACCCGAACATTGTCTTTCGCGGCGCCACACCGGCAACGTCGAGGCCCAAGACGTCCTGAAGGTCTGGCTCGACGTGGCCGAGCATCTGGTAGGGCTCATGCACTTTCACCGGGCCGGTCCAGATCCCGAAGCGCCGGCGCAGGGCATCGACACAACTCACATGAATGCCGGTGACCGGGGTGGCCCCAAAATCGATAGGTACACGATCCGGCTGCTGCCGGCCCAAGGCGCCCAATACCCGCTCACGGCTCGTCATCATACTCATGCTTCCGAGACTGCGTTTCGCAGATATTCGGATTATATAGTATGTTTCAGATTTTGGTGGAACGAAACTCGCCGGTGGGCCGCCATCCCGTGACGGAATTTCGTCACGGTGAGCATTTTTTGCCTAATGGGAAGAATTTGCCGGTAAGACGAAGAAAGAGCCAGGGGGTAAACCCTGGCTCAAAAGTTCTATGCAAAGTTTAAGGCTCAAGAGACTGGTTGGGTGGGTAAGTAGTTGTGGGTCAAAGGCGGATATTGCTTCGTGCGGAAACAGAAGTGGGGTCGCAGAGAGGAACAACCTTTATCTCGTGAGCCTTTCTTTGTTTCATAACGCAATCTCTTTAAGCAATTAACGCGCCAAAGATATTTAACCCCATCCGTCGTTTACTTTTTGTCGGAATCGAGCACGGGCAAGATGCTGGGAGGCCTCGAGACCTGCGCTTTCTTTGCCTCTTCCAGCTCAATGCTGTATTTCTGGAGAATATCGCCGGTAGCGAAATCGAGCTGGTTTCGCGCCCGGTTGTAGGAGGCCATGGCTGCCACCTCCGCCCCTTGCGCCGCGGCCAGATCGCGCTGCGTTTGAATCACCTGAAAGGCCGTGGACGCGCCCAATGCGTACTTCTTCTGCTCCGCGTCAAGGGTCTGTTCCTGTAGCACTCTGGTTTTCAGAGCGAACTGAAAGCCGGCGCGGGCTTGCGTCAACCCGATGAGTCCCTGCTGAACAGATACGCGAATGTCATTCACCTGGCTTTGTGAGCGGAGTTCCTGCTGCCGCAACGTCAGCATGTCACGGGCATAGTCGGCCTGGGCGGTCCGGTTGAGAAGAGGAATCTGTAAGCTCACCGAAAATGTGTAATTGGGAAAATTTCGCCGGAACATTTGTCCCAGGCTCCCGCCGACGCCGCCAATCAGGTAGGGATCAGCGACGTCGGTACCCGTGTAGAGCTTGTTCCT
>JBDTMC010000218.1:0-12436 GCA_039934475.1 Bryobacteraceae bacterium | reverse complement strand
GCGTTCATTGATCTGCGTGAGAAGGTGCAAATTCAGGACCTGATGACGACTGTTGAGGTCGCGACCGGCGAGCCGTTCATCCTACAGCCGCGTGAATTCGTCCTTGCCATCACCGAGGAGTCTCTGGAACTGGACGCCGAGGTCCTGGGCCGTCTCGAAGGACGCTCCAGCCTGGGCCGCATCGGCATCATTGTTCACGGAACAGCAGGCCTGTTCGATCCCGGCTGGCGCGGCAAAGCGACCCTCGAACTGAGCAACCTCGGCCGCATGCCCGTCGCCCTCTATCCCGGTATGCGTATCTGCTCATTCACCTTTGAGCAACTTTCCTCGCCAGTGTCGGTTCCCTACTACCTCAAGCCAAAAAACAAATACGCGGGCCAGACCACCCCTCTCGCCAGCCGTCTTGCAGCCGAAGTCAGTTCGATGAAAAACGACTAACGCCCGGACGATCCAAACCCGCCCGCTCCTCTCACGCTGTCTCCCAACTCGCCTTCCGCCCATTCAATTGCTTCGTACTTCGCGATCACCATCTGGGCAATGCGGTCGCCTTTATGGATCGCGTAATCCTCGCGCCCCAGGTTCAGAAGGATCACCCGGATCTCACCCCGGTACCCGGGATCAATCGTCGCCGGCGCGTTTGGAACGGTAATCGCGTGCTTCAACGCCAGGCCGCTGCGAGGGCGAATCTGCGCCTCATAACCCGGCGGCAACTCAATGGAGAGCCCGGTGGGGACCGCCTGCGGTACGCCGGGCGCCAGCAACCTATCCTCTAACGCCTTCAGATCCATTCCCGCGTCTTCGTCCGGCCCGTGTGCGTACTGCGGCAGTTCCGCCTCCGCCGCCAGTTTTTTGAGTTTAATGCGCATGAACCGATATGATAGCGGTTTGCCCGAACCCAAACCTAGCCGCGTCCTCACCGTGGCCCCGATGCCACCCGAAAAGTGCGCCTATGCCCTGGCGCGCTATAGCCGCTCACCGGACTCTATTCGCGCTTCCATCGACTGGGTCCGTACCCACGATTCACGCAAATTCCTGGAAAGCTTCTACTTCCAGTACGGACACGCCTCCATCGCCGACCTCGGCCATGTGGTCCTGTGTTTCGAGGGCGTGAGCGAACTGGCCGCCACTGAGATTGAGGATGAACAGCTGTGGGATGGCCAGGCCCGCTCCTCCCGCTACCAGGACTTCGGGACCTCCGGGTTCATTGTCCCGCCCGAGTTCACCGTCGAGCAATCCGCCACCTACCACGCAGCCGGCGCTAGACTCCTTGCCGCTTACAAAGAAATTCACGGCCAGGTCCTGGAACACCTGCGCGGCCGTCTTCCCCGTCCCGAAACAATGAAGGTCGACGCCTACGAGCGCAATCTCACCGCGCGTGCTTTCGACGTCGCGCGCTATCTCCTCTTCTTTGGCGTACCCACTGGAGTTGGCCAAGTCACCAGCATCCGTACCCTCGAACGCCAGATCCGCCGCCTAAAGACTTCGGAATATGAGGAACTTCGCAGCCTGGGCGTCGAAGCCGCAGCCGCTTGTGCTGCCACGCCGGCTTGCGTGTGGGACGAACACACCACGGAACCCGTCGCCCCCACACTAGCCAAATACGTTGAACCCGATGAGCATCTCCGGCAGTCGCAGGCGGATCTACGCCAGTGGGCGCAGCAGAATCTCCCTCCGAGTGGGGTGGCCGGAGTGCCTGGAGTGGATCTCGTCAAGCCGGTAGATACCCCAGCCGACATCGTCGCCACGCTACTCTACCCGGTCACCGATCGGCCCTTCCGCGAACTGTACGAACTGGCGCGTGGCTGGAGCACCTCACTCCGCGCCGAAGTCATTGAGACTGCCCTGCAATCCCGGTCTCGTCGCGAGGATTTGATTCGCGGCTTCCGTGGGAATCTCTACGCCTACGACATGCTGATAGACATCGGCGCCTACCGCGACCTGCACCGCCACCGCCGCTGCCAGCAATATCGCCAGGACTACACGGCGCAGCACGGTTACGAAACACCGGAGGCCGTAGTCGATGCTGGTGTGCTGCCGCAGTACAGCGCCGCGATGGAACAGGCATTCCAGGCGTCGCGCGAGCTACCTTCACCCGGCGCGCATTACCTTTTGCCGTTTGCCGCGCGCTCCCGTTTCCTTTTCAAAATGGATTTCGCCGAGGCCGAGTACATTTCGCGCCTCCGCAGCGGCGTCAAGGGCCACTTCAGCTACCGCCGCATCGCTTGGCAAATGCGCGAGCGGATGTTGCAGGTTGAGCCCGAATTAGGGCATCTCATCCACGCCACGCCGCCGGAAATGGAAGACCCACTGCAGCGCTAGCCGACATTCTCTCTTCCGGCCACATCGCCAGGCTCCGCAGTTTCGCCGAAAGCGTAGTTCGCTTCAGCCGCAGCATATCCGCCGCCGCCTTCTTGTTGCCTCGCGTCCGGCGCAGCGCCTGCTCCAGAATGTGCCGTTCAAATCCACTCACCGTCTGCTCGTAGTCCAGCCCGCCTTCCGGCAGCGAGACTCGCGCTTCCGAAGGTGCTACATCAGGCCTCGCACGGGTCACCGCCGGTAGTGGGAAATCACCCGAAAAGAGCGTCAGCCTCTGGTCAGAAAGCGCAATCGCCATTTCTATGGCGTTCTCTAGTTGGCGCACGTTCCCAGGCCACCGATAGAGGCAAAGCCGGTCTAGCGCCTCCGGGGCAATCCGTCGCAACGGAATCTCCTCCTGCTTGCAGATCTTGTCGAGGAAATGGTGTACCAGGAGCGGAATATCCCTCGGTCGTTCCCGCATCGGAGGCATCAAAACAGGAACCACGTTCAATCGGTAATAGAGATCTTCCCTAAACCGCCCATCCTCAACGCGCTCCAGCAGATCTACGTTCGTGGCCGCCACCACACGCACATCCACCTTCACTGTGTCCGAACTTCCGAGCCTTTGGAATTCGCGTTCCTGGAGCACGCGCAGCAATTTACCTTGTGTTTCCATCGGCATATCACCGACTTCATCGAGGAACAGTGTGCCCCGATTGGCTTGTTCAAACCGGCCCACGCGGTTCTGAATGGCGCCCGTGAAGGCCCCCTTAACATGGCCAAACAGTTCGGCTTCCAATAGATCCTCGGGAATCGCGCCGCAGTTCACCGCAACCATGGGATAAGGCGCGCGCACGCCCGACATGTGGAGCGCCCGCGCCACTAATTCCTTACCTGTCCCCGTCTCACCCGTCACCAGTACCGTACACCGCCGCGACCCTACCAGCCGGATCACTTCGCACACATTCTGGATTCCCTGACTCTCACCCACCAGCAGGTTCCGCCACGGTTCGCGGGGAAAACCTCCCGCTGTTGCCTCAACCGCCCGCGCTACAGCCGCCCGGACTTCGGCGGCCCCGGCTTCCGCCCCTAGTACGTCCACTGCCCCGAGTCGTGTCAGGCGCGCCGCATCGGCGATGCCCGCTTCGGGATAGTGAATGATGATCGACACCTGCCGGTTAGCCCGGAGCGCCTCTTCCAGCAGTTCCTCCGGCGTCCAATCCAACAGCGGCACAGACGCCACCAACGCCTGATAGGCCGCGCTTCGCAACCGCCCTACCGCCTCCAGCGCGTCGCGGCAGACTTCCACTTCCCAAGCCTCATCGTCCAGGCCAGAACCGAGATTCCCCCCGGCCATCCCGCCTGGGGGAATCCATAGCACCCGCCGCTTACTGTTCGCATCAGGTATCACGTCACGCTCTCTTGATTGCCTCCCATCCATCGACACTTCCGGGACAAACTTTAAAAACAAAATCTACCTATTCCCTTTTCCCTACTCCATTTCCCGGGCGTCCGTGTCCGCTGCGGTACAATGAAGACTGAAGCGGTCCTACATGCCTGCCACGTCACTCTCACTGGCGGAGGAGATCCTCGAACTAAAGCGTGAAAAGCGCGCTATCCTCCTCGCCCACCATTACGTAGACACTGAAATCCAGGAACTGGCCGACGTCATCGGCGATAGCCTCGAACTCTCCCGCAAGGCAAAGGATTTCGAGGGCGACGTCATCTCCTTCTGCGGTGTCTGGTTTATGGCTGAGACCGCTAAAGTACTGAATCCCGACAAGATCGTCATCGTCCCCGATAAGGACGCCAGTTGCTCGCTGGTCGAATCCTGCCCCGTGGAGCAGGTTCGCGCCGTCAAGAACCGTTTTCCCGATCACGTTGTGGTTAGTTACATCAACACGTCCGTCGAAGTGAAGGCAGAAAGTGACATCCTCTGCACGTCGCGCAACGCCGTAGCCATCGTCAACTCCATCCCAGCCGACAAGCCCATCCTCTTTCTTCCCGACATCAACCTCGGCAATTGGGTGAAGAAGCAGACCGGGCGCGAGAACATGCGCATCTGGCAGGGCGCCTGCATTGTCCACGCCACGTTTACCGCACGCCGCCTGGCCGCGGCCCGCGTCGAGCATCCTGAAGCCCTTATCGCCGCCCACCCCGAATGTCCCGCTGACGTGCTCGCCATGGCCGACTACATCGGTTCCACGTCCGGCATCATCGATTGGTGCGTCTCTCAACCGGCCAATGAATTCATCGTTATGACCGAGAGCGGCGTCCAGCACTCGCTCCACAAACTGGCCCCGCAAAAGAGCTTCTACTTCGTCCCGAACGAGAATTGCAATTGCAGCGAGTGCCCGTACATGAAGCGCAATTCTTTGGAAAAGCTGCGCGACAGCCTGCGTACGCTTTCGCCTCGTGTGGAACTGTCGGCCGATTTGATCGCTCGCGCCCGCGTCCCGGTTGACCGGATGCTGGCCGTGAAGTAGCACCCGATGGCCGAACTACCGCTCACCGACAGCTTCCACCGCATTCACGACAACCTCCGCGTCAGCGTCACCGATCGTTGCAACATCCGCTGCTTCTACTGCATGCCGGAAACCGGGGTGCAATTCGTTGACAGGCGCGAAATCCTGTCGTTTGAGGAGATTGAGCGTTTCGTCCGGGTGGCGGCGGGCCTCGGTGTCACCAAGCTGCGCGTCACCGGCGGCGAGCCCCTTGTGCGCCGCGATCTGCCGCACCTCATTGAACGGCTCGCGGTCGTCCCTGGCATTCGCGACATTGCGCTTACGACCAATGCCGTTCTGCTCCGTGAGCAAGCCGACGATCTCTACAAAGCCGGGCTGCGCCGCCTGAACATCCACCTGGACACCCTAGACCGCCAGCGCTTTCACCAGATCACCCGCCGCGACGATCTTCCACGTGTTCTCGACGGCCTGGAATACGCCAGAAATCTAGGGTTCGGACCCATCAAGATCAACGCTGTCGCAGTGCAGAACCTGGTCGAACCGGACATTCTTCCTCTCGCCCGTTTCGGCCGCGAGAACGGCTACGAAATCCGTTACATCGAGTTCATGCCGCTGGACGCGCAAGGTCTGTGGGATCCTAGTCGCGTCCTGCGCAAGCGGACCATCCTCGAGACGATCGAGGGTGAATTCGGGCCGCTCGACGAAATCCCCGACCGCGACCCGCGCGCACCCGCTTCGGAATACCGCTACCGCGACGGAATCGGCACGGTGGGCTTCATCGCCAGCGTGAGCGAGCCCTTCTGCCTAAACTGCAATCGCATCCGTCTCACCGCCGACGGCAAGCTTCGCTACTGCCTCTTCGCAATCGACGAAACCGACGTCAAGGGTCTGCTCCGCTCTGGCGCACCCGACGCCGAGATCGCGGCCGTCATCCGCCGCACAGTGGGCGAGAAGTGGCTGGGGCATGAGATCAATTCAGCTAAATTCGTGCCCCCACCGCGTCCCATGTACTCTATCGGCGGCTAATGGCCCTGCTAGGATAAAACCGCAATACTCACGACGCCAGCCCGTTTCGCACGACGGGCAAATGTCCGGTCAAATGTGACGAAATGACAGCCGTGCGGTCTGCTGGCCAGATGCATCGCATCCGCGAAGTCAACGCCTTGGACCGTAAGCGCCAGAGCAGCCGACACCGCGGTTTCGTCCTCTACCTCCACCCCACTGAGTCCAAGCAGCCCGGTCAAGGCAATCTGGATCGCGCCATCGTCAAAATCAAAGAGACTTTTTAGCACCCATGCGGTTTCCAGTAACACTGTCTTCGAGATCCAGATCTGACCGGCAGTAAAGACGGAACGGGCGATAGCCTCCTGCGACGGATCGTCGCCTGTCAACAGACGGACCAATACGTTAGTATCGACCGCGGTCATGACGGCGGATCACCTCAGCTTTGATGGCCGCCTTCATTTGCGCCAAAGTGCTCGGCTCGAGATGAGTTCGCAAACAACCAGCAACGTCCTCGAGGTTCGTTCTTGGAAACCGGCTGGCGGGTCGAAGAAGTATTCCGTCGACTGTTTCTTCCACACTGAATTCCATCCCAGGCCCCCAGTCGCGGGAAGCACGTATGTGCTTGGGCAGGACGATCTGTCCCTTCGTCGACAGTCGAGTTGTCTCCATGGTAAGACTCCGGTAAGATTATCTCACATCGCTCACAACCGGTTCAGCGGCCGACGGCCCCAACTGTAGGCCGGCCCGTCCCTACAGGCGCGCCGAAGAAATCCCTGCTCCCTGGATCCAGCCCAAACCACGCCTTCAGATCGATCCCCCGGCTCATCGCCGGCGACCCGGGCAGCAACTGATACTCGTGCAGCTTGCCCAAGTCCGCCGGATTCGTCAGTAGGCCCGTTCCATCCTTCCGCAGCAGGGGATCGGCAAACTGGCCCAGCATCTCCCCTTTGTCCATCTCTTGCCCCGTAGCACGCGCCCAGGCGCCGAAATCCTTATATCCATCCACCAGGAAACCCCGCTCACCCATCGACCAGTAGAGGTTCCCCGCAAACCTTCCCCTGTCCGCGCCGCCAACGATCTGGGCCATCCGGCTGACGAAGATGTTGTTATAAAACTCGAATTTCGGCCTCTCAGCGGCATACTGCGGCGTGGAGCCAAACGCCACGGCAGATCCTTTCGTATTGAAGATCGTGTTGTTATAGACCACCGTACTCTTCATGCCCGCCCCGCCTACCCAAACATAAATACCCGCGTTGTGAGCCAGCAAACCGTCGTCCTGACTGACGTTGTAACGCACAACATTGTTGGCGAACTCGCCCGCTCCCTCGTATTGACAGATCAGGTAACCCGCCCCGAAATTGCTATGCGAGTAGTTGTACTGCAGAACAGAGTTTGTCATCCCGCCATCGAAATCGTAGGCGCCCCCGTCCTCCGCCGTGCTGCGATTGTGATGGGAGATGTTGAACTGAATCGTCACTCGGTCCGATTCATACGCCCAGATTCCCACCGGTCCGTTGCCATTCCACACCATGTCCCACCCGTTGTAGCGCGCCTCGGAATGTTCGATCGTTCCGCCTTGCACATGCCCCACAACAATTCCATTCCCACTGTGATTGTCGCGAACGGTAGGGTCCCCGGGATTGTTCTCGGTCAGAGAATAGCCGATGTACAAGTCGCGCGAGACCGCACCGTCGACGCTGATTCCTGCAAACCCGTTCTCATGAGCGTGGACGCGCAGAATGCGCGCCCGGTCAACGCCGTTCAACTCCACGCCCGCCTTGCGGAATCCGGAAACCTCGATGCCATCTACTTCCACGTCGCTGCCGCCCACAATCAACAAGCCTGAATCCGCATTGCCCGTCTTGCGTCCCGCTCCCACTAACTTCAGGTTCCGGAAGGCGACCCACCGGCATCCGGCGCATGAGATGGCCCGCCCCACGCCGCCATCGAGCGTCGCACGGCCCTGCCCATAGGAAGTCACCACCACAGGGCGCCCGGATATTCCGTTGTCTTTCCCATCCAATTGCAGAGTGCCCCGAAAGACATGGCCGCCCTGAAACAGTAACCGGTCACCGGGGCGAAAGTCCTGCCGGTTTGCCCGGCCTACGGACGCCCACGGCGCTTCCTTCGAGCCCCCGTTCGCGTCCTTGCCAGACACACTCACGTGGTAATCGGTGCCCCAAAGGAGGCCACAGAATCCGGCGACGATGATCAGACGAGCAATGTTGGGCATATTTCCCCTATCTTTGTTGACGTAAATGTGATTATATATAAATCATATAAACAGGTGTGAATCTCTGTTGAAAAAAGAGGTTCCCCTGCGTCGATCTCGCGACGCTGCTAGCGACCCGGGATAGCGAAAAGAGGTATTTATGAGGTTTTCTACCATTCTCAAATATTTGACAGTCTTGTTGTGTGCCAGTGCGCTTTGGGCCCAGCAGGACCGCGGATCTTTCGTCGGTTCAGTGACCGACGCCAGTGGCGCCGCCATGCCCGAAGTGGTCATTGTAGCTACACACATAGAAACCAATCAGAGATACGAAAGTGTCTCCAACGGGGTGGGTCAGTACCGCATTCCCAATCTCCCGATCGGCGCCTACCGCGTCAGCTTCGAAATGAAGGGCTTCAAAACCGCGGTTCGCGAAAGTGTCGCCCTCAGCGTCACCGACGTTCTTCGCGTCGACGCCCGCATGGAAGTAGGCCAGACTTCCGAGTCATTGACGGTGACCTCCGAAGCGCCCCTGTTGCAGACAGAGACGCCCGAAGTGGCCACTTTGATGAGCGGCAAGCAGGTAGTCGACTTGCCCCTCGGCTTCTCCGGTGGACGGTACGTCGAAGATTTCGCGTACAAACTGAGCCCCGGCGTTGGCGGTAACAATTGGACCGCCCACATCAACGGCGCGCCTTCGTTCGCCAAAGAAGTCGTCCTCGACGGCGCCTCCGCCAGCATCTACATCGCCGGCCACCTCGGCGAATCCAGCCCTTCGATGGAAGCAGTGGAAGAATTCAAAGTACAGACCAGCGGCATGAGTGCCGAATACACCCGCACTGCCGGTGGCGTCTTCAACTTCGTCATGAAGTCGGGCACCAACCAATACCACGGCAGCGGTAACCTGCAATGGCACAACGAAAGCTTCGACGCCAATACATTCGCCGGCAACTTCTATGGGAATTCCCGCCGTCTGGACCGCCGCAACGATTGGGCGCTTAGCCTCGGTGGACCCGTCGGCATACCCAAGCTCTGGACCGGCAAAGACAAATGGTTCTTCTACGCCGCTTATGAGAAGTACAACGAAGCCTTCGCCGGCGGCGGTTCACCCACGGTGACCATGCCCACGGCAGCGTGGCTTGGCGGCGACTTCAGCAACTACCTCACGAACGAAGTTCTGGGCAAAGACGCTCTAGGACGGAACGTGGTGCGCGGCGCCATCTACGACCCCGCCAGTTCTCAGACCGTGGGTGGCAGTCTGGTGCGCGACATGTTCCCCGGCAACAAGATCCCGCAGAGCCGGATCTCGTCAGTTTCTCAGAAGCTCACCGGGATTCTCGCGCAGAGCTACAAACCGCAGCTCGACACGCTCATTAACAACTCGTTTTTCCCGGTGTCTAACCAGGCTGGCTTCAACCAGACCCAGTTCTCAACGAAGTCCGACTTTCAAATCAACTCCAAGCAGCGCTTGAATGGTTCGTTCGTCTTCGTAGATCGCCCGCGCACCCTGGTCGACCAAGGTGGCGCGTGGGACTTCAGCGATCCCAACGGCGGACCGTTGTCACGCGCCCGCCTGCAATACGTCACCTCCCACTACGTCCGTGTGGCCCACGACTACATGCTCTCGCCCACGGTCATGAATCACTTCAATGCGGGTTATGGGCGGCAGCTTAACCCCAGCACGTCGAAACACGTCGGGGAGAATGGCGCCTCCGCACTCGGCATCAACGGTCTCGCCGGCTTCAATTATCCCGAGATCAATGGCCTTAGCGGAGACCGCGTCGGCTTCCCCTCACTTGGCTATATGGCCAACGACGTCGGCGCCGGAACAGCCTATCAATTCGTAGACAATCTGAGCTGGATTCGGGGCAAGCATTCCTTTAAACTCGGGGTCGACATCCGTTGGAATGGCCTGAACTGGCGCGTGAACAACGGCCCCGGGCAGTTCAACTTCGGTGCCGACATTACCGGGCTCCCCGGCTTCAATCAGACCGGTCATGGCTTCGCCAGCATGTTGCTGGGAGACGTCACCAGCGCCAGCGTGCCCGTCAAGCCGCCCGTCGGCTCGCAGTTCCCGATGTATTCGGCCTTCTTCCAGGACGACTGGAAAGTCAGCACGAACCTTACAGTGAACGTCGGCATGCGCTGGGATTACCAGCCGCAAGGCACAGAGAAATACGATCGCCTGCACAACTTCAACCCCACGCTCGTCGATCCCAAGTACGGCATTCTCGGAGCAATCGAATTTGCCGGTCAGGGTACCGGGCGTGACGGCAAACGGAACTTCTACAACAACTGCCTCAACTGCACGTGGGCTCCTCGCGTCGGCTTCGCCTATAACGTGCCCAGCCACGGCATCTTCAAGAACATGACTGTCCGCGGCGCTTACGGCGTTTTCTACAGCCCGCGCCTTCCCGATGGGTGGGATGGTGTGCCGTGGGGTAACCACCTCGGCTTCACTGCTACCAATTCGGTGAATCAACCGGCGCCAAATACTTCGGCGTTCAATTGGGACAACGGCTACAACGGCGTCATTCAGACCGCCGCTCTCGACCCTTCCGCCGCCTCCAGCATCTGGGGCCCCGTAAGTTGGGATCCCAACGGAGGCCGCGTTGGCTATACGCAGCAGTGGAACTTCAATATCCAGAAGGAACTTGGTGGAAACTTCGTACTCGATCTCGGTTACCTCGGAACCAAGAGCTCCGCGCTTCAGGCCAACGAGCTACGGAAAATGAACCAGATTCCCACGGGAGCACTGAAGTTGGGCGACATCCTCGGCCAAACGGTCACCAACGATGCGGGTATTCCGGCGGCGGCGAAGGCGCTTGGCGCACGGTATCCTTACGGCAACGATGGCACTTCGGTCCCCGTGTGGCAGACGCTGACACCGTTCCCCACAGTGATTTCCTGGAGCGATCTCTATAGTTGGAATTCGCCTCTCGGCTTCAGCAACTACCAGGCCTTCCAGCTGCAATTGAACAAGCGGTTCTCCCATGGGCTGCAATTCCTCTCCAACTACTCATTCTCAAAGAACATCGGTAACGTGAGCTCGGCCTTCGGCGACAGCTGGGGACAGAACTACGGCCGGCCGATGGACTACAACAACCTCAGCCTCGACAAGTCGGTGCTGGAGTTCGATCAGACCCACATCGTCAAAATCGGCGGCAGCTACGCCATGCCCGTCGGCAAGAAACAGCAGTTCGGTTCCAAGCTGCCGAAGGCGCTCGATTTCATCGTCGGTGGATGGACCGTTCAGTACATTGGCAATTACATGAGCGGAGAGCCCATTGGCTTCGGCGCCACAGGCACTCCGAACAGTAACTTCGCCACCAACCGGCCCATCATCAACAACCCCAGCGGGGCTTCCTTGCTGAACTCCAGCTTCGACGCTTCGAACTTCGACATGACCGACATCTCCAATGCCCGGCCGAATAAGACATACTTCGATACCTCGAAGGTTATCAACCCGGCCACGCTGGACCGCTATATGCGCGGCAATGCGGCACGGCTGATTTCGCAGCTTCGCAACACCCCGCTCTATTCTGAAGACACCTCACTTCAGAAGAACTTCACGCCCACCGAACGGCTCCGCATTCAGTTCCGCGCCGAAGTGTTGAACCTGTTTAACCGCCATCGGATCTCAGGCTTCAATACCGACCCCGCAAGCAGCCTGTTCGGACAAGTCAGTGGCGTGTCAGATGACCGCCGGCAGATTCAATTCGGCGTCCGCGCCGACTTCTAGATTCCGCCACATGCGCCGGACCGGTTTCGCCGGTCCGGCGCTTCTGTTATCTTCCGGAGATACAATCATGCGTTCGATCCTTATACTGCTGCTGGTTTGTCCATTGAGCGCCGCCACGTATTACGTGGATTCCGCCAAGGGCGTGGATTCGAACAAAGGACTGTCGGCCAAGCAGCCCTGGAAATCATTGGAAAAGGTGAACGCTTCCGATCTGGCTCCCGGCGACCAGATTCTGTTTCACCGCGGCTCCACTTGGCAGGGCCAGTTGGCGCCGAAAGGTTCCGGCAGGCCTGGCGCGCCCATCGTCATCGACACCTACGGCAAGGGCTCACGTCCCCGCATTGATGGAGCAGGCACGGTTGAGGACGCTGTCCGTCTTTACAACGTTCAGCACATTGAACTGCGCGGCCTGGAGATCACCAATCACGGCGACAAACCAGCCGTGCGGCGCGGCGTGCACATCTTCCTCGACAACTTCGGAACAGCTTCGCACATCGTCATCAAAGGGCTCTACATCCACGACGTCAACGGATCGCAGAAGATAAAGGACAACGGCGGCATCATCTTTCGCACCAGGGGCGAACGCGTCCCGAGCCGCTTTGACGGCCTGCTGATTGAAGGCAACATCGTGTGGCGCGTGGACCGCTCCGCCATTGCCGCCCAAAGCTACCACTGGACCCGCAGGCACTGGTTCCCCAGCCTCAACGTCATCATTCG
>JBDTMC010000217.1:0-12437 GCA_039934475.1 Bryobacteraceae bacterium | reverse complement strand
TCGCGGCGGGATCCGGGGGCGGCGCTGCGAATTGCGGCCGAGTTGGACCGGTTTCTGGACGAAGAGCGGGTTGGGAACGTGAAGGAACTGGTGGGCACATTAATCCTGGGAGAGAAACGATGAAAGAGATCATTGCAACGGCCGGGGCTCCGGCGGCGATTGGACCCTATTCGCAGGCGGTGGCGTGGGGAGACCTGGTGTTCTGCAGCGGTCAGATCGCGCTGAATCCAGAGACAGGGCACCTCATAGATGGTGGTGTGGCCGAGCAGACGGCGAGAGTGATTGAGAATCTGCGGGCGGTGTTGGAGGCGGCGGGATCGGGGCTGGGCAACGTCCTGAAGACAACGGTTTTCCTGAAGAACATGGGCGACTTCGGGGCGATGAACGAGGTCTACGGGCGGTACTTCAGCGAGAGCGCGCCGGCGCGAGCGACGGTGGAAGCGGCGCGACTGCCGCGCGATGTGCAAGTGGAGATCGAGGCGATCGCATTCCGCACGCGGTGAGGCCGAGGGGCGAGGGGTTTCCCGCCTGCGAGGTGGCGCAATAGCACCAGATGCAACTCCTGAAGAGGAGGGACGGTGCTGGTGATGTGGCGAGCCACGCAGGCCAGCAATTCGGCGCGCTCCTGCTCGCCCGTGTCCACCTGGGAATCTAAATCGAGCGATGCTGCCGGGGCGAGCGCTGACTGCACCAGCAGCAGGTCGCCGGAGCGGGCGGCGGCAAGAATTCCACTGGCTATTCTCTCCGTGTTGGTCACTACGCAGTACCTCCTCTAATTACATATCGCCCGCGGGAATGCTTATTTGAATGTTCACCGAGAGCGGGAAAGGGTCGATGAGACAGATAGATCATGATCCGGCTAACGCGCATCAATCACGTTCCTTTAGTCTTGAATTCGGACCTGATCGGGCATATTGACAGCACGCCGGACACAGTCATTACCCTTACTAACGGCCAGGTGTTCATGGTTCTTGAATCGGCGGAGGAAGTGATCGAGCGCGTACGCGCATACCATCGGGCGATCTTTTCGGAGGCGTTGCGTTGCCCCTACCAGTCGCAGGCAGAGAGAGTGAGCAGGAGGAGTACGGCGGGGGCGGACGCAGATGTGAAGCCCGATGGCGAATAAAGCGAAGCCAGCGGCAACGAAGCCGGACTTCGCTTCCTTTGCCGGGCTACTCATTGCGGTTGGCGGGATACTCCTCGGGCAGAGGCTGGAAGGGGGCGTGCCCAATCAGATTGTGCGTGGGTCGGCTGCCCTGATCGTCTTGGGCGGCACCATTGGCGCAGTGCTGTTGAGCATGCCTTTGCGTACTCTGATTGCGGCAGCGGGACGGGTGAAGGATATATTTTTTGAGCCTGTTCTGGATGCTGCCGCGATGATCGAGGAGATTATTGGATACGCGACCAAGGCGCGCAAGAGCGGCATCGTGTCTTTGGAAGTGGAAGCGGCCGAGATCGCGGATCCATTCTTACGTAAGGCGCTGACTTTGGCGGTGGACGGAACCGACTTGCAGGAGATCCGCAAGATGATGGAGTTGGAGATCAACGTCGCCGAGCAGCGGATCGATGCCGCAGCCAAAGTGTATGAATCGGCAGGGGGATATTCGCCGACCATTGGAATTATTGGGGCGGTGATCGGGCTGATTATGGTGATGGGAAATCTGGACAACATCGAGAAGGTGGGTGAGGGGATCGCCAGCGCTTTTGTGGCGACGATTTATGGTGTCGGATTTGCGAACATTCTTTGCCTACCCGCGGCGACGAAGATCAAGGCGCGGGCGCACGAGCGGACCGAACTGGATGAACTGATTCTGGAGGGCGTGGTGGGCATCGTGGAGGGACTGAACCCGAAATTGATTCGAGCGAAGTTGGAAGCTTACTCAACGCCGAAGGTGGTTAAGGCTGAAGCAGTGGTACCCGAGGCAGAACAATCCGATGCCGCACCGTCGAAAGGATGACAGAATGGCACGCCGCAAACGTCCCCCTGAGGCCGAGAACCACGAGCGCTGGCTGGTGTCGTACGCCGATTTTGTCACGTTGCTGTTTGCGCTGTTCGTGATGATGTTCGCCAATTCGGAGATGAACAAGGACAAAGCTAAAGCGATGTCGGAAGGGGTGAAGCAGGCCTTTGAAGAGGGGAAAATGCCTGCGGTGCTGGCGGGAATCCTGGGCGGTACGAGGCAGTTCAAAGGGAAGGGGAATGCATCGGTGCGAGGACCGGAAGGGCGTGAAATGGGGGGTGCGGCCAAATCGACGACGGGACAGATGGCGGAGTTGCTACCGTCGCTGAAATACCTGAGTGCGCAGTTGGAGAAAGAGATCAAAGCCGGACAAATGCAGATATCCATGGAACCTCGCGGATTGGTGATCACGCTGCACGAGGCGGCGTTCTTCCCTTCGGGCGGGGACACGGTGAATGTAAGTAGCTACAGCAGTTTGGCTAAGGTGGCGGAGGCGGTCTGTAGGCTTCCGAATCCGGTTCGATTGGAGGGACACACGGATTCGATACCAATCCGGACGGCTCGATTCCGCAGCAATTGGGAGCTGTCGGCTGCCCGGAGCATTGCGATGCTGGAGCTATTCACTACGCGATTCAACGTGCCACGGGAGCGGTTGGCAGTGGCAGGGTATGCGGAAACGGCGCCAGTGGATTCCAATGAAACCGAGGAAGGGCGGGCGCGGAACAGGAGGGTGGACATTGTGATTCTGAACGAACTGGGTTTGAGGTCGGAACCGCATGCTTCGGGGTCTGCCGGCGACCCGCCTAAGGGGCAAGCCGCTACAATGAAATAGAACCGATGACTCCAAACGAGCTCCAGTTGGAAGAAAAGATGCGGCGGGACTGGGATGAGCGGGCCCGCGAGAACGCCCGGTATCATGTGGCCACGGGCCGGGCCGATTGGACCGACGAAGAGTTTTTTGCGAGCGGCGAGGAGACGGTCGCCGAACAGATTCGCACCGATATGATCAACATCTGCCAGGGGAAACGCCCCGAGGAGATGCGTGTGTTGGAGATCGGATGCGGCGCTGGTCGGGTGACCCGGGCACTGGCGCGTTTGTTTGGGGAAGTTCACGCGGTTGACGTAAGCGGCGAAATGGTGAAACTGGCGAAGGCAGCACTGGCCGGATACCCAAATGCAAACGTGTACCAGAACAATGGCCGGGACTTGGAAGTTGTACCCGAGGCTTCCTTTGATTTCGCCTTTTCGACGATTGTTTTTCAACACATTCCCAGCCGGGAGGTGATTGAGAATTATGTCCGTGAGGTGGGACGGCTGCTGCGGCCCGGGGCCTTATTCAAGTTTCAGGTGCAAGGCGGCATTCAGATGGATCCGCATCCGGAGGATACTTGGCTGGGCGTTCCCTTCAGCGAGGAAGACGCCTGCCGGATGGCAGAGGCATGTGGATTCGAGCCGCGCTACCGGCATGGGGCCGGCACTCAGTATTTCTGGTTGTGGTATTTCAAACGGCAAATGTAATTCAAATTGCTCTCGGGACGTATGCGCCGGGAGGGCAATTTTGAAGGGTGGATCACGCTGAGGTAGCCGTCGCCAACGGCTCCATGCGGCTGGAACTTTCTTTCTGCTGGCGCCGGGCGGCCCAGTAACGCTTCATGCGCTCAGAGACGACCGAGCGCTCGTCGCGGCTCATGCTTTTGCGACCGCGCCTTTTCAGGGGCGTTGGGGCAGTGACTTTCGTGTCCGCGGCCAACATGGCCTCGAGTGACGCGATGACGGCGTCGAGCCGTTTCTTCTCTTCGTAAAGGTCGCGAATTGCTTTGACCAGATCCACAAGACCCACCCGCTACGTGCAATTTTTAAAAAATCTTTGTTTATACTACCTTGATTTTCGATGGGAAACCATCCCCAAATCAAAGTTTTTTAGCATTTCGTACTCAATCCGGTACTAGTCGGCCAGATTTGGTAGATCTGCAATGTTACTTCCCTACCGACGGAAGGCACTGGTCTATATGCGTGGCTTAGTCAGCAGCTACTAGCGAACCAGGAACGGCCATTGGTTCAGAAAGTGAAAGCCATAGCGAGTGATGGCGATGAACAGGCACGCGGCAACCAGGAGCATGATCCCGAACAGAACGGAAAGTATGATACCCCAAGGCAGGCGTTTATTTTCGCGATGCAATACCAGGAGATAACTGGCAAGCAAACCGACGAAATAGAGGCCAATCATAGGCGCCGCGAAGATGGTGAGATTGAAAACGTCGGGAGTTGGCGTGATGATGGCGGCGAGAATGACGATGCCGAGGATGGCGTAGCGCGAATGGCTGAGCAGGAAACGTGGCGAAGCGATTCTGAGGAGGGTCAAGAAGAATATCAGAACCGGCAATTCAAACACGAGAGCGATGCCGAGAATAACATTGACGAAAAGGTCAAAATACTCAGAGATTGAAACCAGGGGCACGACGCCGATGCCGCGGCCGATGCCGAGCAGGAAGGTGAGGCCGAAGCGGAAGGCAACGAAGTAGGCGAAGAGTCCACCGCTAATAAACAATCCGGCGGAGCTGACGATGAACGGGATAGCCCAGCGGCGTTCCTTAGAGTAAAGGCCGGGGGCGATGAAGGCCCAAACCTGGTAGAGGATCCAAGGGGAGGCGATGAAGATAGAAATGAGGACCGGGAGCTTCAGCCAAATGACGTTGAATCCCTCCATGGGCGTCAGGATCACCAGATTCGGTGGGAGGCCGAGACTGGTGAGCGCTTCGGCGGCCGGTGTCTGGACGATGACCCACAACTTCTCGGTAAAGGTGAGGCAGAGTAGAAACGCTACGCCAAAGCCGGCGAGCGCGCGGATGAGGCGGGAACGGAGTTCCTCAAGGTGTTCGAGGAATGACATGCGCAACATGCCGTCGTCCTCGTCTTCCTCGGGTTCCGGTTCGGCCACGGGTTTGGAGGGTGGGGGTGGCGGCGCGGGCGGCGCGGAGGGGATCGTTTGCAGAGCGCCAGCCTGTGGCGGGACATGGGCAGACCCGAGGGTAGTTGTGGGCGGAGTGGCGGGAACGGGTTGACCGTATTCCCGGTCGGCGTAATTGTAGGGGTCCTCGTTATAAGGGTATACGTCATCCGTGCGAGGGGGGGCATCCGGCGAGACGGGATGAGTCTCGCCGGCCGGTTGCGTGTCCTGCTTGTGCTCGTCTACAGGCGATTCCCCGCCGGGGGAAGCCGGAGCTTCCTTATGCTCATCGGATGACATGTTCAATACCGCGCTTCTACAGACTAACTATTGCTAGGGGTGTGGTCAGGAGCCGGATGCCCGGCGGGCGGGTGCGTTTCCGAATGCGCGACTTCGACAGCCGCGTGAGTGGTTGGAATACTCTCGGAATGCGACACCGTGCCCTCCAGCGCCAAATGTGCTGGCACCTCGGCAATGGCTGGTGATTCGGCGCCCAATGTTGCGGATGCGCCTACGGTAGGTTGGCTAGTTGCGGAGTGATCGTACGACTCGGAGCCATAAGCTCCGGCATCGTAATAGGAATGATCATAATTGTAGCTATTCAGCTCGCTCTGGTAGCTCTGTGCGACTTCCCTGAGCGGCTGTGTTTCTTCTTCAATGGATTTCATCTCACGCTCGAACTGCTGTTTCAGGTCGTTCGATGCTCGACGGAACTCGGCCAAGGCTTTGGCAGCGGTTCTGCCCAGTTCCGGAAGCTTCTTCGGTCCGAACAGAAGCAGGGCAAGGATGAAGATAAAGATCATCTCCTGAGTGCCCAGCGGACCCATCCATACCTCCTGCGCGTATTTGCGACTACCTCATCATAGCCGCTGCTTTCGAAACACGTCAAATTAGGCGGCCGGGGGTTGGGGGTCGGTTTGTGAATGGGTTGCGAGGCGGATTCTACCCGCGGAGCGATGTGACCAATCCTGCGGCGGCCAGGGAGGAGGCGAATTCCGCGGAAACATCGTCCGATCGGCGGGTGCGCCGCTACTAAATGCGTCTGACCCCTTTTTACGCCTTTTACGCTTTTTTGCGTTTTGTACGCCTTTTCACGTTTTCAGCGGACTTTTCCGAATAATGCGTCTGACCCCTTTTAGGGGGCGGTGGCGGAGGCAGGCGGAGTGTGGTGTACTTGCGGTCATGAGCTTTCGCGGTGTTCTGGTGCTGGCGGCGGTGCTGCCGTTGCTTGGAGAAGTGAAGGTGTCGCAGGGCGAGGGGCGGGTGGATGTCGAGATCGACGGCAAGCCGTTTACCACCCTTTACACTGACGGTCCGACGAAACCGTATTTGCATCCGTTGCGCGCGGCGAGCGGTGTAATTGTGACGCGACACTTCCCAATGGAGAACGTCGCGGGTGAGACCCATGACCATCCGCATCACCGGGGCCTGTGGTTTACACACGGGAACGTGAATGGGTTCGATTTCTGGGATGAGGGCGCGAAGGACAAGCAAGGCAAAGTTCGCCTGAAGGGTGTGACCAATCTGAAGAGCGGCAACAAAGAAGGATTGGTCTCGGCGGTGTTCGAGTGGGTGGATCCGACCGGAAAGGTCCTGCTGACCGAAGACCGGACGATGAAGTTCCGCGGCGGCGAGAATGTGCGGATTATCGATTTCGACGCGTCGCTGCGGGCAGAGACGCAAGTCCGGTTCGGCGATACCAAGGAAGGCACATTTGCCATCCGGTTGGCGGAGTCTTTAAAAGAAGACAAGGGCGGCACGGGACGCATGGTGAATGCGGAAGGCGCTGAGACAGAGGCGCACGTGTGGGGAAAGGCGTCGCCGTGGGTGGATTACTCGGGAGTAGTGGAAGGGCAGAAGGTTGGCATCGCGATCTTCGACCATCCTGCGAATCCGAAGCACCCCACGTTTTGGCATTCGCGTGCGTACGGTTTGTTTGCGGCGAATCCTTTTGGCGAGCACGACTTCTTTAACGATAAGACGCGCGATGGCGGGCTGACCATGGAGGCTGGCCAGATCAAGCGCTTCCGGTATCGGGTGGTAATCCATACCGGAAACGCCGCGACGGCCGATATCGCTTCCCTCTACGAACGGTATTCGAAGGATTAGGGTGGCGTGATGAAGATCACCGGCGTTGAGACATACATCGCGGGCAACCCGTGGAAGAACTGGCTGTTTGCGCGGGTGCTGACCGATGAGGGCATCCACGGTGTGGGCGAAGGGACGCTGAACTACTTTTCGCGGACGGTGGAGACGGCGATTCACGAGTTGAAGCCGTTGATTCTGGGTATCGACCCGTTCCAGGTAGAGGTCCTTTCACAGAAGCTGATCCGGGACGTCTACACCGATGGCGCACAGATTCAAATGTGCGCAGTGGCGGCGATCGAGATGGCCTGTTGGGACATCATCGGGAAGGTCTGCGGGCAGCCGGTTTATAACCTCTGGGGCGGACGCTGCCACGACAAGCTGAGGGCCTATGCCAATGGCTGGTATCGAGGTCCACGCACGCCGGAGGACTTTGCGGCGCGGGCGACCGTGGTGGCCGCGCGCGGGTACACGGCGCTGAAGTTCGATCCATTCGGCGATAACTGGCGGATGCTGCCGCGGCGAGAATTCGATTTGAGTATCGACATCATTCGCGCGGTGCGGGATGCCGTCGGCGCTGGTGTTGATCTGCTGATTGAGGGCCATTGCCGCTTCAACGTCGCGACGGCCGTGGAATTGGCCGAAGCGATGCACGAATTTCGCCCGGCGTGGTTTGAAGAGCCGGTCCATCATGCGAATATCGGGGCGATGGTGGAAGTGGCGCGGCGGAGTCCGGTGCCGATTGCGACGGGAGAGAGTTTCTCGAACAAGCAGCAGTTCGCCGACTTACTGAAACACGAATGCGTGAGTATTCTGCAGCCGGAGCCGTTGAACCTGGGTGGCCTGTTTGCGACGAAGAAGATTGCAGACATGGTGGACGCGCACTACGGGATGGTGGCGCCGCACAGCGCGCAGGGGCCGGTTTGCTCGGCGGCGTGTGTGCAGTTGAATGCATCACTGCCGAACTTCTTCATCCACGAGATTTTCGACGAGTTTAACGAGCCGTGGGTGAAGGACATTGTGACACCGGCGGTGGAGGTTGTGGACGGCTACATTGCCATTCCGGACGCGCCCGGGTTGGGGATCGATTTGAATCTGGAGGAGATCGCGCGCCACCCGTATCAGCAGGAGGCTTCGCTGGGGATCTTCCGGTCCGGTTGGGAGCAGCGGCGGACGGTGAAGACTTAGCAGCCTCTAGTTGATGCCGGCCGATGTCTCGCAAATCGTGCTTCCGACTGTAGACACCACCTTGGTATAGAGGGTGGCGCGACCGGGCGGAATCGTGATGGGGATCGATAAGCTGCGGGGGATGGGCGGCGCGAGCCGGGGCTCCAGTTCCGACCACAAGCGTAGCCCACCAGACGGTGTGCCGAGCTCGCCAAACCAAGTGTAGCCTGGCTGTGAGAATCCAAGCCGGAAACCGAGTGACAGGACGCCGCCGGAATAGGTGGCTTGAGTGATGGAGAGGGCACAGAGGCCGAACTTCTGTATGCGGTTGTTCCTCCAGTCGACGGCGTACATGATGCCGGTGTTATCCAGCGCCCCATCGGTGGTCGTATTGAACTGGCCGGGGGCGGTGCCGAAGGTTCCCCAGGTAGTGAGGAACGTACCGTCGGCATCGAACTTCTGAATGCGGCAGTTCCAGGCATCAAAGACGTAGACCGCACCAAGGACATCAGCGGTGACGCCTTCGGGATGGTTAAACTGGCCGTTGCCGGAGCCGAGGGCGCCCCATTGCTGGAGGAAAGTTCCGGAGTAGTCGAATTTCTGGATGCGGTTATTGCCCCAGTCGGCCACATAAAGGGAGCAGCAGCGGGCGTTGATGTCGAGGGGTGTAGATAACTGGCCGGGACCGGAGCCGAACGTGCCGAACTGGGAAAGGAAATGGCCGCTCGAATCGAACTTCTGGATGCGATCGTTGTTGCTGTCGACGACATAGACTTTGCCCGAAGGGTCGACGTCTATGCCCATAGGGTAACGGAACTGGCCGGGCTGGGTACCGAGGGATCCCCAGTGCAGGACGTGTGCGCCAGAGCCATCGAACTTGAAAATCAGATTGGCGTCACGATCGCAGACGTAGACAAAGCCGGATAGGTCGATGGCGAGGGCAACGGGCGCCAGAAGCTTGTTGGCGCCCCACTGGAACTGGAAGGCACCGGAGGGGTCGAAGACCTCAATCCGATGGTTGTCCCGGTCGGCGACATAGACGCTGCCAGACGGGGACAAGGCGATCGCGGTGGGGAGATTGAATTGACCTGCACTGGTGCCGGTACTGCCCCAGGAGGAGAGATAGAGCGGGGGGTACTCAGCACCGGCGACCGGCAATACGAAGAGGAGGAGGAGGGTGCGGTATCGCATACTCTAGAATAATAGGGGAAGGGCCAAACTCTTCTCCACGTTTTCGCTGGAAGGGCGTCATGTTCTTTTAGCGGGCGTATGTTGGCTGTACTCGGAAGTAAAATTCGCATGATGGATCCGACCGACGGGAAGCCCCGATTTGACAGGGCAGACGCAGGCGTCTCTGACGCGGCGCCCTCGGAAGACGTCCGCGAACGCCAGGGACAGTTCGTTTCCAACAACTTACGCCGGATTTTCCTGTTGATCTACCGGGTGGTGGGCAACGTGGACGATGCGCAGGATCTGACGCAGGAAGCCTTCATTAAGGCGATGCAGCATAAGGACCAACTGCGCGACCTGGACAAGGCAGCGCACTGGTTGTCGCGCATTGCGAGCAATACAGCGATCGATTTCCTGCGGCGTAACAGCCGTGTCAATTTCTGCGAAATCGAAGAGCTGCCGCCGCATGTGCAGATGGAACACCGGGATGGTCCGGAGGCTCTGCTGCTGCGGGCGGAGCGGCAAGATTACCTGGAGGACGGGCTGCGCCTGCTGACGGAGCGGGAGCGCACGGCGCTGATCCTTCGCGATGTTGAAGGTTTGCCGGCTGAGGAAGTTGCCAGGCGGCTGAATTGTTCGAAGGCGACGGTGCGGTCGCACATCGCCAACGCGCGGATTAAGTTCCGTAAGTATGTGGAAGGACGGAAGGCATGAAACACCCGGAAGAGGCGGAACTGGCGTTGTTTGCCGGCGGCGACCTCGGTGTGCCGGCACGGTGGCGGGTGGGGATTCATACGGCGCGGTGCGGACAGTGTCGCGACGAAGTAGCGGCGTATCGAGGCGGCACGGACTGGCTGCGTGAGCGAGCCGATGAAATGATTCCCAGCATGAACTGGGGCAGTCTGGCAGCGGAGATGAAAGCGAATATCCGGTTGGGTTTCGATGCCGGAGAAGTGGTGTCGCCGGTGGCTCCGAAGCGGGAGCCGCTGGGTTGGCGGGCCGCGGCGGCGCTGGCTGCCGTGACTGTGGTGGTGGTGTCGGGCTGGTATATGTATGTACCTCGCTATCTGGCCAGGACCCCTGCAGACAGCGGCATTGTGGTGGCAGTGCGGAGCGAGGGCGTGGAGTTGAAGGATGGCAGAAGTTCGATGATGCTGTTACATCCGGTGGCGAGGCAGGCGTCGGATGTGGCGGTAACTATGGACGCAGAGGGCACGGCCGGAGCTCGGTATGTCGATGAGCAGAGCGGCCAGGTAACAATCAACAATGTCTACGCAGAGTAGCCGGGTGGCAGGCAAGCTTCTGGTACTGGCAGCCGGAGTTTGCGCGGTGTTCGCCCAGGGTCCTCTAGAGCCGGGCGGGTCATTCCACATCAGTTTTCCGAAGGATTCGCCGGTGACGCTGGTTTCGGCGGATATGGGGCAATCGCGGGCGGATGCCCGTGGCGGCGCCATAATGCTGGACCTGCATACGGTACTGACGCTGCGAAATTCGGGACGGCAGAACATTCGAGGGGTATCGCTGCTGGTGCTGGCGCAGGAAGTGACTCCAGGCGGCAAGGCTTCGGTGACGGTCCCGAGTTTGTTTGTGCCGGCGGGGGAAGTGTTCCCGGTGCGCATTGACTTGCGGTTGTTGCGGCCTTTGGCGGCGGGCGCGGGCCCGCTGGTGCAGGTGGCATTGGACGGAGTGTTGTTTGACGACCTGACGTTTTACGGACCTAACAAATTGAATTCGCGGCGCGCGATGACGCAATGGGAGCTGGAGGCGCGGCGCGATCGCAAGTACCTTCAGGCGGCGCTGGAGAGCAACGGCGAAGAAGGATTGCGAAAGACAATTCTGGCGAGCTTGGCGCGACAAGGGGAGCGCCCGCGAGTGGATGCGCAGGTGGCTCGCAACGGCCGGAGTACAAATGTAGAGCCGGAGCGCGAGGCGGCTTTTGCGTTCCTGCATTTTCCGAATGCGCCAGTAGAACCGCTGAGCGGGGTGGCGCGCATATCCGGCAATGAGGCGCGCTACCCGAAGATCGAAGTGCGGAATCGCACTGATCGCGAGATCCGCTATCTCGAGATGGGGTGGTTGGTGCGGGATCGGGACGGGCGCGAATTCATGGCTGGGAGCGTGCCGGCTGAAGTGACGATGGGACCGGGGCAAAAGGCGAGCATCACGCAATCGACGGCGATGACGTTCACTGAACGCCAGCGTCCAGTGCCGGTGGAAGGCATGACGGGTTATGTGGCGAGCGTTGAGTTTGCCGATGGGAAGGTGTGGATTCCCACCCGCAGCGACCTCACCGACGAGCGGCTGCAGCGTACGCTGATGCCTTCTCCGGAAGAACAGAGGTTGACGGATCTTTATCGTAAAAAAGGTCTGGCCGCCGTTCTGGAAGAGCTGAAGCGGCGGTAGGGGAATAGTTCCTTTACAATCGCGGCCCGGTCAGCGATTTTCCGTTTCGAAGCTGTTACTAAAATACCTGTTGCCGTGCCCGCCAGTTCCGAAGGACACTTGAATTGCCAGGAGGGCGAGGTAGAGTTGAATCTTAAGATGACCGATGGACCGCAGGTGTACGAACCGACCGAGCGATGGACGGTTACCGATGCGTCTGAATTATACGATGTTGCCGCGTGGAGTAAGGGCTATTTCTCGGTAGGAGAGAACGGGCACTTGTGGGTTCATCCCAACAAGGATCCGAACCGGCGCGCGGATCTAAAGGCTCTGGTGGACAGCCTTGTCCTGCGGGGCATCAACCTGCCGATCCTGATTCGCTTCGCCGAGATTCTGAAAGACCGGTTGAGCGATCTGCATTCCGCTTTTCGAGCGGCGATCACGGAACACAATTTCCAGGGCAACTACATCTGCGTTTATCCGATCAAAGTGAATCAGCAGCGGCAAGTGGTGGAGGAAGTCTTCAAGCACGGCCGGCCCTTTGGATTCGGTTTGGAGGCGGGTTCAAAACCGGAGTTGCTGGCGGTGCTGGGGATCTCCGAGAACGATACGCCGATTTTGTGCAACGGCTTCAAAGACGATGAATATATCGAGATGGTGATGCTGGCGGCGAAGATGGGCCGGCGGATCATCCCCGTTGTCGAGAAGTACACCGAACTCGATCT
>JBDTMC010000216.1:0-12498 GCA_039934475.1 Bryobacteraceae bacterium | reverse complement strand
TCACTCAACAATTTCCCGAGGAGTGGGTGGGACGAGCGGCACGCGGCGGAGGAGAATGGCGCCGATGGCGCCGGCGAAGAGTGACGCGACGAGGATTCCGACTTTGGCCATGTTGAGCAGTGCCGGGTCGGCAAAGGCCAGGCCGGCGATGAAGAGAGACATGGTGAAGCCGATTCCGGCCAGCCATCCGGTGCCGTGAATGTGGCTCCAGGTGACGCCGGAAGGAAGGGCGGCGAGCCCGGTACGGACGGCGAGCCAGGAGGCGAGGCTAATGCCAAGTGGCTTGCCGAGGAGAAGCCCGAAGATAACGCCGAGGGTAAGGGGGTGCGAGAAGAGGGAGGGAAGGTCGGCAGGCAGAGTGACGCCGGCATTGGCGAAGGCGAAGATCGGCATGATGAGGAACGCCACCCAAGGAGTGAGGGTCTGCTCGATGTGGTGAAGCGGCGAATCACCTTCGGACGCACCGACCGGGCCAGCGGGGATAGTGAAGGCGAGAAGCACTCCGGTGATGGTGGCGTGAATACCGGATTGGAGGACGGCGATCCAGAGCAGAATGCCCAGCACTATGTAGGGAAGGGGATGGAGGACGCCCATCCGGTTCATCGACCAGAGAATCAACCAGCAAAGCAGCACGACCGCCAGCCATCCCCACGAGATGGACGCGGCGTAGAAGAGCGCGATGACCAGCACGGCGGCCAAGTCATCGGCAATGGCTAGAGCAGTGAGGAAGACTTTCAAAGCCAATGGGATGCGGGGGCCGAGGAGTGCCATGACGCCCAACGCAAAGGCGATGTCGGTAGCCATAGGAATGCCCCAGCCGGGGGCGCCCGGTCCGCGTAGATTGAAGAGTGAAAAGAGAATTGCCGGCACTACCACTCCGCCGAGAGCAGCGAGTACGGGTAGTGCGGCCTGCTTTATCGAGGCCAGTTCTCCGACCAGCATCTCGCGTTTAATCTCGAGACCGACGACGAAGAAGAAGACGGCCATAAGGAGGTCATTGACCCAGAAGTGGAGGTCACCGCTGAGGGTGAAAGTGCCGATGCCGATCATGGCCTTGGTATGCCAGAGGGAGGAGTACGAATCGCGCCACGGCGAGTTGGCCCAGACGAGCGCGGCGGCTGTACACAAGAGAAGCAGAAGCCCGCCGGACGCCTCCTTCTCCGCGAAGCGCTGAAAGGGCTCAATGAGACGGCTGATGGGTACTGACGTGGAAGGCGGTGATGGCATTGAAAAAACTTAATCTATCTTCTTTATAGCTCATGTGGGGCGTTCCATGCGGGACGGTAGGGGCGTGGCTATCGCTGGGACCGTTTTCGGGCTTTCGACGGCACGGAAACACGCTCAAAAGCTAGCGTGAGAGTGGGGGAGTCCAGGCGGGAGCGCAAGCCCTTGAGGATGAGTTCTTCGGGAACTGGTCCGAGGTCAACAGCGGCCTGGTAACGGACGCGCAGGCTTGGCCCCTCCGTTTCGAGGGCGATGCCGACGTCGAGGATAGGCGCCTCTTTCGATGGCCAGAACTCTTCGATTGCCGGTCGGATGCGCACAGCCAGGCGCTGCCGGAGTTCTTCGAGGGTGAATTCCGGCGTTACCACTGGCGTGGGCGTGCGGATGCGCTCGACAAGGGCGGCCAACTCACTCTTGCTGGCCACCGCGTCGACGGAGAGGTCAACAATGCGTCCCAGGCGGCGTTCCAGCGCCTGACGCACCTGGCCGGCTTGTGCGCTGGAGATCGGCTGCGTGGAGATGACCCGGATCGTGATTCGATCGGGATCGATCCTGACCTGTTGGGAGACGGTGGCATCGGAGGAGACGAGTCGGTGTAGTTCGTTCTGAACGACTCCGCGTGCGATTGTTTCGCTGGCGACTTGAAGGAGCGCCGTGCGGAGGGGAACCGCCACCGAGGCAAGGAGGAGAAGGATCATGACGATCCTCCAGCGAAGTTGCGCGCCGGCCGTGAGGAGACGAGCGAGGGGACTGTGGAGCAAGATCCGCGCCAGTCGGTCGTGGGCGCGGGGGGAGTCCGCTCCGACAGCCAGCGTTGATGGGTTCATACCCAAGAGCAGAAAGACGACGAAGGCGCTGGCGACGATAGCGACAAGGTTGGTGAGAAACAAGAGGCCGGCTCCGGCCATTATGGAGAGATTGAGGCCGCTTCCGAGGCCGAAACCGATGGTACACAAGGGCGGCATGAGTGCGACGGCGATGGCCACTCCGGGAAGCGCCGTAGCACCCCCGCCGGCCCCGCCGCTACGCGAAACCGCGACCGAACCAGCCAGTCCGGAGAGCAGGGCGATACCCAGATCAAGGAGGTTCGGGTTGGTTCTAGCGATAATCTCCGCGGTGGCCGAGTGGAAGGGCAGCAGCCAGACGAGGGCGGCCGAAAAGCCAATGGACACCGCGATCGAGGACCCAAGATTGAGGATTGCCCTGATTCCGAGGTAGACATCACCCACTGCCAGCGCCAAGCCGGTTGCCATGATCGGGCCCATGAGAGGGGAGATGAGCATGGCTCCGATGATGACAGCGGGGCTATTCAGAACCAGTCCGAACGTTGCGATACCGGCGGCGAAGAAGATCTCCAGCCAGTAGCTGAGGCGGGTGAAGTCAGCGGCCTCGAAGACCTGGGAGCAGACGGCGAGCCGGGTGTCCGGATCGATGCGGAGCCAGCGTAGTAAATGTGATCGAGAATCCGGCCCCGGGTTTGTAACCATAGGTTGTTTGTAACGCAGAATGGCGGCAGCGCGCTAGGTCTACTATCTGGCGGATGGTGACCGTCCAGTGTGGTATTCTGAATCAAAGTCTAGTTCACTGACTGAGTAGTCATTCCACTGAAATGAAAGCTGAAGGCAAGACCAAACAGGAAGTAGTGTCGGAGTTCCGGAGCGGGGAGATCCTGCGGGCGGCGCGGCGGGTGTTCGCGGCCAAAGGGTTCAGCCTGGCGACGGTAGATGATATCGCCGAGGGCGCTGGTGTGGCCAAGGGTACGTTGTATCTCTATTTCCCTTCGAAGCGGGAGATCTACCTGGCGGCATTCCGGGAGGGTGTGAGCGAACTGGCGGCGGCGAGCCGGGAGGCGGTAGAGAAAGCCGGGACAATGCGCGAAAAGCTTCGCGCGTATGTCGCCACGCGGCTGCGGTATGTGGAAGAGCACCGCGATTTCTATAAGATCTACCATGCCGAGTTCGGCAATCTGACTCATCCTTCGACGACGGACGAGTGGTTTCTGAATGTCTACCGGGAGCAGTTGGAGATGCTGGGCGCGTTGCTGCGGGAGGCACTGGAACGAGGTGAGATTCGTCCATTGCCGACGGGAGCAATGGCTTCGGCCGTTTATCAGATGGTGAAGGGCATAATGCTGCGGCGGATTTTGGGTTGGTCGGATGAGACGGTGGACGAAGATGTGGAGGCGCTTTGCGAGATTGTGTGGAGTGGAATCAAAAGTTCGTAAGGGCGGCGGCGCTGGTGGTGCTAGCGGCGGTTACACTGCAGGCCCAGAGCGGGTTTGAAGGCTCAGTGGCGGAGGGTACGGCGGGGCCGGAGATCGCCCTCACCATGCAGGACGCCATCCAGCGCGGGTTGAAGGCCAACCTCGGATTGCTGTTGACCGATCAGCAACTGGCGGCCAGTCGGGGCGCGCGCACAGTGGCGCTGAGCCGGCTGTTGCCCGATATCAACGCGGGGATTCACGAAACTTCGGAACAAGTGAACCTGGCGGCGTTTGGATTCTCCAGTTTTCCTGGTATTCCGGCGGTTGTCGGGCCGTTCAACGTGCTGGATGTGAGGGCGTCGCTGTCGCAGGCGATTTTGAATCTGCGGGCGTTGGATGCGGCGCGTGCCAGTTCGCAGAACATGCGGGCGGCGGAGCTTCAATATAAAGACGCGCGCGATTCGGTGGTGCTGCTGGTGACCGCGTTTTATCTACAGGCGCAGGCGGCCGAGAGCCGGATTGACACGGCGCAGGCGCAGGTGACGGCGGCGGAGGCATTGTTCCGGCAGGCACAGGAGTTTAAGTCGGCGGGGACAGTGCCTGCCATCGACGTTCTTCGGGCACAAGTGGAATTGCAGGCGCAGCGGCACCGGTTGATAGCGAATCAGAACGATTTCGAGAAGCAGAAGTTGAAGTTGGGGCGGGCGATCGGGCTGCCGGACGGGCAGACGATCCGGATGGCGGACAAGATGCCCTATTCGCCCGAGCCGGCTCCCGCGATCGATGACGCACTGAAGGCGGCTTATCAATCGAGGATGGACTACCAGAGCCTGGAGGCGCGCGTACGGGCGGCCGAGTTTAACCGCAAAGGCACGGCGGCGCAGCGCTATCCGACGGTGAACTTCAATGGCGATTATGGCGCCATTGGCCAGAGTCCAGTGAGCAATCACGGCACGTACACGGCGGTGTTCAGCCTGAATGTACCGGTGTTCGATAGCGGACGGATTCGAGGAGAAGTGGAGCAGGCCGATGCGGCGTTGCGGCAACAGAAGATGCAATTGGACGACCTGCGGGGGCGCATTGGATATGAACTGCGATCGGCATTGTTGGACCTGCAGGCCGCACACGACCAAGTGGAGGCAGCGGCGAGCGCGGTGAGTTTAAGCAAGCAACAAGTGGAACAGGCTCGCGACCGGTTTGCAGCCGGAGTTACTAACAACCTGGAAGTGGTTCAGGCGCAGGAAGCGCTGGCCGGAGCGAACGAGAACCACACGAGCAGCCTGTATGCGTATAACATCGCGCGCGCTTCGCTGGCGAGGGCGATGGGCGGCATGGGGAAATGAGCACGACTGTGGCAAGTGAAGAAGCGAAGCAACAGGAAACGCCCGCGCCGAATGCCGGCCAGGGCCGCATGAAATGGATACTGGCGGTAGTCGTGGTGATCGCGGCGATCGGCGGGGCAGTGTACTGGCAGTGGTCCGCCGGGCGCGTGAGCACGGACGATGCGCAGATTGAAGCTCACTTACACGCCGTCAGCGCGCGTGTGGGCGGCACGGTCACCAAGGTGATGGCGAAAGACAATCAGGCTGTGGAAGCCGGCACCGTGCTGTTTGAGATCGATCCCGCGGATTATCAGGTGGCCGTGGATCGCGCGGCGGCCGATGTGGCGGAGGCAGAGGCGACGCTGGCGGCCAGCCGGACCAATGTGCCGATTGTCTCAATCACGACGAGTAGCGGACTATCGAGCGCGGAGGCAGGAGTGTCCGAGGCGAGCGCAGGCGTGGGGACAAGCGAGAGCCAGGTGCAGATGATGCAGGCGCGGCTGGTGACGGCGGAGGCGATGGTGCGGGAAGCGAAGGCGAACTCCGACCGTGCGGCGCGCGATCTGGAGCGGATGAAGCAGCTAGTGGGGAAGGAAGAGATTTCGAAACAGCAGTATGATGCGGCGGCAGCGGCAGCCGATGCGACGCGCGCGCAGTTGGAAGCTGTGACGGCGCAGCACCGTGAAGCAGAGCAGGGCATACGGGTGGCACAGAGCCAGTTGGAACAGCAGAAGATTCGCGTGACGCGAGCGCAGGCGGAGGCGCGGTCGGCGCAGAGCGCTCCGAAGCAGGTGGCGGCGAGCGAGGCGCGAGCGAACTCGGCGGCGGCGAAACTGCAGCAGATGCAGGCCGCGCTGGCGCAGGCGAAGTTGAACCTCAGTTACACCGTCGTACGGGCTCCGGTGAGCGGCATTGTGAGTCAGAAGAGCATTGAGGAAGGGCAGGTGATTGCGGGTGGCCAGCCGGTGCTTTCAATTGTTCCGCTGGAGGAGACGTGGGTGGTGGCGAACTTCAAGGAGAACCAACTGGCGCATATGCGGCCGGGCCAAAAGGTGAAAGTGGCGGTGGACGCCTACGGACGCGACTACGAAGGCCATGTGGAAAGCATCGCCGCGGCGACGGGCGCGCGGTTCAGCCTGCTGCCTCCGGAGAACGCGACTGGCAATTACGTGAAGGTAGTGCAGAGGGTGCCTGTGCGCATCGCGATCGAGAAGGGCCAGGACCCGGACCACCAGTTGCGTCCGGGAATGTCCGTGGTGCCGACGGTATTGGTGAAGTAGCGATGTACCGCGTCTTGACGGTAGCGCGGGAGTACGGCAGCGGCGGCGGACACATCGCGAAGATGCTGGCCGACCGGTTGCATTGGAAGTTGCTGGATAACGCGTTATTGATTCGTATTGCGGAAGCAGCGCGGGTGGATCCGCAACTGGCGCGCCAGTTCGACGAGAAGGTTGACTCGTGGGTGCACCGGGTGAGCCGGCGGTCCTTGTGGCACGGCGCGCCGGCGGGCGTGGCGACGGTGACCGACTCCGATTTCTTCGACGCCGAGACGATGGCCGCGCTGGCGACTTCCCTGATTCGGGAGGCGCACCAGCAAGGCAATTGCGTGATTGTGGGGCGCGGCGCGCAATGCGTCCTGCAAAATCAGCCGGACACCTTCCATGCGTTTGTTTACGCGCCGTTGGCGCAGCGGGTGCGGCGCATCCGCGAGCGCGTTCCAGGCGCGGCGAAACCAGAAGAGTTGATTGCGCCGACTGATCAGGCACGGACCGATTATTCGCGCTTGTATTTTGGCGCGGACCGGTTCAACCGGCATTTGTACGACTTGATGATCAGCTCCGCGCATGGCGAAGAGCAGACGGCCGCAGTGATCGAAGCGGCGCTGCGAGGGACGGCATGAGTGCTGGCGCGATAGCCGCACCGGCCCCGGCGCGGGCGGAGATCAATCCGTGGATTGTGGCGATCTCCGTGATGTTCAGCACGTTCATGGAAGTGCTGGACACGACGGTAGTCAACGTGTCGCTGCCGCATATCGCGGGGGATTTGTCGGCATCGATCGATGAGGCAACGTGGGCGCTGACCTCCTACCTGGTGGCCAATGCGATCATCCTGCCGTTGACTGGATGGCTGGCGAATTACTTCGGCCGGAAGCGATTGCTAATGATGTCGGTGACGGGGTTCACGCTGGCGTCATTCTTCTGCGGCTTTGCTCCCTCGCTGCCCGTGCTGATTCTGTTTCGAATCATTCAAGGCGCTGCGGGCGGGGCATTGCAGCCCCTGTCGCAAGCGATTTTGCTAGAGGCGTTTCCACCGCATATGCGCGGGAAGGCGATGGGATTCTGGGGTCTTGGGATTGTAACCGCGCCGATTCTGGGGCCGGTGCTGGGCGGATGGCTCACCGATAGTTATAGCTGGCGGTGGGTTTTCTATATCAACATCCCTGTGGGCATTGCGTCACTGCTGATGACGCGGGCGTTTGTGTTTGACCCGGCGTATATCAAGCGGATGTCGCAGAAGGTGGACTACTGGGGCATTGGCATGCTGACGCTGGGGATTGCGGCGCTGCAGATCTTATTGGATAAGGGACAGCAGGACGATTGGTTTGAATCGCGGTGGATTGTGTCGCTGCTGATTGTATCGGTGGTGGCCCTGGTTTCATTCGTGATTTGGGAATTACGGGTGCATGCTCCGGTGGTGGACTTGCGGGTATTCAAGAACCGGACGTACGCGACAGGAACGTTTCTGATGACGGTGCTCGGCTTCGTGTTGTATGGAAGCCTGGTGCTGCTGCCGGTGTGGTTGCAGACGCTGTTAGGGTACTCTTCGTTGCAAGCGGGCATCGCGCTGGCGCCTCGTGGAATGGGTTCGTTTCTGGCGATGCCGCTGATTGGGGCGCTGCTGGCGAAGGCTGACGCACGGAAGTTTCTCGCGGGCGGGTTGCTGGTGGCGGGCGGTACTCTGCTGGCCTTCTCGCAGCTGAGCATGACGGCGGGTTACTGGGACTTCTTCTGGCCGCAGTTCATTCAGGGGATCTCACTAGGGTTGTTGTTTGTGCCGTTGACGACGATTACGATGGGCCTGATTCCGCGCGAACAGATGGGGAACGCGACGAGCATCTTCAATTTGCTGCGGAATTTGGGAGGCAGTATCGGCATCGCGATTACCACGACTTTGGTCTCGCGGTACCAGCAAGTGCACATCAACGTGCTGGGGGCGCATGTGACGGCGTTCGATCCGAAGGCGCGGGCGATGATGGGTGGGATTGCCCATGGATTCGTTCAGAAGGGGATGCCGGCGGCGCAGGCAACGAAGCAAGGGTATGCGGCGATGTTTGGGATGGTGCAACAGCAGGCAGCGATTCTGGCATTTCTGGATGTGTTCCGATTGCTGGGTGTGATTTTTCTGTTGATGGTGCCACTGGTGTTGCTGATGAAGCGGCCGGCGAAGGCTCCGGGGAGTATGGGGGCGCACTAGCCGGAGCGGAGATTCGCTCCGGATATCCCTTCGGGATATGGAGTCAGGAGACGGAAGGCGGAAGTCAGAAGATACATCGCCGGTTCCTTCGGTGGTCCCGCTTCGGATTTCATGCGGTTCAGGGCGGCGCACTGAAGGCTGAAGGTTCGCATCTCGATTGGTGTGGGCTAATGGCGACGACCTTCCCTCTGGAGTCCTTCGTGGACCAGCATCTTCAACAGCGTCTGGTAACCAATCCCCTTTCGTTCGGCGATCTCGCGCGCTTTGTCGAGGTCAGGACCAGGCAGGCGAAGAGCGATCTGTATGGTGCCGGCTTTGCTAAGTTTCGCTACTAACGCCGACCCTTTTTGATTGCTGGACGGACGGGGCTGCTTCTTGAGAAAGGCGCGGCCCTCTTCACTGGCCCACCACTCAGCCTCCGCGCTTTCGTTTGCGAACTTCGGCGGTCTCACCTTCTCAATTGCCTTTGACATCACTCCCCCTGTGCCCTTCGCTCCAAGTATTCTCGTTTCTGCCCAGCATCCAGATCGTATGCCGTAATCACTCTGATTTTGTTGCCGCGTTCACTCAGCACCACCGCGATCATCCGGTTCCGTTCAGTCTCGCCATAGTAGATGTATCGAACCTCTGCGTCGGCATCCTGTTCGTAAACCTGGATCGGATCTTTAGTCAGAGCTTGCTCTACCTCGGCCTGCTTGATCCGATGAGCCTTGATCTTTCGAAGGTTGTTTCGATCCCAATCAAACACAGCCATCCCTATTGTATATGCATTGCATCTACTGGCACGTGAGCCAAATTCGTTTTTGCGTTCGCTGACCAGGTTGACGGCTGGCTGGAGCGGCTGCGGTTCGAGTGCCTACCCTCCCGAACCCACCGGTCAGTTGAGCCGGAGCGACGCTCTGGCTCGAAGCCTAAACCTAAGTTATGAAAGTGTTTCGGGCTTCGGCTTGTGCCAGAATGAAAGGCACGGGCTGAGGCCCGTTTCGTTTTTCTATCATGTACGAACTATCTTACTTTCGCGCCAATTTGGATGCGATCGCGGAGCGGCTGGGGACGCGCGGGCTGACGCTGGATACGGCGCATTTTCGTGAGTTGGATGCCAGGCGGCGCGCCGCGGTGACGGAAACCGAGAATCTGAAGGCGCAGCGGAATGCCGAGAGTATGGAGATCGGCAAGCTGAAGAAACAAGGCCAGGACACGGCAGAGTTGCAGTTGCAGGTGCGGGAGATCGGGGAACGGGTGACCACGTTGGACGCGGCCGCCACTGCCGTGGACGATGAGTATCGCGATCTGCTGGCGCGCCTTCCGAATACGCCGCATGAATCGGTTCCGGTGGGTAAGAGCGCTGAAGATAATGTGGTGGTGCGGACGTGGGGCGAGCCCCGCGTGTTGGACTTCGAACCTAAAGCGCATTGGGATTTGGGCGCCGATCTCAACATTTTGGATCTGCCGCGGGCGGCAAAGATCACCGGGGCGCGGTTTGCCGTGTATTGGGGCGGCGGCGCACGGTTGGAACGGGCTTTGGTGAACTTCATGCTGGACACGCATACGCGGGAGCATGGCTATACCGAGGTGTTGCCGCCGTTTGTGGTGAATTCGGCGAGCCTGTTTGGAACGGGCCAACTGCCTAAGTTCGCCGAGGATTTGTTCAAGCTGGAGAACACGGATTACTGGCTGGTTCCGACGGCCGAAGTGCCGGTGACGAACCTGTACCGGGACGAGACGCTGGACGCGGAGAAGCTTCCGGTGCGCTTGTGTGCCTATACGCCGTGCTTCCGCAGTGAGGCGGGATCGCACGGGCGGGACGTGCGCGGCATCATTCGCCAGCATCAATTCCAGAAGGTGGAGTTGGTGAAGTTCACTCGTCCGGAACAGAGCTACGAGGAGTTGGAGAAGCTGACTGGCGACGCGGAGGACATTCTGGAGCGTCTGGGCTTGCCGTATCGCACTATCGTTTTGTGCACGGGCGACATGGGCTTCTCGTCCGCGAAGACTTACGACATCGAAGTGTGGCTGCCAAGCCAGCGGGAGTATCGCGAGATTTCGTCTTGCTCCAATTTCGAAGGGTTTCAGGCGCGGCGCGCGGGCATTCGGGCGAAAGCGGGAAAAGGGAGAGCCGAGTACATCCACACGCTCAATGGCAGTGGCCTGGCAGTGGGACGGACGTGGGTGGCGGTGGTGGAGAACTACCAGCAAGCCGATGGATCGGTGGTTGTGCCGGAGGCGCTGCAACCGTATATGCAATGCGAGCGGATTACGGCGGAAGGCCGGGCCCTCTAGGCGCATAGACAACCGTGGCGGGGCAAGCGATCTTCGCCTTCTTGCTGATGGGTGTGGCGCCGGCGGGCTATACGGGCCCGGAGACGTGCGCGTTGTGCCACCGCGCGATCGCCGATACACAGACTAAAACTCCGATGGCAGAGACCTGGCATGGCCGGCTGACGCCGTCATTGCCGGAGCGGTGGAGCGCGCACGCCACGGATGGCGGCCTTGCGGTTGATATCCGCCGGGTGAGCGATCACTTTGAATATTCCACGGCGATGCCCGATGGGAGCAAGGTGACGCTGCCGGTGGAAGTGATCATGGGCGGAGAGCGTCACGGGCTTGGGTTCCTGCCGCGGATCGATCAGTTGGGCGGCATCACGCTGGAACGGCCTGTCCTGTTGCAGGCACGTTATTCGTGGAGCCTTTCCAAGAAGCGGTTATTGATCGCTCCAAACGAGCCGGTGGAGACTCCTCATTCTTACGCCACGGCGCTAGGGCTGGTGCTGAGCCCGTCCTTCGAGACGAAGTGCCTCGTCTGCCATGGCAAGCCCGGCACGATGGGCGCCGGGAAAGCGGGAGGAGTCCATTGCGAAAGCTGCCATGGGCCGGGATGGACGCATTTGCAAGCCCTGGCGAAGGGGAAGCCACGAGAGGGGATTCTCAATCCTCAGAAGCTGACCGTAGACCAGAGACTGGCGGTTTGCGCGCCTTGCCACACGGGATTCTCGCGGCAGACCGATCCACTGCCGGATGAGCTGCTGGTGTCAAACCAAGTGAATGCCTTCACGGAATCGGAGTGTTTCATTCAGAGCGGCAAGGCGTTCCAATGTACCACCTGCCATGATCCGCATCGGGATTCTTCGCACGACATCGAGGCGTCCGTGAAGGCTTGTGTGGGTTGCCACTCGGCAAATGTGAGCGGACATGCAGCGGTATGCCCGGTGAACGCATCTTCGGGCTGCACGGGTTGCCATATGCCGGCGATTGAACGAGGACCGTTCCATCTTGTCGATCATTGGATTCGTGTCCATCCGGGCGAGCAGGCTGGCGCGCGGCAAGGCGGCGAGAAGTCGCAGGTGCGGCCGCGGCGGGAGTTCCTGCGCGCGATTGCCGCTAAGAGCCAGGCCGAGGCGGAGGCGGCGAGACAACGGCTGGCGAAGGGCGAGCCGTTCTTCGACGTGGCGCGCGCGGTGTCGGTTGACGACTCTGCGCCGATTGGTGGCTATTGGGGCGCGCGGTGGCTGGATCGACTGGATGCGCCGGTGCGCGATGCGGCGGCTGCGCTCTCCTATGGCGAGACCAGTGGAGTGATCGCGGCCGGAGGTCGGTGGTTAATTGTGCAGCGGATGGCGCGTGATTTTCGATTGGACGCGGCGCGATTGCAGGAGCAGGCGGCTGCGCTGGGGCGGCAAGGGGACCGGAAGGGCGCCATTGAGAAATGCCAGGAGGCGCTGAAGATCGACCCGCATTTCCTTCCCTCGCTGTTGTTTCTGGGAAAGGCGCTGAGCGAGAGCGGCAATGCGGTGCGGGCAGTGAGTGTCTTGAAGGCCGCTACGAGGATCTATCCTCAAGATGCCGATGCGCAGTTCGACCTCGGCCTGATCCTGGGACGGATGGGGAAGCCAGAGGAAGAGATGGCGGCTTATCGTCGTGCCATTGAGTTGGAGCCAGATCTGGTTGCCGCTTATGTGAGTTTGGGGAAAGTCTTGTTTTCGCGATCGGAATGGACGCAGGCGGGCGAGGTGTTTCGTCAGGGATTGCGAATCAACCCTCTGACTCCCGATTTGAACTACGGTTTGGGGCGCGTGTTGGAGCGATTGGGAGACGAGGCGGGCGCCAAGAAAGCCCTGGCGCTCGCCGATAAGATTGCACTGCGGCCTTAGCTGGGGCGCCAGCGGAGGATGGGTTTGCGGGCGGCGCCCACTTCGTCCACGCGGCTGGTGCGTGTGAGGTGGGGCGCTTTAAGAACGAGTTGCGGGTCTTCGTCCACTTCCTTGGCGATGGAGATCA
>JBDTMC010000215.1:0-12504 GCA_039934475.1 Bryobacteraceae bacterium | reverse complement strand
TTACAGCATTCAGCCTGGCGCAAAATGTAAGCTGTAAACCTTATTTCTTTACGACTCCTTACTGTGTCGAAGACATTCTGACATTGATCGATGGTTCAAACTGACCCACTACCGATGGCGAGGCGTGAGCACATGTCAAATAGTTAGGTCCTTGAGCCAATTTCCCTGGCGCTTGCGCGTCTTAGTTTGAGTGCACACCCGAAGTGCGCCGAAACAAGGGGCGAAAAGCACCATATGAGACAAATAAGCTGGACGGCCTGCGCCGCTCTCTTTCTTCTTCCCGCTGGTTTGTGGGGAGGCGACTTACTGCCGTTACAGACTGGGAATACGTGGACGTACCGCGATGTGGTTACGGGTGAGGAGTTTACAGTTCGCGTAGGGACACCCACGGAAACGAACGACCAGATTTATTACTCCCTGCAGGGGTACGCGACTCAGCGAATTCTGGTGCGGTACAACGCCCAGAAAAACTTGGTTTACCTGAACCAAGACACGGGTGGGGAGAACCTGCTTACTTCCTTCGAGCCATTTGAGGGTGGATGGTGGCAGGCTCCGTGGCGGTCGTGTGACCAGGAAGGGCAGACGAAGGAACAGTACTCGCGACACGACGGGCCGGCAGGACCGTTTGAGGACGCCGTGCAGCTGGAGTATCGCTCCTATGGGTGCGCGGACACGGGGCTGTTGTCGGAGCAGTATGTTGACAATATCGGCATGGTGCGGCGGGTGGTTTCGACGATTGCCGGTCCGAGGACCTTTGATCTGACGTATGCGCGGGTGGGACGGGCGGTGATCGATGGGCAGCAGACGGGGCAGTTTTCGGTGACGTTGACGCCGGGGCTGACGGCGGAGACTCTGACGGCGACGCTGCGTTTCCGGAGCAGCCGCGGGATTGGGATGGCAGTGCGGTTCCCGACGGCGCAGGAGTATGACGTGCAGGTGACGGCGGTGGATGGTTCAGTACTGTGGACGTGGTCTTATGGACTGGTGTTTGCGGCTGCGGAGCATACGCGGAACCTTTCCGACGGATGGACGGTGAAACTGGAGATTCCCAAGCCGACGGCGGAGGCTTACCAGGTGCAGGCGTGGCTGACGACTACAGGTGCGCCGGCGCATGCGGCAACGGTTCCAGTGATTGTTACGGAGTAGACACTAGACGGTGGCGGACCGGGACACTTCCGTCCGTCACCAGTATGATGGACCGTATGTCCCGCCGCATTGTGTCCCTTCTCAGTGTCTGCTGCTGCCTATACGCGCAACCGCCAGCCGCCATCGTCCGGATTGATGGCGCCAAGCCACGGGTTGCGGTGAGCGAAAGCCTCTACGGCATCTTCTTTGAAGAGATCAACCATTCTGGAGAAGGGGGCCTTTATGCCGAGTTGGTGCGGAACCGCGATTTCGAGACGGCGACTCTCCCAGCCGGGGCGGTTTGGGCCGGTAACCTGTTGCGCACTAAGGACGGCTGGCAGGAACGGAAGTGGTTCGGAAATGCTCTGGACGGATGGACTCTGGTCCGCGAGGGTGGCGCCCGTGCGTCGATGCACCTGGACGATCGCGAACCGTTGAACAGTCAGAATCCCCATAGCTTACGGCTGAATGTTGGCGTGGGCAGGGCGAGTGTTGTGAATAGCGGTTACTGGGGGATGAATTTTCAGACAGGGCGTTCCTACGACCTGCGCTTCCATGCGCGCTCCGAAGGCGGCACCGCTTTTAACGTCAGGATAGCGTTGACCAGCGCGAGCGGGCGGGACGTTTACGCTACCACGATAATGAGCGTAGGTGGGGGTTGGAAGAAGTACGAGACGACGCTTCGATCGCAGGGGACGGATCGGGATGGGCGGCTACGGCTGACGGTTCAAGGCTCTGGAAGCTTATGGTTCGATGTCGTTTCTTTGTTTCCTCGCGACACCTATCAACACCGTCCGAACGGACTGCGGGCGGATTTGGTGGAGATGCTTGCGGCGCTGAAGCCGGCATTTCTGCGTTTTCCGGGAGGGGCCATAGTGGGTGGTCTCAACCTGGACAATCGCATTCAATGGAAAAACTCCATCGGAGATATCGCTCAGCGCAAGGGAACGATGAACCTGTGGGGCTACTACACGACTAACGGTCTGGGTTTCCATGAGTATCTGCAGTTGGCGGAGGATCTGAAGGCGGATGCGTTATGTGTGTGCAACCCGGGCTTCAGCGACAACTATCGTCATGCCGAGTATGCGAAGCCGGAGGAGGTGGACGGTTTCGTCCGGGAGGCGCTGGATGCTATCGAATATGCACTCGGTCCGGTGGATTCGCCGTGGGGCTCCAAGCGCGCTGCCAATGGCCACCCTCGGCCGTTTCCCCTGAAGTACGTCGAGATCGGCAATGAGGCGTCTGGGCCGACATACACATCGAACTATGGCAAGTTTTACAGAGCCATCCATGAGCGGTACCCGAACCTGACGATCATTTCGAATAGCCGCGGTATTACCGGGGCGCCTGTGGACATGGTGGACGACCACAGGTATGGTTCTGCGGAGAGCTTCTACGAGGCGAGCGCCTACTACGACAAGGCCGACCGCAAAGGGCCCAAAATCTACGTAGGCGAGTATGGCTGCAATAGCGGCAATGGGGAAGGAAACTGGAGCGGCGCGCTTGCGGAGGCCGTTTTTTTGCTTGGGTTGGAGCGCAACAGCGACTTGGTCCGGATGAGTTCCTTCGCTCCTTTGTTTTTTCATGTCAATGACATAGCGTGGCCAGTGAATCTCATTGGATTCGATAGCTCGCGTGTGGTTGGGCGTGGTTCCTACCAGGTACAGAAGCTGTTTGCCGCCAACCGCCCGAGCGAGTTATGGGACACCACCGTGGAAGACCCGAGCCATGAACTGTTCGCGACAGCGGGCTACGACGCCAGTTCAACAGGGACCATTATCAAGGTAGTCAGCCGGGCGGCAGCGCCCCGCAACGTACGGATCGTAAGGGACGGGCTGAGCGGCCTCGCCGCGCAAGCGAACGTCACCACGTTGAGCCATCCCGACCTTGACGCCGAAAACACACTGGATGAGCCCGAGGCGATCATTCCGCGCGTTTCCACTGTTCGGGTGGAGGGGCCGGTCTTCAGCGTGCACGTACCGGAGCACTCGGTAACCGTGATCCGGATCCCCGGGAAAGTATAGAGCTTCATCATCTGCGCACAAACTCGGATTTCGGTGTATACTCTGAGCGTTGGTTAATTCATACTAACGAGTATTAAAGTCTTATGGTGCCTTGGAGTGCGCATGAAGAAATTATCAGTTTCTCGCTTAATCCAGGTTTCCTTTGGGGTGTTGGTCCTTGGAGGGGCGCTCCTACTGACCAGCGCGACACAGGGGCCGTTCACTGTTCATGACAAAGCCTTCTATGCCAGCAATGATGCATTGAGTTTTGTCCGTCCGGGGTTGGTCGTGAAAGTCCTTTCGGCTGCCATTGCCACGGACGGCACGGTCACCGCCAAGGTGAGTTTCGCCGATCCGAAGGGAGTGGCTCTGGACATTGCGGGGATCACCACGCCAGGCACCATCTCCAACGGCGCACCGGGGATGATCGTCGCCTATGTGCCAGCGGGCGGTACGCAGTTTACCGCCTACACGACGCGGACGCAGACCAGCCCGATCACGAAGGTCGCGGCCATTCAAGCGGGCACGGACAGTGGCGGTGTTTGGACACCGAATAGCGACGGCACCTACAATTACGCGTTCAAAACGAAGGCGACGGCGGGATTTGACGCCAATGCGGTGCATGCGGTGGGCGTGTATGGTGCCCGGAATTTGATCGAGTTCGACATGGGCACGCAGTTGGACGACGATGTGTATTATTTCGTTCCGGCTACGGGCGCGGCAACGACGAATCCGCGAGATGAAATCCGGACGGCGACGTGTCAGAAGTGCCATGGACCGAATATGGCTTTCCACGGCGAGACCGGACGTAGCAGTATTCAGATGTGCGACCTGTGTCACACGCCGCAGACCACTGACCCCGATACAGGGAACACAGTGGACATGAAGGTAATGGTGCACAAGATCCACTACGGAGAGAATCTGCCCAGCGTGAAGGGCGGCAAACCGTATCAGATCATCGGTTTCGGCCAGAGCGTGACTGACTGGTCTACGGTGGCCTTCCCGTCGCCGACGATGAAGTGCGATGTGTGCCACGTGCAAAACTCTTCCGGCGCCGCCGGCACGACGCAGAACACGACGGGCAATCCGGGCGTAACGGGTGCTGTGGCCGGTTTGCCAGGCACGATGGCGGCGAACTACCTCACTAACCCCTCGCGGGACGCTTGCGGTTCGTGCCATGACGACGTGAACTTTGCCACCGGCGAGAACCATGTGGACTTGCCGCAGTTGGACGACAAGCTGTGCAAGAACTGCCACACGCCGCAGGGTGAGTTGGAGTTCGATGCATCGATCAAAGGCGCACACACGGTGCCCCAAGAATCCACGATGCTGACCGGTCTGCAATACGCCATTGTGAAAGTGGACGACGGATCCGCGGGCAAGAAGCCGACGGTCACGTTCTCGATTAAAGACAAGAATGGCGTGCCGCTTGCGATGACGGCCATGAACCGCATCGCGCTGACGCTGGCGGGGCCTACCACCGACTATACGGACTTCGGGAAGGGGTACATTCAGGAGGACGTGAGCAAGGCTACAGGCGGCGCCAATGGCGTCTTTAGTTACACCTTCACCGCAGCCATTCCGGCCACGGCCAAGGGCACCTACGCAGTCGGCATTGAAGGCCGGCGTGTGGAGACAGTCCTTGCTGGAACGAAGAAGGAACGCAGTATCCAATATGGCGCCACCAACGCCATCATGTACTTCTCGGTTGATGGTACCGATGTGGTGGCGCGGCGCACGCCAACCGGGCAACAGAACTGCCAGGGCTGCCACTACCGGCTCTCTCCGCACGGTGAGAATCGGGTGAATAACACCGACTATTGTGTGTTCTGCCACAATCCGGTGGAGAGCGATGCAGCACGCCGTCCAGCGGCGCAGTTGCCGGCGCAGACGGTTGACCTGAAGTTCCTGGCGCACCGCATCCACGGTGGCGAGGAATTGCACACGTTCTTAGGCACCGACTACGCCGTGTACGGGTTTGGCGGCAGTGTGAACAGCTTCGCCGAGGTTCGTTATCCGGGTGGACTGAACCAGTGCTTCATGTGCCACACCAATGGCAGCGAGAACCCTGGCGTGGCGAGTTCCACGATGTCGAATGTCACCACCGCTCGCTATCCGCTGAACCCGACGGGCCCGATCACGACGGCTTGCTACGGATGCCACGATAACATCTCCATGCTCTCTCACGCGCTTACCAATACGTCGACGCTCGGCGAGGCTTGCACCACTTGCCACAGTGCGACGGCGGAGTTCGCGCCGACGAAGATGCATGCAGCGGCAACAACTGTTAGTAAGGACCAGGCGCAGAAGTAAGTCGCGCAGTCTAGGGAAGGAGTCTTTGCGGCTCCTTCCCCTTTTTTTTGGCATAGCATTGTGGGCCGCCGAATAACGCTGAAAAACGCCGATAAGGCCCTTATTTTCAGTTCTTTTTTGATTCCCGTTTCTCGCCGGGCTATTTATTGCAGCGCGACCACCATGGCTTCCACCGCGGTTTGGGAGGGTGGGTTGGCGAGCAGTCGCCCGACGCTCCAGTGTTGCTGGTCGAGCAGATAAGCCACCAGGAGATGAAACCGACGATAGAGACCGGAGCGGTTCCAGTCCATTTCCGGTTTGTGGTCGAGGAAGGCTTGGCGGGCTTCGTTGTAGTGGAAGGTGTCACCTTTGCCAATGTAGTCGGCGTATCCTTCGCGCACCCACTGAGGGAGTTGGTAGTAGCGGAGAGGGCCGATGGCCTGGCCGGTCAACTGGTGAGTGATTTCGTGGGCGATGAAATAGTCGAGGGTGCGATCACCGGCGACGGGCTTACCACTGGGGGCGATGAGGCGGTTGTCTTGGATGCGGGCGTCGCGTAGGAAGACGTTGGGCGAGATGGGATAGGGTGCAACGCCGCCGACGCCGTAGTCCTTGTTAAATAAGAGGCGCTGGCGCCAAGGCGCGTTGCAGAGGAAGACACTGTAACCGTGGTTGGATGAATAGAGCGGGGAACGCTCCAGTTTTCGAAGGGAGAGTTCCAGCACGTGGCGGGCGGCGGGTTCGGGGAGGGGCACGTCAGAGTGAAGGGTGATGTTGTTGGCCTTCACGGCGTGAGGGAAGAGCGGGTGGGGCGTGCACAGCAGGACCGCGTATAGGCCGATCAGCGTGGCTCCGAGGAGGAAGATTCGCACCATCTCCACCCACTATCGCGGAAGCAAATCTCCATTCGCAAGATGGCCCTGCGTTACACTGTGAATGAACTTACCTTTCATGAGCGGCACCGATATCACAATGCAGCCTGTACCCCCTCTCGACGATGTCCTGGCGGACATCCGATCGACGGCTCGCGAACAGCTTGCGGGGGCGTTTCAATTGCATGTGGAGCGGGTGCAGGAAGAACTGCAACGGGGTTGGGCCGATCACATTGAGCGGGTGGTGGAAGACCGGTTTGGCGACTTGCTGCGGCGGGCGCAGGAGCAGTTGGAGCGGGCGAACGAGAGAGCGCACGGCGGCAGCGGAGCGAGGATTTCAATCGCTCGGCGCGGCGGCTGGCGCAGAGCGCCAATGTGCAGGAATGGAGCCGGGCGCTGCTGGATGCGACGCGGGAGTTGTGCTTCCGTGCGGCGCTGTTTTCGGCGGCGGGGGACCGGTTGCGGTGCGAAGGGGTGCGGGCTCCGCAGGAGCAGCCTGTCGATCTGCAGACGGGGGTGGAATTTGCCACTGTGTCGGCGCCTGCTTTCGCGGCGGCGATTGATGGCAAGGAGACGGTGGTTGCCGTTCGGTCTGTGGGTGAGTTGGGCGAGACGTTGGGGCGGGCCCTGCCGGCGAACGAGGAAGGGAAAGCTTTCCTGTTTCCTTTGATCGGACGGCAAAAAGTTGTGGCCGTGTTGTATGGGGAAGCGGGCGCCGAGCCGGTGGACGTGAACGGACTGGAACTGATTACGGCGGTGGCGGCGAAGGCGCTGGAAGCGCTGGTGCAGGAGAAGCGTCCGGCGGGGTTGGTTTCCTTGACCGCGAGTGAGGGCGCCAAGCCGGCGGCCGCGCCGGTTGCGCTGAGTAAAGACGAGCAGGATGTCCATTCGCGGGCGCAACGATTTGCTCGAGTGCAGGTGGCCGAGATGCGGCTGTATAAGTCGGGCGCTGTGAAAGCAGGCCGCGCCGAATCGCGACTTTACGACGCTTTGCGTCAAGACATTGATACCGGCCGCGAGGCTTTCTACCGCCAGTTCATCGCAAGCAGTTCCTCGATGGTCGACTATTTCCATCTGGAGTTGGTACGTACACTTGCTAATGAAGACCCTACCTTGCTTGGTCCCGATTATCCGGGCCCGCTGGTTTAGACTGACTGCCGCGTTGATCGCGGCGGCGGTCTGCGTCCTGTTGTTCGGACCGCGTCCGGCGGACGGGGCGGCTTCGAAGACGGCCAAGTCGAAAACCAAGTCAAAGAAGAAGACATCAACGACCGCGAAGAAGACTACGGCGTCTACTAGGAAGACGAACACGGCGTCTAAGAAGGTTGTGCCGCCGCCTCCGCTGGCTGTGCCCGTGGACGTTTCTGCCACTCCTTTGCAGGCGATGGTGCGGAAGTTGCGGGCTACGCCGAATGCGCCGAACCGCGCGGCGCTGGCGGCGTATGCGTCGGCGCAAAAGAATCAGAACGGGGCGCTTGCTTACCTGGCGTTGGGCATCGCCGATACGGAGAGCAAGCAGTTTGCCGGCGCTCCGGCGAGTTTACGGGCGGCGCAAGCGCGGCTGCCGGTGTTGGCGGACTACGTCGCTTATTGGACGGCGGACGCGGCGTTGGAGGGTGGCGATCCGGCGGCTGCGTTGAAGGCGATTGAACCGATTTGGACGGTGGCTCCGGATTCGCCTTTGCTTGGGAATGCGGCGCTGGTGGCGGCGAAGGCGAACCTGGCGTATGGGAATCCGGCGGCGGCAATCGCGATCTTGAAGAGCTTCAGCCCGCGGCTGCCGCAACCGAAGGGCGAGGCCCTGCTGGCTTCGTGTTACGAGGCGGCGCATGATCCGCAAGCGGCAGCGTTGAGCTGGCAGCGCGTGTACTACGAGTATCCGAATGCGTTTGACGCCGCGCAAGCTTCCACTGCGTTGAAGCGTTTGCGGACGGAACTGGGGGCTTCGTTTCCAGTCCCTTCTTCCCGCCAGATCCTGTCGCGGATCGATCTGATTCTGGCGGGGAAGCGCTATGCGGCGGCGCGCGAGGAGTTGGAAGAGACGTTGCCGGCGATGCCGGCGGCAGAGCGCGATGTGGCCCGGGTGCGCATCGGCGCGGCGACTTTTCTAGGCGGCGATAGCTTGAGCGCGCTGCGTTATCTGAAGTCGGTGGACGTGAAGGATAAAGAGGCGGATGCGGAGCGGTTGTTCTACATTGCGTCGTGCTACCGGCGTACGGACAACGACAATGATTTCAACCATGCGATGGATCAGTTGAACAAGCATGGCAAGTCGCCGTGGCGTTTGAAGGCTTTGGTGATGGCGGGCAATCGCTATCAGATGCAGAACGAACCGGAGAAGTACGAGCGTTACTACAAGGCTGGTGCTGAGAATTTTCCCGATGCTGCGGATGGCATGTATTGCGACTGGAAGGTGACGTGGCTGCATTACATCCAGCGGCGCGGGAACGCCGACGAGATGCTGCGTCATCATCTGAAGGCGTTTCCAGCAACGGACAAGGGCGGGGCAGCGCTGTACTTTTTGGGGCGGCTGGCGGAGACTCACAACAAGCCAGCGGCGGCTCGAACGTATTTCAGCGAAGTGCCGGCGCGGTACCCGAATGCGTATTACGCGATGCTGGCGAAGCAGCGGCTCGGCGTGCTGGCGAATGCGGGCAGCGATACGGGAGTGGCGAAGTTTCTGAGCGAGGTGGAATGGCCGGCTCGGAATCAGAACCTGGCGTTTGAGATGACTCCGTTGGCAAAGCATCGTCTGGACCGGGCGCGGCTTCTGGTGACCGCGGGGCTGGATGATTTGGCGGAGAGCGAATTGCGGTACGGGGCGAAGAACGAGGGTCCGGCGCCCTTGCTGGCGATGGAACTGGCGACACTGGCAACGCGGCGGGGAAGTCCGGACCAGGGGATTCGCTTCATCAAGGGACTGGTGCCCGACTATTTGTATTTGACTGTGGAATCGGCTCCGGCGGCGTTCTGGCGGCTGGCGTTTCCTATCCCATACCGGGCGAAATTAGAGGAGAGCGCGAAGGAGTTCGACCTGGACCCGTACTCGGTGGCCGCACTGGTGCGCCAGGAATCGGAGTTCAATGCGCGCGTGGTTTCGTATGCCGGCGCCTATGGGCTGGCGCAAGTAATGCCGGCGACAGGACGGTCACTGAGCAAGCGGGTGGGTATCCCTCGCTTTACCACGTCTCTGCTGTATGACCCGGGCATAAACCTGAGGCTGGGTTCGTATTTCCTGCGCAGCCTGTTGAACTCGTTTAGTGGCAAGTGGGAGCCGGTGCTGGCTTCGTATAACGCGGGAAAATCGCGCGCGGACAACTGGCTGACGTGGGCGGATTACAAGGAGCCGGCGGAGTTCATCGAATCGATTCCGATTACGCAAACCAGGGAGTATGTTCAGATCGTTTTGCGCAATGCGGATCTGTATCGTAGGTTGTATGCGACGCCCACGCTGGCCGCGGATAACGGGCACTAGGAACGATTCGTGATTGCCCTTTGGCTCCTTTTCCTACTTGCGCCTGGCGCCGATGCGGACGTGCGTCAACGGCTGGAAGCGGCGCAGCAGGCGGAGCGAAAGCAGGACTACGCAAGCGCGGGCGCGCAGTACCAGGCGATTCTGGCCGAACATCCTGAGATGGCGGCGATCCGGCAGAGCCTGGGGCTGACTTACCATCTGCGGAACCAGTTTACGGAGGCGATTGCAGAGTTCAATCGGGCCGTGGCGGCGGATCCCACTATGTGGGGTTCGTTCCTGTTTCTGGGGATGGACTACTACAAGACCAACCAGTTTGAGAAGGCTCTTGGCGCTCTGCGGAAGAGCGTCGCGTTGAATGGGAAGATGGCGGAACCGGAGGCGCGGTTCTGGCTGGGGGCGAGCGAGGCAGCGTTGGGCCGGCAGGGTGAGGCGTTGCGGGAATTCCGGCGGGCTGCGGAACTGCGGCCGAAGGACATTGAGGTGCTCTACCAACTGGCGAAGACGAACGAAGAGAATGCGTCGGCGACGTTCCAGAAGATCGGGCAACTGAATCCGCGCGCGGCTGTGGTTTCGCTGTTGCAAGCGGAGCGGTTTGCTTCGGAGAATCGCGCAGAGCAGGCGCGGGCGGAGTATCGGGTGGCGGTGACGCTGCGGCCGGATTTTGCGGGATCGGTTCCGTCGTTGGAGCCAGTAGGCGAGAGGTTGAGTACGGTCTCCATTACCGGTGCGGATGCGAAGGCGAACTTCGATCTGGCGCAGGTTTATACGGCGCGAGGGGATGCAGCGCGGGCGCGACAGGCAAGAGAAGCGCTGACTGGGTTGCAGCCGGCGGACGAGGTGGCGCGCCAGTATGCGAAGCGATCGCTGCCAGCGCCGGCGGCAGTGGCTGCCTGGACGCGGCTGTTCCAGGCAAATACGCAGAGCGAAGCGTACGAATGCGCGACGGCTGAGGCCGCGTTGAAGGAACTGCTGGTTCGGGATGCGCAAAATCTGGACGTGCTGTTGGCGCTGGGGAAGAACTACCAGCGATGGGCGGAGTTAGTGTTGCGGCAGATGATCGCGATCAATCCCGATTCGTATCGCGTGCACCAGTTGAGCGGTGAGCAACAGGAACAGAAGACGGAGTATCAAAAAGCCCTTGCGTCTTATCAGACTGCTTTGGCAAAACAGCCGGATCTCTCGGGGATTCGTTTTGCGATCGGCCAGGTGTATTGGAAGATGCAGCAGTATGACGAAGCCGAGCGCTGGCTGCTGGAAGAACTGAAACGCAATCCGCACCATGGGCTGGCGCACTACCGGCTGGGAAGCATTTACACGGAGCGAGGCAAGGCCGATGAGGCGATTGAACACCTCACGGAAGCATTGCAGTCGCATCCGGGTATGAGCGCGGCGCAGTTTGATTTGGGGCGGGCGTTGATTTTGAAAGCGCGCTATAGCGACGCCGTGACCGTGTTGTTGCGAGTGGCGGCGGGCGATCCGGAGAACGACCGCGTGCACTATGTGCTGGCCAATGCCTATCGAAAGATGGGGAAGGCAGCGGAGGCGCAGGCGGAATTTGCGAAGTATCAGGAGCTGAGCAGGAAGCGGCTGACGCGCGTGCAGAAGGACATCAAAGACGTCACGGAGTCTTTGGAGGGGAAGCCTTAGGCTCTTCGATAGTGAGGATCTGATTCGCCTTCACCGCGGTGAGGGTTTGGGTGTTGCCGTTCGGCCAGCGGATTTTCAATTCATCAACGGTCGCCGCATCACCAAGGCCGAAGTGTACGCGGAAGTCGCTGTGCGATTGGTAGCTGCCTCCACTCTTTACTTCTCGGATTTGCTTGAGGGAGCCGGTGGTGGCGGTGACGCGGGCGCCGACAGCGTCGCGATTGGAAACCGTGCCTTTCAGCTTAAGCAATAGCCAATGGCCGGCGGGACCGGGGTTGTGGATCACCCACGGCTGCGCATCGAGATTGGAGATGACGATGTCCATGGCGCCATCGTTGTCCAGGTCGCCCACGGCGAGACCGCGCGCGGATTGAAGCTGCTTGAAGACAGGGCCTGATTCCGATCCCACGTCCTTAAACTTTCCGTTCTTGAGGTTGAGGAAGTACGACGGCGTTTGACGGTAGGTTGTGGACAGCGCGTGCTGATCGACTTCGGGATAGACGTGGCCGTTGGCCATGGAGAAGTCGAGGTAGCCGTCGTTGTTGAGGTCAACAAACTGGACGCCCCAACTGAGCAGGTTCCAGGTGGGTTGTACTAAGCCTGCGGCCATGGACGCGTCACTGAATTCGCCGTTGCCGTTGTTGTGAAAGACGGTCTTGTAGTCGTCGGAGAATGTGGTGACGACGAGGTCGAGCAGGCCGTCGTTGTCATAGTCGCCGAAATCGGCTCCCATGCCGGCTTGCTCGCGGCCGTCATCCCGGACGGCTACGCCGGCGGCCAGCGCCACTTCTTCGAACTTGCCGTTGCCGAGGTTGTGAAAGAGGTAGTTGGGCAGGGAGTCATTGGCTTCAAAGAGGTCGGGTTTGCCGTCGTTGTCGTAGTCGCCCCAGACCACACCGAGGCCATACGACGGTGCGGCTTTGCCGATGCCGGATTCGGCCGTTGTGTCCTTGAAGCGGCCGCCACCGAGGTTGCGGAAGAGGTGTCCGCGGGTGGGGGTGAGACCGCGCGGGCCGCATTGCACGGGGATATCGCGATAGCGGCAGAGGAGGCTGTCTTTGGGGAGCGTGGCGAGATCGAACTGCGTGAC
>JBDTMC010000214.1:0-12529 GCA_039934475.1 Bryobacteraceae bacterium | reverse complement strand
CCCAAGGGAGGAAATTCGTGCCTGTACCAATTTTTCCGGCACACGGCGTTGCACCTCGGGCTGCTAGGCTCATTGCCAGTAGCCTGTGATAAAGTCCGCTCCCTCATATGCCTTGGTACTCGTAGATTCTGCTCTGCCCTTGAGATTCGATATCGACATTCGATATGATATCGGTGGATGGACATTCTTCAAGGCACATTGGACCTTCTGATTCTGCGCATCCTGGAATGGGGGCCTCTCCATGGTGTCGCCATCGCGGACCGCATCGAGCAAGTGACGCGCGGCGTCTTTGTAGTAGGACCGGGTTCGCTGTTTCCGGCTCTCCACCGGCTCACCGAGCGCGGCTGGATTGAAGGGCAGTGGACTGAATCCGAGAATAAGCGCCGCGTGAAGGCGTATACCCTGACTGCGGCGGGGCGTTCCCAACTGGCGCAGGAAAAACGCGACTGGAAGAAGATATTCACCGCCATGAACCGCGTGCTGTCGGAGGAGGGCTAACCATGTCGGTCGTGCAATGGGCTCGTGCTATTCTCATGCGGTTGCGGCGGCATGACTTGGTCGAAGCCGATTTGGATGCCGAGGTAGAGGCGTTCTATCAGACCATGGTGGACCGCTACGTGGAACAGGGAATGACGGAGCCAGAAGCGCGCCGGACGGCACGACTGAAGTTTGGCCACGCCGAGCAGGTCAAAGAAGAAGTGCGTGACACTCGCGCCGGCGCCGTCCTGGCTGCGATTGCTCGTGATGTGAAGTACGGGCTGCGTACCATCCGCAGGGCGCCGGTGTATGCCCTGGTGACCATCCTCACCCTTGGCGTGGGTATCGGCGCGAACTCCACCATATTCTCCATCGCCAGCCGCTTCGTGCTGCATCATCCTCCGGTGGGCAATCCCGGAACCCTGATGGCTCTTCACACCACGCACGACAAGGAACAATGCTGCAACAGCTTCTCTTGGCCGCTATATCGGGACCTGGTTGAACATGCACGATCCTTTTCCGGGCTGACTGCCTACTACGAGCTGCTGCCGGCCTCCCTGGACGGCGGTGGCGAGCCCGAGCGTGTGTGGGGGCAGGCCGTAACGGCGAACTACTTCGATGTGGCCCAGTTGCCGATGACGGTAGGCCGCGGCTTTGCCTCGGACGAAGAAGCAGCCCCCTTGGTAGTGCTCAGCCACGGACTCTGGCAACGCCGCTTTGACGCCGATCCGAACATTGCCGGAAGAACGGTGCGGCTCTCCGGCAAACCGTTTACCGTTGCCGGCGTGGCGCCTCCCTCGTTCCGCGGTTTGGACCTTATTCTGAATGCGCAGTTTTGGGTGCCGCTGGGGAACTTGGAGCAGTTACTGCCGAAGACAGGCAATCGCGTGCAGCGGGACTATCACTGGCTGAGTGTGGCGGGCCGGCTGCGGCCGGGAGTGACGGAAGAGCAAGCCGCGGCGGAGCTGCGCGTGCTCGAACAGAGCTTCGCCGCGGCCCATCCGGCGACAGATAAAGACAGCGGCTTCCGCTTTGAAACCGCGGGCTCGCTGCCGCCTCGCGACAGAGGCGCCGTGTTGGCATTTCTAGCCGCCCTCACAGGAGTCGCTTTCCTGGTGCTGTGTGTGGCGTGTGCGAACGTAACAAACCTCGCTTTGGCGCAGGCTTCTGCACGGCGGCGCGAGATTGCCGTACGCCTCGCGGTTGGCGCGACACGAGGACACTTACTGCGGCAGTTTCTAACGGAGAGCCTGTTGCTGGCGCTCGCCGGTGGAGTTTTAGGCGTCTTGGTCTCTGTGCTGGCAACCAGCGGAATGTCGGCCTTCCGAATACCCGCGCCGATACCCCTGGATCTAACGGTTGACGTAGATTGGAAGGTCTTGCTGTACACGTTTGCCTTGAGCGCGGGTGCCGGTATCCTGTTCGGTTTGGCGCCCGCATGGACAGCAGTAAGGCTAGTCAGGCCTTCGCACCCCGGTCGCCTGCTGAACCTGCGCAACTTCCTGGTGATGGTGCAGGTGGCTATGTCCGTGGTGCTCTTGTGCGCCACTGGATTGTTCCTCCGCAGTCTCAATCGCGCCGCCCGCATCGACATCGGGTTCCGGCCGCGCGGCATTCTGATGATGTCGATGGACCCGCGGCTACACGGCTACGATGCGCAGCGGACAATGCAGCTACTGCGTCAGGTAAGAGAGAGGGCCGCCGCGCTGCCGGGCGTTTCTTCGGCTGGGTGCACCGACGCTGTGCCGCTGGCCGGTGGACATCGCAGTGACGGCTTTCAGGTGGAAAGCAGGAACGCCACGGTTGAGCTCTACATGGCTACTGCAGGCTACTTCGAAACGATGGGAATCGAACGCATCGCCGGCCGCGATTTGGGCGACGAAGTGGCAACCGGACCAAGAGTTGCCGTCGTAAACGAAGCCTTCGCGCAAACCTTCTTCCCCAACGGCAACGCCATTGGCCATCGGGCGCGCAGCGGCGACAAGGTATATGAGATCGTCGGCCTTGTGAAGAACATTAAGTCCCGCACTTTGGGTGAGGAAGTCCGTCCGGTCCTCTTCCGTGCGGCCTCGCAGGATATGGAGTCTGACCCTTCATTCTCCGGCTACACGCTCCTCGTTGGATATTCCGGGGACGCCGGAGGGTTGGCGCAGGCGATCCGTCAGGAGATTCATACGGTCGATCCGGCGCTGGCGGTCTACAACGTGACCACCATGGAAGAGCATTTGAAGAACGCACTGTTCCTCCCACGCTTGGCCGGCACGCTGTTTGGCGTACTCGGGTTAATCGGACTTACCCTGGCCGCAACCGGACTATATGGAGTGATGAGTTACTGGGTCAGCCAGCGTACCAAAGAAATTGGAATCCGCCTCGCGATTGGAGCCCGCATCGGAGAAGTGCAGAAGCTGATTGCGGCACAAGGCATGATGCTCACGGCCATCGCCGTCGTGCCTGGCTTGGCCGTTGCATGGGCGGTGGCGAAACTCCTCACCAGTTTCCTGTACGGCGTCGCGCCCCACGATGCCTGGACATTCGTCACGGTGCCGCTGTTTCTTGCAGCGGTTGGATTACTGGCCTGCTGGATGCCCGCGCGGAGGGCAGCGAAGGTAGATCCCGCCATTACCTTGCGTCACGAGTGAGTCGATACCACGCCCTTGCCTTCTTTGATGTGCAGAAGGCGGTTAACAGGGACAGGTCGAATGTTCTCTGTGGCTCCACTGGGCCACCGGATGGTGATCTCCGCCGTAGCGGCATCCCCCAGGCCGAAGTGGAGCCGCGGATCGTTCACTGACAGAAAGCTGGATTGAGCCACCCGCTGTTGCACTTGCATCTTGCCTCCGTAACGGACGGTCACCTGAGCGCCGATCGCGCTACGGTTGCTTTTCGTCCCTTCCAGCCGGACCTTCAGCCAGTTGCCTCCTCCCGTAACGTCGTTGCGCAGCAGCGTCGGAGGCTCATTCATATTCCAAATGAGGATATCCACGTCGCCGTCGTTGTCGAAGTCCCCAAAGGCGCAGCCGCGGCTGGATTGTGGAGCGCTCTCGGCGATGATCTCTTCGAAACGGCCGTCGCCTAAATTGCGAAAGATCAGGCGAGGGGTCCGATACGGATATTGCGGCAGCTTGCTCTCGATCTCGGGGTAAATGCTGCCCGTCACCACGAATAGGTCAGGGTAACCGTTGTTATCCAGGTCCACGATCCCGGCCCCCCAACTGACGTACCGTGTTTCTACTCCTAAGCCCGATCGCAGTGTCGCCTCACTGAAGTTCCCCTCGCCATCATTCAAGTAAAGGGCCGACGTGTCATCCGAAAAATGGGTTTTCAATATGTCGGTCCGGCCGTCGAGATTGGTATCGCCCAGGGCGATGCCCATCCCCGCCTGCTCCAGACCGTCTTCGCTCAGTGCCAGACCACGCAGGACTCCTTCCTCGCGAAAGGTCCCGTTCCGTTGGTTGCGGAAGTAAAGACTCGGAGTGGAATCGCCGGCTAAGTAAATGTCGGGCCACCCATCCCCATCGAAATCGGCGGCGACGGCCGTTAGGCCATAACTGCCTGTGGCAGCGGCTATCCCTGAGCGTTCGCTGATGTCGGTGAACGTCCCGTCGCCGTTATTCCGGTAGAGATACGGACGCGTAGTCGGAAGCCCGCGCGGCCCGCAATTCACCAGAATACCCTTCCAGTTACAAGCCGGGTTCTTCCCGGCCTTGGGCACCTTGGCGAGATCGAAGCCGACGTAGTTGGAGACGAAGAGATCCAGTCGTCCGTCGCGATCGATATCCACCCACGTGCAGCCGGAGCCCCAATCTTTTCCGTTGCCCCCGACGCCCGCTTGTTTGGTCACATCCGTAAACGTCCCATCTCCGTTGTTGCGGTACAGGACGTTATGGCCCCAGTAAGTGATAAAGATGTCTTCGTGGCCGTCGTTGTTGTAATCGCCCACGGTAACTCCGGTCGCCCAGCCGGACCGCGTAAGTCCCGCCTTCGCCGTGACGTCCGTAAAGGTCCCGTCGCGGTTGTTGCGATACAGACGGTTCGTTGCCCCCTCGGCGCTGGCGTCAAAGCGTGTTCCGCTGAGGACAAAGATATCGAGCCATCCGTCGCTATCATAGTCAAGGAAAGCGACCCCGCAGCCAAGCACTTCAACGATATAGTCCTTCCGCTCCACACCGCCGCAGAGAGTGGGATGCACCAGCCCCGCCTGCGCGCCAACGTCAATCAGCCGGGAAGGGAAGGGCAGCCCGGACGGCTTGCCGCGAGGCGTCGGCTTTACGCCGCGCGAGGCCACACCCTGCGCGAAGAAGGCGGCCAAGGCATCGCGGCGTGTCATTGGACAGGTTTGTCCCGGAAGGCGTAGGCAGGCGGGCCGTCGATCGGTTCATCGTCACGGTCCTGCTCCTGGTACTTCTGGAAAAGCTTCACGGACTCAGCGGCCTTGGCCGGTTCTTTCAACGCGCGATACACCGTGGCCAGTTGATAGTGGGCCCGCGCCAGCTCCGGCCGCAAGCGCACCGCCGCCTCCAGTTCGGTCCGCGCCTTGGCCAGGTCGTTACGCTGCTTGGCCAGGCGGCCGAGGTTGAAGTGCGCCAGCGGATTCGAAGGATCGGCCTTCACCGCCTTCTCCAGGATCACATCGGCCTCGTCCCGTTCGTTCAACTGCGCCAGCAGGACGCCGTAATGCAGCAGGTAGTGGGGATTCGCGGGCTGCAGCGCCAGCGCACGCTCCAGGTGCGCCTTCGCTGAAGCCTCGTTGCCCTGCTGCATGATGTCAATCACGCCCAGCATAAACTCGGCCTTATCGCTCGCTGCATCCAGTTGCACCGTGTGCTTGAAGTGCTTGCCCGCCCGCTCATACTCGTGCAACAGAAAAAAGCTCAGGCCGAGATTGTAAAAGATCTCGGCGGCGCGAGGCTGTAGCTTGGCAGCGAGAAGAAACGACTCGATGGCCTTCACCTGGTCTCCGGTGCGCTGGCACGTGCGCCCCTGCTGCAGCAGCAAATCGTAATCATTGGGCTTCTTCGCAACCGCGCCTGCGATCGCGGCCACCGCCTCGTTGTTGCGGCCGAGAAGCAGGAATGCCTCGGCGGCCGCCGACAGATACGCGGCGGAGCCAGCCTTGTTGAAGCTCCTCAGTTCCCGTGCAAGACACTGCCGGTCCTGCTTTTCAATGCATTCGTGGATGCGGTCGGGAACAGCTACCACCAGCAGCAACAGCGCGATCATCGGGCCATCTCCACCGGCTTTTCCAATCGCCGTTGTTGTTCCCTCAGAGTCTTAAACAGCGCCTGCTGGCGGAGCGCCTCGTCGTCCCGATGGAGGCGTGTAAAGATCCGCGCGAGTTGGGCCGGAAAGCTGGGATCGGTAGGGAACTGCGTTTCAGCCTTCGCCAGAATGGCGGCAGCGCCTTCCAGGTCGCCCTTGTCGGTGAGCACGGTCACCAGCGCTCGATAGGCGAGTCCGGATTTCGGATCCGTCTCAATCGCCTTGCGGTAGTAGGGGAGGGATTCCTCAGCGCGGCCTAACTGCCGCATAGTCTCGCCAAGAAACAAGTTGGCGTCTGAATAAGTTGGGTTCAATTCCAGTTCCCGCCGAAAGTAACCCTCGGCCTGGGCGTGCCCGCCGTTACGGAAAGCGATGTAGCCCAGGCGAAAGTTGACACCCGGGAGTTTCGGCTCAAGGCGAATGGCCTCTTCGTATTCCTTCCGAGCCTCCTCCTCGCGGTCCTTCAACATGTGGGCGTTGGCATAGAGTACATGCAGCCAGGCAGAGTCGGGGAAGCGCGCCACCAGGAGCTGAAAGTGGGCCAATCCGGCTGCTTTGTCCCCCAGGGCCTGGTCTTCTTCCACCAGCGAATAGAGAACGTAAGGATCCTCATAGCCGGCATCCCACGCTTGCTGGAAGCTGGCCCGTGCCTTGGCATGATTACCCTCGGTACGAAAGCGCTGGCCGGTCTGAAAAGGGGTTTGGCCGGGGAGTTGGAGCAACAGCAGAAAGACGAGCGGGACGGCCATGGAACCAGAGTACTTTAACTGCGCAGGGAGAGGCAGGCCACCGTTCGGCGATGGCCTGCCCCGCTCAGACTAATACTGGAAGCGGAGGGAGAACTCCATGATGCGGGGATCGAGAGCGCTGGTGACGGCCCCGAAGTTACCCGATCCGTACGTTGTTGAGACGCCGGAGAAGTTCGTGTGGTTGAACACGTTGAAGAACTCCGTCCGGAACTGTACTTTGGCCCGCTCGTTGATGCGGAAATCCTTGTACAGACCCATATCGAAGTTCACAATACCCGGTCCGGTGAGGGTGCCGGTGCCGGCATTCCCGAACATTCCAGGTGCCGGAGCCGTAAAGGCGCCCGGGCTAAACCACTGATCCACCGATTTGGGATAGGACAGGGCTTGGCCCGTCGCGTTGGGGCGGCTGGCTAAACCCTGGTTGGCGACGCTCAATCCAACACTCATCGAAACGCCGCTCTGCACGGTCGCGATCCCGTTGTACTTCCACCCGCCGAGAAGGGCCCGCTGCAGACCCTTCGACTTCTGCATGAACGGGATGTCGTAAATCCAGCTAAACGACGCCACATGCGCGACGTTGACGCTGGAGTTCCCGCGGTTGCCCTTGACGTCGTAGGAGTCCTGAACTCCGTTTCCGCCGAAGCTGGAGCCCTGGCCATCCTGAAGACCGTGTGCCCAGGTGTAGGCGCCGGAAAGGAACAGGCCGTGGCCCATCGTGTGGCGGGCGGACATCATGAGTCCGTTCCACGTGGCGTTACCAACGGTGTTGGTGTGGCTGATTGCGCCCCACCCATAGTAAGGACCGTAGACATAGGGGAAGGTGCCCGTGTTGATGTCGGTCGGGAAGTCCGATGTGGACGTCTTAAAGGGCTGATTCAAGTCCATGCCGATGCCTTGGTGGCGAACCTGATTCCCGGCCCCGCCGATGCTGAAGAGCCAGCCTTTCCACTGTTGCTCCACGCTTAGGCTGTAGGTGTAAACGGCAGTTGCCTGGTTGTCGAGACCCGCTCCGGCGAGGGACTGCGCGCCGGCTGCATCGGCCGTGCCGCTGCCAACCGGATTCGGGAACAGCGGGTTGGTGAGGCTGATGTTCTGAATGAACGGCGGATTGCCGGGGCAGCTGTAGGTGCAATCGGTACCCGTGAATACGCGGGCGCGGGTCACTCCGAAGCCGCCGCGAAGGGAAGTGGTTCCTTTCCCTGTAACATCCCAGGCGAAGCCTACCGTGGGGTTAAAGTACCACCGGTGATCGTTGGAGAAGTTCTGCGGCACACCGTTCTCCCCGTTGAAGACAAGGCCGTTCAGCGGGTCGTAGTTTGGTCCCGTGGTGATGGTGCCGTTGGCGTTGACTGTAGGCGCCTTGGAGAGGCTGTACTTGGACGGAACGAACAGCGAACCGTAGCCGGGCTGGATGTTGGCCAGCGGCATGTACATCATCCGGAGACCGTAGTTTAGCGTCAGGCGCGGTGCCACCTTCCAAGTGTCCTGCACATAGGGCGACGCGATGATGCCGTGAATGTACGGACGGCGCTCACCATTGGTTTGGTTGAAGCTGGCGGCGCGCCCTAACAGGTAGTCGGCAATCGGATCGCCGCTGAACTTACCGCTGAATACCCAGTTGCCGTTGCTGGCGGAGAAGATGTTCTGCCGCTTCGTGCTGAAAACCAGGTTGAAGCCCGCCTCGATGGTGTGCTTGCCTTTCACATAGCTCCAGTCGTCGGTGAGGGTGTCTTCCAAGTCAGAAGCATGGATCAGCGGCATCGTCTGCGCGACGCCGAATCCGGACCAGCCGCCGGAGAACCCGATCGAGGGTAGGCGGTTGGACAGGAAGCCGTTGAACGGCAGCGTGCTCTGGAAGTCAGGTAACTGATCCTTGTAAACCAGCTTGTTCGGCGTCAGATCCACAACATAGTTGTTCATGCCGAGGGAAATCTGATTCACCATGTTCGGCGAAATGATGTACGTCGCCTGGATTTCGGCCAGCTTACTACGCGTCAGGAAGCTCTGCGTGTTGCCGGTGAAGGGAGAACCTACCCAGCCGTGGGAAGGCTGGTCGTCAGTCTGACGGAGATCGAAGTACTCTCCCATCAGGCGCAGTTTGCTCCCAATGCTGTGATCCACTTTGATCTGGATGTCGTTTTGCGAAAGAATCTCAGGGTTCGTGTTGATGTAGTTCTGGAAGCCGCCGCCGGGATTGTTCGGCAGATTGGTCAGCGCATTCATCAGCGTCAATGCACTTGGGTTAATCCGATCCTGTGGGATCACATACTGGCCGGCAGAATTCTGTGGAAACGGGTTGCCTGTGTTCGGATCGATGATCTTGTTGGGGAACAGACCATTGCGCATGTCGGCGGTAGCGGTGGAACCCAGCAGCGTGCTCGCAATGTGCTTCCTCACAGCCTGTTCGCTGAAGAAGAAGAATGTCTTGCTCTTATCTCGCGGGTACAGCTTCGGGATGAAAACCGGACCGCCGATCGTGCCGCCAAAAATGTTCTGCTTCAGGGGCAGAACGTCGGGGGCGAAGAAGTTACGCGCATCGAAGGCGTCGTTGCGGACGTATTCGAACAGCGCGCCGTGGAACTGTGACGACCCGCTGCGGGTTTGCAGCAGCACCACCGAAGCGCCCAGGAGTGCATACTTCTGCGCCACATTGTTCTGCAGCGTGCGGACTTCCTGAATGGTATCCGGGTTCGGCGTGATGGTGGTCTGGGTCATGTTCCCAGTGTTCATGTTCCATATGCCGTCCAGAAGATACAGCGTGGCGCCGGTGCCCATGCCGTTAATCGACATCGTGTTGCCGGTGTTGAAGCCGCCCTGCCCCTGGCTTTGGCCGACGGCGGTGTTCACAACGCCTGGCATCAAGGCCGAAAGGCTCTGATAATTTCTACCGTTGAGAGGTAGCTCTTCCACCTGCTTCTCCGCCACGAAGTTGGAGACTTGGCTGGTCGTCAGCTGAACCTGAGCGCCCGACGCCTCAACCGTTACCGACGTCTCCACGCCGCCCACCGAAAGGGTGGCCGGTACCGAGCGCACCACCGAGGGACCAACAAAGATATCCTTTTCAATGAACTTGTTAAACCCTTCTTTGCTCACCGAAACTTCGTAGGTGCCGCTCTGAAGGCCGGGCATTGAAAAAGTGCCCTCGGCGCTCGTAGTGGTTTCCAGGCGCACATTGGTGGCCTGGTTGGTGACTGTTACCTTTGCGCCAGGAACCACCGCTCCAGTGTTGTCCTGGGCGGTGCCGTTAATGGCGGAAGATGCACTTTGCGCGAATGCCGCGGGTGCGGCAAGAAAAAACGACCCCAACAGCGCGCCCAATAATGGCAGCGCCAAGCGAGATTTAAACATCCATTTACCCCTTCTTACTTGGAAGTCCTGTGACTTGACAGCTTCTACGGACGCCCCGCCAGCTAGCGGGTGATTGCGCGCCCTTCCACTGGCCTCCCAGATAGACCAGCATGTTCGCCATGGATTATAACGGGCAATTGCGCGCCTTGGCAAAGAAAGAACCGCCTCCTGTCAACGCCTAACAGTATTGTTTTCATTTGCTTGCACTAAAGTAATGCGAATCAATTAGTTGCACAATGCGGAACACGGTTTAGTAAACAAAAAGTGGCACCACCCGCAAATCGTTAATATTGCGCCTAGCGAACTGTCGTCCCCGCTCGCTACAAGCGTAGACAACTTCTCCCTGTGATGGAATCAGACGTGCCTATCTTTTATTGAAGGGAAGAGCTAATGGCATTTACCAAAAGCCTGCACTCATCCGGACCGACCCACCACATCCTCGACACCAAAGCCGCGGAATGGGTCATGATCGTGATTCTGCTCGGTTTGACCTGCTACGTCTTTGCCAGCTTGTTGGACAAAGTCGCCGGGTAAGCCACGCTGACCGTAGCGCGAAGCCACGCGCCCCTGCGCCAATTCACCCAGGGCATCTCCTCTAGAATGTGGAGATGCCCGTACGGTACAAAGTTGTAGCGTTCACTGTTGCTCTCGCGGGCGTCACCTATCTCGATCGCGTCTGCATCGGCATCCTCGCCCCCTCCATCATGCGCGATCTCGGCTTGACGGCCATGCAGATGAGCTACGTCTTTAGCGCCTTCACCGCCGCCTATGCGTTATTTGAGGTGCCAACCGCCTGGTGGGCCGACCGCATCGGCAGCCGCGCCGTCCTCACCCGCATCGTCGCTTGGTGGAGTTCCTTTACTATCCTTACTGCCTTCGCCTTCAGCTATCCATCGCTCCTCGTCATCCGCTTCCTCTTCGGTGTGGGCGAGGCCGGCGCCTGGCCCAACGCCGCGCGCGTCTTCTCCCGCTGGATCCCCGCCGGCGAGCGTGGCACGGTGCAAGGCATCTTCTTCGCCGGAGCCCATCTCGCCGGTGGGTTGACGCCTCTCCTCGTCGGCGCCCTCGCTACTCGTATGCCCTGGCGCGCCGTCTTCTTCTGCTTCGGCCTGGTCGGTTTCTTGTGGGCTTTTACGTTCTATCGATGGTTTCGCGACGAACCCCGCCAGCACCCTTCCATCACTTCTGCCGAAGCCGATAAGATCGAGCGCGAGCGCGGCCTGCCCCCGGCTCACTATGCCGAAGGAGCCATGTGGACGCGCATCATCGCCACGCCCAGCGTGCCCGCCCTCTGTCTGATGTATTCGGCCAACACCTACGGTTTCTACTTCCTCATCACCTGGTTCCCCACGTATCTCGCCAAGGCGCGGGGTTTCTCCGGCGCCGAGTTGGGCTTCCTGGCTGGACTGCCGCTCCTTGTGAGCGTCATTGGAGATCTCGCCGGTGGCTGGACCACAGACACGCTCACCCGCCTCTTCGGTCGTCGCATCGGCCGCTGCGGCATGGCGCTGGTTGCCTACGTCCTCGCCGCGCTGGCGGTCTCGCTTGGCGCCGCCGCCCTCAACCCGTATACCGCGGCCCTGCTCATCGCCCTCGCCGCCGCCCTTAGCATGTTCACCCTCGCACCCTCCTGGGCCTCCTGCATCGAGATCGGAGGCCGCAACGCCGGTGTCCTCAGCGCCACCATGAATACGGCCGGACAAGTAGGCGGATTCCTCAGCCCCATCGTGCTCGCCTACGTCGTGGACCGCACGGGAAACTGGGCCCTGCCGCTCTATATCCTCGGCGCGTATTACTTGGTGGCTGCCGCCTGCTGGCTCTTCATCCGTCCTGACCGCACCCTGGAATGGAAACCGGACGCGCTACAGACCGTCGCGAATTGATAGAATCAGGCCTGAAATCCTATGCCTTCTTCAAAACCTGTCGTCACCTTCGGCGAGATCATGCTCCGGCTGGCGCCTCCCGGCTTTGAGCGCTTTCTGCAAAGCCCCCAATTCGTCGCCACCTTCGGCGGCGGTGAGGCGAATGTCGCCGTCGCACTGGCCAACTTCGGACATCCGGCCCGCTTCGTGACGGTCATCCCGTCCAACCCCATCGCCGAGGCCTTCGTTGGCGAACTGCGCCGCTTCGGTGTAGACCCCTCCTTCATCGTCCGCGCCAAAGGCCGCTTCGGCATCTACTTCGTCGAGCCCGGCGCCAATCAGCGGCCTTCTAAAGTGGTTTACGACCGCGATCACAGCGCCATCGCCCTCGCCAAGCCCGGCGACATCGATTGGACCAAAACCTTCGCCGGAGCCGGCTGGTTCCACATCACCGGCATCACCCCCGCCCTCAGCCAAAGCGCCGCTGACCTCGCCATCGAAAGCGTCCAAGCCGCCCGCGCCGCCGGCCTTACGGTCTCCTGTGACTTCAACTTCCGCAAGAACCTCTGGAAGTACGGCAAAAAAGCCCCTGAAGTGATGCGCGAGCTGGTGAAGTACGTTGACATCGGTATCGCCAACGAAGAGGACTGCCAGATGGCCCTCGGTGTCGAAGCGAAAGCCGACGTCCACGCCGGCGCCCTCGACCCCAATGAGTACAAAGCGCTCACCGAAAAGGTGATGGGTGAATTTCCCAACCTCAAAATGCTGGCCATCACACTCCGCGAATCCAAGAGCGCTTCGCACAACGGCTGGTCCGCCTGCCTGCATAATCGA
>JBDTMC010000213.1:0-12538 GCA_039934475.1 Bryobacteraceae bacterium | reverse complement strand
TTACAGCGGCCGTCTGACACGCGCCAAGGAGCGCTGGGGGAACGATCTGTTCACCACGCGCGACTACCGGGAGATCATTGCGCGCAAGGACATTGATGCCGTGATTGTGGCGACGCCCGATCACTGGCATTCGCGCATCACCAGCGAGGCCTTGCTCTCTGGTAAGGACGTGTACTGCGAAAAGCCGATGGTGCAGAAGGTGGAGCAGGGCCTGACGGTGATTGAGGCCCAAAAGAAGTCAGGGCGCATTCTGCAGATCGGGAGCCAGTACGTCTCGTCGATCGTGTTTCAGAAGGCCAACGACCTGCTGAAGTCCGGGGCGATCGGGACGCTGAACGTCGTGGAAGCGTGGCTGGACCGGGATACGGCAATCGGGGCGTGGCAGTATTCGATACCGCCCGATGCGTCGCCCGATACGGTGGATTGGGATCGCTTTCTGGGGAGTGCGCCAAAGCGACCCTTTGAGGCGATCCGGCTGTTCCGCTGGCGCAACTACGGCGACTATGGCACGGGCGTGGCAGGCGATCTGTTTGTCCACTTACTGAGCGGGCTGCACGTGGTGACGGGTTCGATAGGGCCGAAGAAGGTGTACGCGACGGGCGGACTGCGTTTCTGGAACGATGGCCGTGACGCGCCGGACGTCATGATGGCGCTGATGGATTATCCGAAGACGGAAGCGCATCCGGCATTTACGGTGTCGCTCCGCGTGAACCTGGCGAGCGGCGGGACGGAGGAGGATTTCGGATTCCGGTTTGTCGGCAACGAAGGGGTGATGAATACGACGATGGCGGGCATCAAACTCACTAAGATGCCGCGGGAGGCCGAACCGGGTTACACCATCGACACATTCCCGAAAGGGGTGCAGCACGAGTTCTTGAAGCAGTATCACGAGAAGTATCCGCAACAACGGCCGACAGCGGATGCCTTGCGCGCTACCAGCGAACAGCACTTCACGCCGCGACAGAACGCGCACCAGGAACATCACAACGTCTTTTACCGGGCCTTACGGTCGCGCCGGCAGAGCACCGAAGACGGCGTCTTTGGATTCCGCGCCGCTGGTCCGGCGTTGTTGACCAACACCAGCATGAATGAGAATCGGATTTGCACTTGGGACCCACAAACGATGACGGCGGGCTGAAGCCCGCGCCGGACACCCGGCCGAAGCCCGTGGTCTTCGTGCTGATGCCGTTCGCGGCCGAGTTCGACGATACGTATCATTTAGGAATCTTCGACACCTGCCAAGCCATGGGGCTGAATTGCCAGCGGGCTGACGAGCAAATGTTCGATGGCACCATCCTGGACAATATTTACGCGCAAATCGCGCGTGCCGATGTGATTGTGGCGGAGATGAGCGGGCGCAATCCGAATGTCTTCTATGAAACGGGCTACGCCCATGCGCTGGGGAAACAAGTCATCCTGTTGACTCGAGAAGCGACGGACATCCCCTTCGATCTATCGCAGTACCCGCATATTGTGTACGAGAGCCGGATCACGTATTTGAAGGTTGAGTTGGAAAAGCGGCTGCGCTGGGTGGTTGAGAATCCGAGTGGGTCACTGGCGCGGGTGGAGCAGCCGCTCTCCTACTGGATAGCGGGCAAGAAACTCGAGAACCGGCCTGTGATGACGTACAAGTTTCGCGAGAACGAGAACGTGCAATACATCGAAATCGAACTGGCGATGCACAACGAGAGCACGCGTCTGTTGCAGCCGGGGCAGGCGCAGGTGGCCATTGTGACTCCCGCTGACGTAGTAAGTGCGAATAACACAGAGAGCCGGGTGCAGTTGCCGGATGGACGGTTCCTGTTCGCCTTGAAGGCTCTGCCGATCGTGTTCCCCGACGGCTGGTATTCGGTCACGCTGGGGTTGGTGAAGGGAGCGCGGCTAGCCTACGAGCGCGGCGTGGAGGCAGAGTTTGCGGTGCGATGTTATACGGAGTTGGGGAAGCGCGATTTTGCGTTTGCGGTGCGGGTGGAGAACAGAGTGGAAGAAACGGGGATGCAGGCGCGACCCTGAATCGCCTACATTCGGAAGATGCACTCAAAGGCCCTGGCCGCAGGGTTCGCCATACTCTCACTTTTCTGTTCCGGTTGCAGCCGGCGTTCTTCCCTGCCCCAGGTGGGATCGAACGAGTATCGCGAACTGTGCTCCGCCTTCTATCTCGGCTTGGCGGCGCTGCAATCCGGTGAAGATGTCAACGCACGCAAGGGCTTGAGCCGCGCCATTGAGATCGCTCCGGAGGAGCCGGCAGGGTGGGTAAATCTGGGATTGTTGCAGGCGCGCCAGCAGGAGTTCGATGCGGCCTATCAGAGCTTTGAACGAGCCCGCGCGCTGGCACCAGACAACAGCGACATTGAATCCCTGCTTGGGCTGGTAGAGAGCAAGCGCGGGAAGATCCCGGAGACGCTGGCGCACTACAAGAAAGCCGTCTCGCTGGATAAAACCAATTTGCGGGCATTGTACTCCTGGGCGGGCGAAGTGGAGCGCCAGCAAGGCCCGTCGAGCGATGCAGAGGCGCTGCAACTGCTGCAACAGATTCTAAAAGCGCGGCCGCTGAATGAACCGGTTCTGCTGGATGTGATTCGGCTGGTAGCCAAGCAAAACGATGCCGGCCGGCTGAACGAAGCAACGGCCGCGCTGAGTAAGAACGTAGCGGGATGGCCGGAACCCGCGAAGCAGCAATTCACGCAACTGGAGCAGGCGGTAAAGGGTTCCGATTTTCGCGGCGCGGCGATTCAAACCCAATTCCTTCGGAACACATTGCTTCGTGCGCCGCAATACCGGCAAAGCCTGAACGAGGTGAAGATCGCGGCGACGACGGTGGGGGATCCATTCCTGAGGTTCCTCAAGCTGCCTTCTCCTATTGCGGAGCCTGCTGCGCCGGACGCGGCACTGCAGTTCAACCAGGAACCGCTAAAGGGGCTTACTGCGCGGGACGTCCTCTTCGTCGGCGCCGTGGCCTTGGATGGAGAAGGCGAATCGACCATTGTGTGGGCCGATGCAAAGATGGTGCACGTAGTGGGTGGTGCGACGATGCCTCTTCCCGCCAAGGCGGTGAGCCTTGGGACAAACGCGATTCTGGGCGCCGACCTTAACTACGATTTCAAAACCGATCTGGTGGTGGCGACAGCGCAGGGAGTGCGGCTGTACCAGCAGGACACGCGGAAGGCGTTCGTTGACGTGACGGCGAAGACGAAGCTACCTGCGGCCGTGATCCATGGTTCCTATACGGGCGCATGGGCGACCGACTTCGACCTTGACGGCGACCTGGATGTGGTTCTGGGAACGACACAAGGCGAGCCGGTGGTGCTGCGGAACAATGGCGATGGCACCTTCAAGACAGTCCGGCCTTTCGGCGGCGTAAATGGAATGGTGGCATTCGCCAGCGCGGATGTGGATGCCGATGGCACGCCTGACGTGGCGCTGATCGACTCGACTGGCCGGCTCTACGTTTTCAAGAACGAACGCCTGGGTAACTACCGGCAACGCGAGGTGCCATCGCAAGTGCGCGAACACAACCTGGCGGTTGCGGCGGGCGACGTCGATGGAGACGGTCTCATCGATTTCGTGGTGCTAGGTGAGGACATGGGCATGAGGCGATTGTCGGGCAGCGGGACTTGGAATTTTGCTGAGATTGCACGCGGGGAAAAGCGTGATGCGGATGCGGGGCCAGCGAGGCTTCTGATTGCCGATCTGGATAACAACGGTAGCCTGGACATCATCGCGGGCGACCAGGTTTTCCTGGGTGACGGAAAGCAATACAAGCCGGTTGGCGGGAAGAGGCTGAGTGGGGCTCGCGCGATCGTCGATCTGAATCAGGATGGGCGTTTGGACGCGATCGGGCTGAATGCTAACGGGGCCGTTCAATACACCAATCATGGCCAAAAGAACTACCGGTGGCAGGTGATTCGCACACGCGCGGCCACGGTGATGGGCGACCAACGGATTAATCCTTTTGGAATTGGCGGCGAGATGGAAATCCGGTCGGGGCTGTTGACGCAGAAGCAGAGCATCGAATCCCCGGTACTTCATTTTGGGCTGGGGGAACATCCCGGCGTTGAGTTTGTGCGCATTGTCTGGCCGAACGGACTGATCCAGGCGGAGTTTGCACTGAAGCCCGATCAATCCGTATTAGCGCAGCAGCGGCTGAAGGGTTCGTGTCCGTTCCTGTTTGCTTGGGATGGGCAACGGATGCGGTTTCTGAAGGACGTGGCGCCGATGTCCGCTCCGCTGGGCGCCCACGCGAGCGATGGGACCGTGGAGAAGATTGTGCAGACGGAGCAGTGGTTCAAGATTACTGGAGACCAGTTAGCGCCTCGGGATGGCTACTATGACTTACGCCTGACGGACGAATATTGGGAAGCCTACTTTATCGACCACTACTCATTGCTAGTTGTGGACCATCCGCGGAATTCGTCAGTCTATGTCGATGAGCGGGTGGCCGATCCTCCGGCACCGTTGCGAGTATACGTGACGGCGGGGGCCCAACCCTTCGCCAGCGCGAAGGACGACAGGGGGCGAGATGTTCATGCGGCGGTTGAGGCGGTTGACGAGCACTATCTTGATGGCTTCGGAGTCGGGCAGTACCAAGGACTGACCCGCGATCATTGGGTGGAGCTGGAGTTGCCTGGGGCCGCGCCGCACGAGGGGCCGTTGTATTTGATCGGCGATGGTTTTCTTCATCCATGGGACGATACGATCACCATGGCGAGGAGCCAGGGAGGCAAAGCCGCTCCTCGCGATCTCACCATTGAGGTTCCGGATCGCGCAGGGAAGTGGGTGACGGCGAAGGCGGGTCTCGGAATTCCGGCCGGACGATTGAAGACCGTGGTGCTGGACCTGAGTGGGATCTTCCTGCCGGGGGCGCCACGCAGGCTGCGCTTGCGCACCGAGATGGAAGTGTATTGGGACAGGCTGGCGTGGGCACCGGGCCTGCCCGAGGCGCAGATTCGCACCACGAGAGCGGCTTTGTCGCAGGCCGAGTTACGCTACCGCGGCTACTCGGAACTGACGCAGGCGGGCCCCACCGCGCCCGAACTGGCCGATTACTCCGTCATCGCGGGAACAACGCAACGGTGGCGCAGCATGGAAGGTTACTACACACGGTACGGGGACGTGCGCGAGCTATTGGAGAAGAGTGACGACCGCACTGTGATCACTAATTCTGGTGACGAATTGAGAATGCGGTTCGCTGCCATGCCGGCGCCGGCGAGCGGCTGGACGCGAGATTTCGTTTTCATTGGCGACGGTTGGATGAAGGAGGGTGACTATAACTTCCGGCTATCGAGCACGGTTTTGCCGCTGCCTTACCATGCCATGAAGTCGTACACGGCTCCGTTGCTGCCTCTGGAAAGCGACAGAACGTACCGACGGCATGCTTCGGACTGGCAGGATTTCCATACTCGCTACGAGACTGCGGAACCATTTGTGAGGGCTCTGTGGGCTTGGAGAGCCGCCCGATAGACTTGCAGCCTGTGAAGGAGTCCGCTCCCTTATGATCGCGGCTCCCTGTCGAAAGTAGTCGGGTAGGGGAGTTTGTCGGTTATTGTGGGAGTTGCGGTCGCTCCCTTATGGTCGCGGCTCCGTGTCGATAGTAGTCGAGTAGAGGAGTTGCGGTCGCTCCCTTATGGTCGCGGCTTGTTATTCGGCGTCGATATTGGCCGCTTTGATATCGGTGGGGATGAAGGACCGATCGACGAGATCCTTCATCTCGATTCGCTTTTCGAGAATGCCCGCTTTCAACCCCATATCGCGGATCTGCTCCAGATCCTCGTCAGAGGGAGTCAACATGCGATAGCTAACGCGGTCAGGCGGCTGGGTAAGTACGAACCGCACTAACTGCTCATCCTGGCGGAAATAGGGTGCCGCGACTTTGGCTGCGGTAAGGCGATGGCTTTCGGCCCACTCGCCGCTTTGGGCAATGCCGCGGACGAGATCGCGCATGACGGCGGGCCGCTCCCGGATGAGCCGCTCGTTCACTACTAACACGCAGGAAATGAAGTGAGGCCAGATGTCTTTGGCGTGATAAAGCACTCTGCCGGTTCCATCCAACTCCGCGCGTGCGGCATGCGGCTCACCAACGAAATAAGCGTCTATCGCCTTGGCGGCCAGCGCACCGGGCATGTCGGGAGGTGGCAACTCGACGAAGCGAATCTCCTCCGGCCTCACCCCCTGGTCTTCCATGAGTTTGTGAATGACCAGATTCTGATTGCTGTACTTACTGGGGATGGCAAAGGTCTTGCCTCGAAGATCGCGGAGGCTCTTCACCGCCAGATCCTTGCGGACCATGACCGTTGAGCCGTCACGGTGGCCGAGATAGAGAATCTTTACCGGCATGCCTTGCTCGCGCAGTTTCATTGCCAGCGGCGCAATCATGAAGCTGGCTTCGAGGCGATTGCCTTTCATCGATTCGACGATCGTCGGGAAGTCGGTAAAGCGCTGGGAGAGGAATCGCGTGGAGGCGCTGGTGCGGCTGGCGAAGTCCGTCACAGGGCAGGTGAGGTGGCAGGTTACCGGCAGGAAGCCGACGGTCAACGTTTCACGGGCTTCGCCAGTAGCCCCTAGGTCATGCGGCGTAAGATTGCGTTCCCAGGGCCGGAATCGAAGAAGAGTAACCACTGTAAGGAAAGCAATCACGCCGAGGGTCCATCGCAGTACAGGCGATCGAAACATATCAAGCCTCTTTCCCATTTGCCAGGCTGGGAGCGCCATCCTGGATGCCAAGTTCCTTGAGGATACGATCAGCTGCCCGGATGACCTCGGGGTGGGTCAAGCCGCGCGGCCGGGGCTCGCTGATCGACAGTTCGCAACGGACCTGCGACGGGCGCTCAGTAAGCACGATCACACGGTCAGCCAATTGGGCCGCCTCCTCAATATCGTGAGTCACCAAGACCACTGTTCGGGGCCGGTGCTGCAGAATGCGCGCCAGTTCCTGACGCATGCGAATGCGAGTGAGATAGTCGAGAGACGAGAAAGGCTCGTCCATGAGAAGAGTCTCTGAATTGCCGGCAAGGGCGCGGGCCAACTCCACTCTCTGCCGCATGCCGCCAGATAGTTGGTGCGGGTAGTGTTGTTCGAACCCTTCGAGGCGGATGAGGCCCAACAGCTCTCGTATCTGAGAGTCACGTTCGGCCGGGTCTTTCACCTCGCGAAGGCCGAGGGCGATGTTCTGCCAGACGGTTTGCCAGGGGAACAAGCCGTCCTGTTGGTAGACCATGCGCTCGCCGCCGGTTCGCTGCAGTGTCCCGGAGGAGGGCCGTATGTGGCCCGACAGCACATTGAGCAGAGTCGTCTTGCCGCAGCCGGAAGGTCCGACCACGGCAACGAACTCACCGTGGTTGATGTCCATCGAGAGATGGCGCAATACTTCCACGGCGCCGAAGCTCACCGAAACTCCGTTCAAGCGGAAGGGGCTATCTTTCATAGCCCCACCGGACGCTGGGAATCTTCGTCAAGCGCACTAGCACGCGGTCGAGAATCACTCCAATGCCGCCGATTAGGACCATCTCTGCCGCCAGCATGTCCATGCGCAATCCATTGCGTGAATCCATGACGGCGAAGCCGAGACCGTCGCGGCCGGCAATCATCTCGGCGGCTACGACAACCAGCCAGCAGAGTCCGGCCGTGACGCGGAGCATGGTAATGATCTGGGGCATGATCGCGGGCAACGTAACGTGGACCACCTTCTCAAACCCATGCAAGCCGTATGTTTCGGCGACTCGAGAATAGACGGCGGGGATCCCCGCCACGGCAGCCATTGTGGCCAACACTACGGGGAAAAATCCGGAGAGGAAGATGAGAAAGATGGCGGCCAGATCCCCGACACCGAACCAAAGGATCGCAAAGGGAATCCAAGCCAAAGGCGAGAGATTACGGAAGAAGTTGAGGAGGGGCAGGAAGGCAGTCCGCGCCTTGAGTTTCTGTCCCATCCATGTGCCCAGCGGGACGCCGGAGAGGACTGCTAACAAGAAGCCGACGGTAACGCGGTAGAGTGACGTACTCAAGTCGTTGATCATCCGGCCATTGCGGAGTTCCTCACCGAAGGCCCGGATCACGCCGAGGGGAGACGGTAGCGCGCTGGGCGGAAACACACCGGATTTCCAGATGAGAGCCCAGAGGGCCACTCCGCCCGCGAAAACAGCCGCCGGAAGCAGGATGGAAGGAAGTTTGCCGGATCTAGTTTCCATTCCCAGTTCCCTCTTTTGCGACTACCACTAGGCATGCGCGAGCGCAGCGGACTGCTGGCGTGATTCCCACCAAATATCGATGATGAGGGCGAGAGGGCCCACCACAGTGAGGGCATAGAACGGAGCGTTGACGTTCTGAGCCAGACGCAGGATCATCTCCAGCACCGCTACCAGGAATGCTACCAGGCACTGGCCCGATTTCGACCGCACCGTGGTCTTCGGGTCGGTAATCATGAAGAAGATGAAGAGCTGGTACATCGGCCCGGTGATGGGTGCGATTTCCGCAAGCAGGGCATGGCCGGTGATGGCGCTGCGAATGGCAGCGAGGACGACAAACGAGATCACATACGTCGCGCTAATGTGAAAGCGTTTGGCGCGATAGACGATGAGGGCTCCCAGCGCCCAGACAATCATCATCGGCCATACGCTGTTGCCCCATTGAATACTGAGCGTGGCAAAGTATTCGGGCGCCAGCAGCAGCATCACGCAGATGGCGAAGTTCGACGGATTCCAGAGGTGATGGCCCCTCCAGCGAAGGACGTACTTCGATGTGATGGCAATGGCGCTGGTGAGAGCATAGGGCCAATATTCGGGGGATCGCACGAGGATGCCGACACTGATGCCTGAGATGTACGCGCTGGCGAGGTTCGGATATTTGCCGAAGGCGATGCGGGCAAGCACGAGTTCGAACACGATGGCGGTAGCGATGGCAAGGGCGGTACGCGAGAAGCTCTCCAGGAGCCCGAAGGAGAGCTGGCCCACCAGCAGGATGGTGGTGATGAAGAGGGGCGGAAGATACCGGTTGCCGGCACTAAAGAAGCGGCCGAGTAGGGATCGTTGCGTGAGCGGAGCCGGCAAAACGTTGGTGGTCACCGTGGCTCTCCTATGCGATGAATCTTGTTGATGGCGGGTGCGGCCATGGTTTGAATTTGGCCTGATGGCCAGTGTATCTCCACCTTGTCGACGCTTGCTGCCTTACCTAACCCGAAGTGCAACCGGCGCTGGTTTTGAGCTGAGAATCCGCTGCCGCCGGAAACCTCCTGTACCTGTTGTTGGCCATTCCAGAAGAGGCGTACTTGGGCGCCGATTGCGCTACGGTTACTTTGCTTTCCTTCGAGCTCCAGCTCGATCCATTTGTGAGCTGGATTGACGGTACTTTTGTAGAGGAGCAACGGCGCGTTTTGGTTGGCGACTACAACGTCCAGGGTCCCGCGATTGCCGAAGTCGGCCATGGCAACGGAGCGGCCGTCGAACACATCGGTGACACCGACGAGTTGCGCTACCTCCTGAAATTGACCTGAACCGTCGTTGACCCAGACCTTCTTCTGCTGATAACCGGAGAGACTGCGTCCTTCGAGGGGCGGCCAGTTGGCGGCATCGGAGATGATGGTGCGGTTGCCTCCAGCGACTTTAGAATAGTCATACCAGTAGGTGCGATTCCGGTCGAGGGACACGTTACCGTTGGTTACATACAGGTCGAGAAAGCCATCGTTATTCAGATCGCCAAACTGAGCGCCGAAACTCCACCCGCCCAGCTCTACGCCCATGGCGTTGGCCATGTTCTCATAGTGGACCGGGCCGCCGGATACGGCTTTGCGCGGCATCCAAAGATTATTGCCCTGTACCAGCACACCCTCTTCCGAGATGTTGGACACATAAATTCCGAAGCGTCCCTGGTTGAGAACATCACCGACAGCCGCGGTCATGCCGCTTTTGGGCGCGGCGCCGACACCAGATTCCTTGCCGGCTTCACGAAACCGCTTGCCGCCCTCATTCACAAAGAGTTCAGACACGCCGTAGTCATTGGCAATGAAAAGGTCAGGGAAGCCGGTGCCGCTGAGGTCCGCGGCGACAGCGGCCAATGCCCAGCGCCGGGAGCGAATGCCAAGTTTCTCGGATACCTCTTCAAACCGGCCGCCGCCGAGATTGTGGAAGAGGTATTTGCGCCCGCCGTTCAGAGCGTACTCAAAACTCTCGGGCATGATCTTCGTAGTTGCCAAATGCCAGAGGTCTACGTTCTCGGCGTAGTAGCCGCCGAGGAACAGGTCCAACTTACCGTCGCGATCGTAATCGAACCAGATGGCGGTGTTCGCGTTCACCCAAGGCGGCAGACTGGCCGTCTCAGTGACACGCGTGAAGTGCTTCCCGCCGTCATTGTGGAAGAGTTCGGGCTTGCCCCACTTGTAGAGAAAGACATCTTCGAAACCGTCGTTGTCGTAGTCACCCCACACCGCGCCAGTGGAGATGCCTGTCCCAGGCAGGTTGACGTCCGCGAGCCCGACGTCGGAGGCTACATCCTGGAAGGCGCCATTCCCGAGGTTCCGGAAGAGGGCATTGTGGCTGCCTTCGCTGCTGTTGGTGAGGTAGAAATCCGCCCAGCCGTCGTGATCGAAGTCGACGACGGAGACTGCGGCTCCCATTGAGGCCACCTGCTGCATGATGTGCCCGAGCTTCGCGTCAAATCGGGGCGGCGTGTGTCGGAAGACGATGCCTGACGCTTGGGCGTGTTCCTCGAGGGTGAAGCCGTAGCGGCTGAGGACGGTGGATGTGCTGGTGGCGGCGGTAGGGGTCAGTCTGCGGGCTGACATGCGTTTCATCGCCAGCGGCGTGGCCAGCAACGCAGCGAAAAGAACCGCGAAACCAACTTTTGAGAGGCGGCTTTGCATTCAGTCTTCCAGCACTCTTTCCAGCTCCCGCCGCGCGAGGTTGCGGCGGGAAATCGAGGCAGCCGGGGCCGCTACTTCTGAAGGAGCGAAAGGATCTTCTCCTGATTCTTCACAATAAGATCCAGCGTCTCCTGGTTCTTTTGGATCGCCGCCTGATTCGCCTTGATTGTGTCCTGGTTGGCGAGAATCGCCTTCTGATTGTCGAGAATCGACTTCTGATTGGAAATAACGTCTAGCTCAGACATCCCAAAATCCTCCAGATTGGATTCTGGCAACGAGTTCCCCGTCCGGTCAATAGTCTGTTCATACTAGGGAGCTGGAATTGCAGTGAGAGGAGCGGGGGCAGGGGTCGAAGTCTAGCTGGTCGGTTAGGCCTCGAATAAAGTGTCCAGGCTTACAACTATGCCGAAGGCTGCAGCATGATAGCGGTCGCGAACCGAGGCCCGCTGCACTTGGTTTTCCACCCGCCTGTAGGCAGAGAGAGAACGATGATCCGGCGCGATCACCCACACTTCGTCCGCACCCTCGGAGAAGTACAGCGTGAGCGGTAGCCAGCCTCCTGAAGAACTCGGTCTCCGAATGTCGAGCCAGACAGCAGGTCATAGAGTCTTTTCGCGATTCTGGTGTGCCGATATATGGCTGGCGGCACTTCGATCATTTCTCCATCGATCAACTCCTGTTTTCCGGGAGCATCGGGGAGGCGTTCGAATTGCGCAAAGTTCATTACTGCTGTCGTGCCTTGGGCAAGTGCAGTGCGGCGTTTAGCGAGCCTTGGCGATAGCCGTCGACGTCCACGGTGACGTAGAGGAACCCGAGGGGCTTGAAGATTTTCGAGAAGGCGTCCAGCATCTCCATCGTCAAGGCCTTGGGCAGTTCGTCGCGGGAGATTTCGACGCGAACCAATTCGCCGTGGAAGCGGACGCGGAATTGTCGGAATCCGAGTGCCTTGATCTCTTCTTCGCCGATCTCGACGGTCTTGATGGTTTCAGGCGTGACTGGCGTTCCGTAAGGGATGCGGGAACTGAGGCATGCGGCCGCGGGGCGATCCCAGGTGGCGAGACCAGCCAGACGCGAAAGTTCGCGAATCTCGGCTTTGGTCAATTGTGCTTCCACCAGAGGCGCTTTCACCTCGTGGATTTTGGCCGCATTCTGGCCAGGACGATAATCGCCTAAGTCGTCGTAGTTCACACCGTAAACGATGTGTTCGAAGCCGCGGAGGCCGGCCACTTGCTCCATCACGCGGAAGAGTTCGTCCTTGCAGTGGAAGCAGCGGTCCGGATTGTTGGCGACGTAGGCTGGGTTCTCGAATTCGTGCGTGGCGATGTATTCGTGTGCGAAGCCGCAGTCGCGGGCAAACTGTTCCGCGTCGCGCTTGTGAGACTCGGGGATGGAGGCGGAGTCGGCGGTGATGGCGACTGCGTTCGCGCCCAGCACGCGGTGAGCGGCCCAGGCGAGATAGGCGGAGTCGGTACCACCCGAGTAAGCCACCAGCACGCGGCCCATGGAACGGAGGACATCGAAGAGTTTGTCCTGCTTTCCTTCGAGCAGGGCTGCGTCCACTGTCGGACCACCCAAATTGATCAGCGTCGCCATATCTTCACTATAGTAGACCGTTAACGCGTCACGTACGGATCAGAGTCTTGTCTAATACGAGATGAGCCTGAAGCCAAGGTTCGTTTCCAACACGAG
>JBDTMC010000212.1:0-12668 GCA_039934475.1 Bryobacteraceae bacterium | reverse complement strand
GACTGCGCGAAGTGAAGGCGGCGAGCGCACCGCGGTTTACCCCGCAGGGGGGCGTAGCGGATTTGGCGAAGCTCGGTATTCAGCACGTTTTCCTGATCATCAAAGAGAACCGCACCTACGACCAGCTGTTCGGGGACCTGCCGCGCGGGAATAACGATCCAAAGCTGGTGATGTATGGCCGACAAGTGACCCCCAATCACCACGCGCTGGCGGAGCAATTTGTCATTCTCGACAATTTCTACACCGGTGGAGCGATCAGTTTCGACGGGCACCAATGGCTGCTGCAAGGCTTTGTCAGTGATTATACGGAACGCGCTTTCGCAGCCGCTCCGCGCGGCTATGCCTGGAACTTGAGCGACGCATTGACGGTGTCGCCGGCGGGATTTTTCTGGCAGCATGCGACGCGGCCGCTTGATATCCGGCTGTACGGCGCGTTCTCTCTGCCGACGCGATGGGATCCGGCGACACAGAGCGCTGTGGATATCAACGAGGACAAGCTGGAATCATGGAGCACGTACTGGCGGCTGTACAAGGAGAACAAGTGGCGCGATGTGGTGACGTCGCGGAGCGGCGTGCCGGCGCTTCAGAAGATCTATGAGACGCGCTTTCCGCCGAATGAGACAAACCTGACAGACCAGATGCGGGCGCAGGCGTGGCTGGATGAGTTGGCAGTGCGGGAGAAATCGGGCAAGATGCCGAACCTGGTGATTCTGACGATGACCAGCGATCACACCAACGGGACGCAGCCGGACTCACCCACACCGAAGGCGATGGTGGCCGATAACGATTTGGCGCTGGGGCGCATTGTGGAGGGGATTTCGAAGAGCCGCTTCTGGCCGAAGAGCCTCATCCTGGTGACGGAGGACGATGCGCAGGACGGCATCGATCACGTGGATGGGCACCGTACGATCGCGCTGGCAATTGGACCTCATATACGGCGGGGCGCGCTGGATTCCAACCACTACAATCACTCGGGCATGATCCGAACGATACAGACGGTGTTTGGGATTCCTCCGTCCACACGCGTGCTGGCGACCGCACGTACGATGAACAGCGTCTTCCAGGCGGCGGCCGATTTGAAGCCGTTCCAGGCGCTGCCGGCGAACCTCAAGCTGGACGAAATGAATCCGCCGTTGAAGGCACTGCGTGGACGTCAGTTGTGGGCAGCGCGGCAATCGGCGGCGATGAACTGGCACGACATCGACGATGTTCCGAGCGAACTATTGAACAAGATTTTGTGGTGGGATGCGAAGGGTTACAACACGCCACTGCCGAAACGTCCGTGAACGATACAATGGAAGTACGTGCTGGTAACCATTGAGAGTAAGCCGAAGCGTCCGGCGTGGCTGCGCGCGCCCGCGCCGATTGGCGCCAACTATCGTGAGCTGAAGGCCCTGGTAGACCGTCTGAAGCTGCATACGGTGTGCGAGAGCGCAGCGTGTCCGAACGTTGGCGAGTGCTGGAACCACCGCACGGCGACGTTCATGATATTGGGCAATGTCTGTACGCGGCGTTGCGGGTTTTGCGCGGTGCAGAAGGGCGCTCCGCTGGATGTGGATTACGATGAGCCGAACCGCGTAGCCGAGGCGTGTGAGGCGCTGGGCCTGAAGTATGCCGTGATTACGAGCGTCAACCGGGATGACCGCAAGGACGGCGGCGCGGAGTTGTTCGGCATGGTGATCCGGGCCATCCGGGCGCGGATTGCCGGATGCAAGGTGGAAGTACTGGTTCCGGATTTTCAGGGCAACCGCGAGGCGATGCGCATTGTGATGGATGCGGCTCCGGATGTTCTGAACCACAATATCGAGACCGTGCCACGCATCTACCGGCAAGTGCGCGTGGGGGCCAATTATGAACGGTCGCTAGCCATGCTGGAGTGGGCGAAGGAACTGCGGCCGGAGGTGCCGGCGAAGAGCGGGTTGATGCTGGGGCTGGGCGAAACGCGCGAGGAAGTGATTGAAGTAATGCGCGATTTGAAGGCTCATAAAGTGGACATCGTCACGATGGGGCAGTATTTGAGGCCGTCCCCGGAGCATCTGCCGATTTTGCGATACGTGCCGATGGAAGAGTTCGCCGAATACAAGGCCCTGGGCCGGGAAATGGGCTTTGCGCATGTGGAAGCCGGACCGCTAGTGCGTAGTTCGTACCACGCGGCGGACGCCATCGAGTAGTTACAACTTCAGTTCCATGACGGTAGTGGCATCAGTGGGATCTGAGTAGTAGCCGCGAGTCTTGCGAATCACTTCAAAGCCGAAGGAACGGTTGAGAGCGATCATCGCGCGATTGCGGGACCGGGTGTTGGTGACGATACGACGAAAGCCGTGATGTTGGGCGTAGGCGACCTGCCAGCTCTTGAGGAGGCGCCCCAGTCCACGCCCCTGATGTGCCGGGTGGATACCCGTTGAGGCGATGTAGAGCGTCTGAGGTTGGGGCGGGTTGTCCGCTTGGCGGTAAATGTCTTCCTGAAAATCGACGCCGGGATGGAAGGCGCAGCAGCCAATGTTTTTGCCGGCGACGACCATCCACCATGACTCGTAGGCGCGCCAGTGAGCCATGGGAAAAACGTCTGAGGGCGGGAAGACCTTGCGGTCGAAGGCGTGGAGACGGCGAAGGTCATCGGGGATAATGGCGGGTTTGAATTCGACTTGCATGCGAGGATGGCCCCAGCGTAGCAGCCGACACCTCATTGGGTATACTGATCGGGAATGAACAAGCCGGCAACAGCCCTTCGCCCAAAGATCGAAGGAATTGCGGGACAAGCCCTGAAAGGCGACGTGGATGGCAGGCAAGCCGACGACGATTGACGAGTACCTGGCTGGTTTGAGCGATGAGAATCGGGCCGCTCTAGAGAAGCTTCGTAAGATCATCCGGGCTGCGGCGCCGAAGGCGGAAGAGTGCATCAGCTACGGACTGGCCGCGTTTCGCCTGAACGGCATGCTGGTGGGGATGGGCGCGACAGCGAAGCATTGCGCGTTCTACCTGATGAGCGGATCTACGGTTGAGGCCCACAAGGACGAGTTGAAGGACTATGACACCAGTAAGGGCACCATCCGGTTTGCACCTGATAAGCCCCTGCCGGCCGCGCTTGTGAAGAAGCTGGTGAAAGCGCGGCTTGCCGAAAACGGCGCTTAAAGCCACGAGTGCTATCTTGGACCCATGCGTAGGGTTCTTGTTGTTCTCTTTTGTGTTCCCCTGCTGACGGCGCAGGACACGCGGACACAGACGCTGGCTAACGGAATGAAGGTCATTGTGCAGGAAGACCACGGCATTCCGAACGTCGCGATGTATCTCTTCTACCGGATTGGATCGCGCAATGAGCGGCCGGGTACGACCGGTGTGTCCCACTTCTTCGAGCACATGATGTTCAATGGCGCGAAGAAGTACGGTCCCAAGGAATTCGACCGGCGGATGGACAACAGCGGCGGCAACAACAACGCCTACACGTCCAATGACGTCACGGTATATACGGACTGGTTCCCGAACACCGCGCTGGACCTGATGTTCGACATGGAAGCGGATCGCATCCGCGACCTTGCTTTCGATCCGAAGATCATCGATTCGGAACGCGGCGTGGTCTATTCGGAACGCCGCATGGGAGTAGATAACAATAATGGCGGGATGCTTTCCGAGCTGGCGAGGGCCACGGCGTTTATAGCGCATCCGTATCACTCACCGGTAGTGGGCTGGCCTTCCGATATTGAGAGCTGGACGATGGACGACTTGAAGGCTCATTTCCGCATGGGCTATGCGCCCAATAATTGCGTGGTGGCGATTGTAGGCGATGTCCAGTTCGACGACGTGATGATGCTGGCGAAGCGGTACCTGGAGCCGATTCCGCGCCAGGACCCGCCTCCGCCTGTGCGGACGAAGGAGCCGCAGCAGCAGGGAGAACGGCGCGTAACGCTGGTGAAGCCGGCACAACTGCCGCTGCAGCAAATCCTCTATCACGTGCCGCAGACCAGCAGTCCGGACACGCCTGTGCTGGAGGTGATCCAAACAGTGTTGATGGGCGGGCAGAGTTCCCGGCTGTATAAACGGATGGTTGACACGGAGCAACTGGCGGTATCGGTGAACGGGGGCGCACAGCGGGCGCTTGATCCGACCGTGTTCCGATTTTCGATTCAACCTCGATCAGGCGTGGAGACAGCAGCGACAGAGAAAGCCCTGTTCGAGGAACTGGCGCGCCTGGCGGCCGAAGAGACTCCGGCGGCGGAATTGCGCAAGGCGAAGAATCAGCTTCTGGCCAACCACTACCGGCAATTGAAGACCATCGAAGGGCGGGCCAACTTACTAGGCACATACGAAGTGTTTAACGGCGATTACGCGAAGCTGTTTACGGCGGACAAAGAGATTGAAGCGGTGACCGCGGCGGACGTGCAGCGAGTAGCGAGCCTGTATTTCACGGCAAAGAATCGCACTGTGGCGACGCTGGTTCCGGAAAAGCAGGAGGTCAAGCAATGAAGCGTTGGATTTTGGCGCTGCTGCTGTGCACTCCGTCGCTGGCACAAGTGCGACTGCCGGCCTATACGCGGGATGTGCTGACGAATGGGACAGTGCTGTATCTGATGCCGCGGGCGGGTCTGCCGTTGGTGCAGTTCCGAATTCTGGTGACGGGCGGAGCGGAATCGGAGACGGCCCAACTGGCCGGCTTGCCCGGGATCACCGCGGCGCTGCTGCGGGAAGGAACCGCGCGTGTGACGGCGGCGCAGTTCTCAGAAGAACTCGACAGCCTGGGCGGAATCTTCGATGCGTTGACCGACGATCAGGCGACCGTAATCACAGCGGAGTTTCTGAAGAAGGATTTCGATCGCGGCCTAGCGTTGGTTTCCGATGCAGTTTTGCATCCTGCCTTTCCCGAGGCGGAGGTTCGGAAAATGCTGGCGCGCAGGACGGACGGTTTGAAGACTACGAAGGACAACCCGAATGCGGCGATCGTCAACTACTATCGAAACTTCTTCTTCGGCGGTAACCATCCCTACGGCAGGGTTGCGGATGAGGCTTCCCTCGACCGCATCCGGCGTGACGATGTTATGGAGTATCACAAGCGGATGTATGCCGGGCGTAACCTGATCGTGATTGTGGCGGGGGATTTCGACAGTGCGAACGCGAAGCTTCGAGTCGCGGAGTCATTTGGCGCCGCGCCCGCCGGCATGCCTTATGAATGGGTCGAAGACCGAAAACCAGGGGCCGGTGCGGAGGGACGGGTGCTGCTGGTAGACAAACCCGATGCTACGCAGACCTACTTTGTGATCGCCCAGGCGGGCGCAAAACGAACCACGGCGGATCGTGTGCCTTTGCTGCTGGTGAACACGCTGTTCGGCGGACGATTCACCTCAATGCTGAACGATGAGTTGCGCGTGAACACGGGCTTAACGTACGGCGCCGGTTCCAGGCTCGAGATGGGACGGCTGACGGGTGGTCTCTATATCAGCTCGTATACGAAGACGGAAACCACGGCGCGCGCGATCGATCTTGCGCTGGATGTACTCAAGGGGCTCCGCGAGAAAGGGATAACTGCGGAACAACTGGCGTCGGCGAAGGCCTATATCAAGGGTACTTATCCACCGCGAACTGTACAGACGTCAGATCAGATTGCCACCGCGCTAGGCGACATGGAACTCTTCGGTCTGGACCGTAATGAAGTCGACCAGTTCTTCGCCCGTGTGGACGCAGTGACGTTGGAACAAGCGAACCAGGTGATCCGGAAGTATTACGGCACGGAGCGGCTGGCGTTTGTGCTGCTGGGGAATGCGAGCAAGATTCGTGAGGTGGCCGCGAAATATGGAAAGGTGTCGGAGCGGACGGTGAAGCAAGCAGGTTGGGCGGGAGACTGACGTTTACACGAAAATCTGTGGAAACTTTCCGCCGATTTCACCGTAGTACAACGTATGCGCGACATCCGGTATGCCTGGCGAACGCTTCTAAGGAACCCGGGATTGGCCATCGCGGCGATCCTTTGTCTAGCCCTTGGCATTGGCGCCAACACCGCGATCTTTACCGTTGTAAACGCCGTTGTCCTGCGACCCCTGGCCTTCAAGGACCCGGAACGGCTGGTGCGCGTCTATACGGAGTTTCCGACTTATGGATCCAGTGGCGGGTTCCGTAAGTTCTGGATGTCCACACCCGAACTACTCGATCTGCGGCGGCTTACCTCCTCGTTCGAGTATCTGGAGGCCTATACCACCACCGGTGTGAACCTCTCGGGGAGTGCGGAACCGATTCGTGTCACGGCATCGAGCGTAACCGGCGGACTGATGCCGATGCTCGGTGTGGCGCCACAGATCGGCCGCGCCTTGGGCCAGGACGACGACCGGTTTGGCGTACCACTAACCGCTGTTATCTCAGACGGACTATGGCGGCGGGCGTTCGGCGGGGCAGCGGATATCGCCGGGCGGCAAGTGAAGATCAATGGGTTGACAGCGAACATTGTGGGAGTGATGCCGCGCGGGTTCGCCTTCCCTCCGGGAGAAACGGATCCTCCCGAGGTCTGGTATCCCCAGCAGATTAACACGGCTAGCCCGGGAGGACGCGCCAGTCACTACCAATCAGTTATTGGGAAGCTGAATCCGGGCTCCACCACGGCGAGGGCGCAAGAAGAGTTTCTGCGAATCATGGTGGACCAAGAGCAACACAAGACGGCGAAGATGCATCTGTTCGACACCAAGTTCCATACTCTTCTAGCGCTGCCGTATCACGGCGAGGTGATTGGCAATGTGCGGCCGGCAATGCTGTTGATGCTGGGCGCAGTGGTGTTTGTGTTGCTGATCTCCTGCGTGAACGTCGGCAACCTGCTTCTGGCGCGAGCGGAAGCACGGCATCACGAGATTGCCGTGCGGAAGGCGATTGGCGCGAGCATCCTGGATCTGGCGCGCCAGTGCCTGGCAGAAGGACTGTTGCTGGCAGGGGCCGGAGCAGCATTCGGGATGTTAGTGGCGTGGGGGGCGCTGCGGTTGATTCTGGCTTTCGACCAGGGCGCCATTCCCAGAGCGAACGAGATCGGTATCGATTGGATGGTGCTTGCGTTTACTGTTGGCGCAAGCCTGCTGACGGGAGTATTCTTCGCTCTCGCTCCGCTGGCGCAATTCGCCGGCGGGACACAGGAGTCTTTAAAGACGGCGACGGGCCGCAGTACAACGACGAGCGGGGCGCACTGGCTGCGGCGGGTGATGGTGGTGAGCGAGTTGGCACTGGCTCTTGTGCTGCTGGTGGGTGCAGGCCTTATGGTGCGGACGTTCTGGAAGCTGCAACAGGTACATATCGGGCTGGATCCCACGAGGGTGGTGACGATGAGAGTGGTGTTGCCAGACGGCCAATATCCGCAATCGACCGCGGTAAGGGGCGTCTGGACGAGGCTATTGGAAAGCGTATCGGCGATGCCGGGTGTGGAGGCGGCGGCCGTTGCCAATGGGCTCGCGCCGGTGCGCCAGTTGAATGCCAACGATACGAAAATCGAGGGCTATGTGAAGGCGAAGGGCGGGCCGGATGAGAACGTGGACTACTATCAGGCTGTCTCTCCCGGATATTTTGAGATGTTACATATTCCGATGATTGAAGGACGTGCGTTCGATGCGCGTGACGGGGCGGAAGGTAACCCGGTGGTCATCATCAATCAAACGCTGGCACGGACCTTCTATGGAACCCAGAGTCCGATTGGGCGGAGGATCAAGGAAGACTCAGACAACGTCCCGTGGCGGACCATTATCGGCGTGGCGGCAGACGTCAAGAACGGGGGCATCGACAAACCGACGGGTACCGAGCTTTACTTCCCGTACGCGCAAGTAGACGGCGGCATTCGCGGGATGTACCTGGCGGTGAAGGCGACGCAAGATCCTCAACAGATGGTCGGGAGCGTGCGCGCGAAACTGGCTGAGATCGATCCGACGTTGCCTATGTCGCGAGTCCGGCTGATGGAGGAGGTAATTACAGCAGCGAACGGACGACCGCGGTTTTTGACGGTGTTGCTCGGCTTGTTCTCTCTGCTCGCGCTGACACTGGCGGCAGTGGGGATCTACGGTGTGATGGCATTTCTGGTGGAACGGCGGACACGGGAGTTCGGAATCCGGATGGCCATCGGCGCGGCCCAATCGGACGTGTTGGGCTTGGTGCTGCGCCAGGGGATGACCATTGGGTTGATCGGCGTCGGAGTGGGCGCGGTGGGAGCGCTGGTGCTGACACGCTTCGTTAAGCAGTTACTGTTCGGCGTCGATTCGTTCGATCCCTTGACGTTCGGCGCCACGGCGATCCTACTGACGCTGGTCGTATTGCTGGCGTGCTTCGTGCCGGCGCGGCGAGCCACGCGAGTGGATCCTATGATCGCGCTGCGCTACGAGTGAGGAACCCGTTTACGGCGCCGCAGGAGCACACCAGCCAGCAGCGGTAGTCCAGCCAGCCACGTAGCCGGCTCAGGCACCATGGTTAGAGTTGGGATAATACCGCCGAAGGCCGGATCCGCTGCGTGAACCACCGGGGTGGCATTGACGCCCGTGATATCCACAACCATCGACGCGCCTACGCCCGTGCTGACAATGCTGTTCATGCTTGAATCGAGGACCGCATAACTAAATTCGTCTGGAAAGCCGGACGTGAAATTTGTCGAATAGGTCATGCGGAACGAGATATCGGTGCCCGGCGAAATTGCGATTAACGCCGCATTGAAGAAGGCGCTATCGGTGAAGGTGAAGCCGGCGGCGGTATTGCCGGTGGTCCCACCGTTCAGGACCGGTGGCGGAGCGAGAAACGCTCCTCCGCCGAGGGTCAGGAAATCGATAGTCACCGTGTTATTTGCGTTGGGAGCGGCATCGTCTGCGCTGATCAACTGAAAGTCCAGAAAGTAGGAACCGGCTGGAATCCCCGCAGTTTGCAGGTTGACGTTGTAGATCACATCGGCCTGGAGAGCACCGGCGGCTCCCAGGGCCAATAGCAAAAGGAGAGCTTGTTTCATTGAGTTCTGTTCCTCCGTATGCTCTTAGAGCTGACCGGGTGCGGCCAGCAGCCGACCTGTATATCGAATTGGTGCGTTCGTTGGATTGTCGAACTGCAAGTAGAACGTCACCGTTGCGCCTGCGCCGAGTTGTCCAATCGCCTTATAGGGACTTACCGGAGTCGCGCAGCTTGTCGCCCCGCCGGCGCCACTGAGCGTGGCGTTGCTCGAAAGGCTGTCGGCGGCGAAGACTATGCCTGCCAGCGCCGCTCCGTGGTTGGTGAGGGTCACCGCCTGCATCCATTTATTCGTCGCCCGGTTGAGGCGGAAGCCCCCATACACCGGACTCAATTGGGCAGTCACGTTCGAGGCAATGTTGGCTGCGAAGGTTGCCGTCACGGTATGAGGCGCGTTCATGAGTACCGACCCGCTCTGCACGTTGCCGCTCCAGGAAGAGAACACGTAACAGGCGGCTGGGGTTTCGGTGACAGGTACCTGGGTGTTGGCATCGAAGAAACTGCCGGAGGCGGGAGTCACCGTGCCGCCATTCACCGGGGAAGCGATGCTGGTGAGTTGGTATTGAGTCTGAAACGAGGCGACGTAGGAGTTGACGGAGTTACTGATAGTGACCGGATGCGAGAGGGCGCCGGCGTCGCTCCAGGACAGGAAATTGTAACGCGTGCCAGTAGCTGTCTGCGGCGTGGTGGTGGCCAGAGTGAGGACCGTGCCGGAAGCCAGATTCTGCGTTGTCGTTGTGCTCTGAGGCGTCCCGTTCACAGAGTAACTGAGACCCACTGGGGTGGTCCCAAAGCTGACTGCGGCCAATACGGCCGTGACATCATTGGCCGTGTTATTCGCGGCGTTGCTATCGCTGCCCCCCGACACGGAAGCGGTGTTGGTCAACGAACTGGACGCATTCGAGGCAACATTCACTGTCACGGTGATGTCGGGGTAGAACTGACTTGCGGCGAGGGCATCGCTGCGGGTGCAGGTGGGGACAACCGAGCAATCCCAGCCGGAGCCGGACTGCGAGACCAGCGTCAGGCCGGCGGGCACGCTCTCCGTCACCGTCACGGTTCCCGCAGTCACAGCGGTGCCGGCGTTTTGCACCTGAATCGTGTAGGTGGCTCCGGTTTGTCCTTGGACGAAACTGCCCGTGTGCGTTTTCGTAATTTTGAGATCGGGCTGAAGCATGGTGAAGTCGAGACACCAGCCGCCTATCGAACCGCCGGTTCCCGGGTCGGGAGTGTCGTCGGTAACGTAGAGCGCCCAGGTGCCCGTCGCAGCGGTGTTCCCGAATATTGAGGCTAACGTGGAACTGCCGGCCGGCGCCGGACTGTTCCATGGCGGGGCGGGCGCCGGCGAGGGGAACGAATCCGCGGTGTCGTAGTTTGTCGGCTTGTAGGTGCCGGTGGTGACGCCGCCGGTGGAAGGTAATGAACTGGCGGCACTATCGGAAAGTGTAAACGTCTGGTTGGTGAATCCGCCTGAGATGCTACCGATGTCCGACCACGGAATCAGCGTTGCGCCGGTGGGTCCCACGAGGAGAATATCCGGATCATTGGCATGCGACGCAGTGAAGTTGTTCAGTCGCAAGTTTACAGCCGAGATGAAACCCGGCAGGTTGGTTACGAACACTCGCGAAGGATAGACAAGGGCGTTGCCAGTGCCATTCAATGAGATTCCGCCGTTGTTGCAGAAGCTGGTTCCGGTAACGGTGGTCGGTGTATCCACTTCCTGGTCTTCGCTGGCAGTGCTGGTGGCATACCCGCTGGTGCCGCTGTATGTCGCTTGAATCGTGTGCAGCCCCTCGGTGAGTGCCGCCGTGGCATAGGTTGCCGATCCCGTTCCATCAACGGTTGTGGGCCCGGAGACGACGATGCCGTCGAGGCGGAATGTGAAGGTCCCGGCGGGAACGGGCGAACTGTCGGAGGAACGCAGCGCCTGCGCCGTGAAGGTCACGCTCTCATTGACCAGCGACGGATTCTTCGATGACGACACGGTGGTAGTGGTGGAGGAATCGCCGCTGGTAGTGAACGTCAAGCAATAGCCGCCGCCGATTGATCCCGTATTGCCGGGAATGTCCGTGGCGGCATAGAGCATCCATGTCCCGTTGGGGTTGACTCCGGCGAACGTGGAAGCCAGCGAATCGCTGCCCGCGGGTGCCGGGTTGCTGTATGGTCCTGCCGGCGCGGGCGAGGCGAAGGTGTCTCCGGTGCCGTAGTTGGTCGGCTTGAAAATGCCGCTGCTGAGTACCGATAAATTGGGCAGGGACGCCGCGGCTGTATCGTCCAATATGATGTTTGCATTGCTTACGGAGACACTGCCGCCGACGTCAGACAGGATAACCATTTTCTGCCCAGTGGGGGAAACCAACAGTAAGTCGAAATCGGCGGGCGTCGGATGCGTAATCCCGTTGAGGGCCACAACCAGATTGGAGACCGTACCGCTGAGCGCCGATACCGTGATTCGCTGGGGATTCGGAGTTCCGGCAATGGGGGCAGACGCCCCGGTGTTGATGGTCAGCGGAGCCGCGTTGCAGAAGGTCGGCGGTGTGCCGGTAGTGGCATTTTGGACAGTCAAGGTGAAGCTGCCGCTGCTGGAAGAGAACGTGCTGCTGTTGTCGGTGTACTGTGCGCCAATGACGAAATCACCTTCACTCGTGAATAACTGGTTCGTAAGGGTAGCGCTCCCATTGCTCACGGAAACGGCGTTGCCGAGATTGACTCCGTCTTTTGTAAATTGCACTGTCCCTTGATTTACGGTTGAGCTACTGGTGACGGTGGCAAGCAGGTTGACAGCAACATTTCGTGTGGCTGGGTTCGCGCTGGCTGAAGCCGTTGTTGTTGTGGCGGGCAGCGAGTTTGGCGTGATGGATAGCGTCCAGCCCTGAATGGTGATACTTGCATCGCCGGCGGTGTCATCCACCGCGTACAGGCTCCAGGTGCCGTTCGGATTGATGCCATCGAAATGATTGGCGAAGGTTCCCGTACCCTGAGAGGCTCCTCCGGGGCAACTCGTCATGACCGTGCCAGCCGCGTAATCGGAAGGGCAGGCAGGCTGTGGAATTGCGCTTGGCCAGGTGTCGATCGTCGCGCCCAGATTTGTCGGCTTAAATGTGCCGGAACTGGCGACACCGACCGGCAGTAAGTTTGTCGCCGCGTCATCCAGCGTGAGTGTCAGATTGGTGCTGGATGTGGCCGTGCTACAACAGTCCGACAGCAAGACGAATTTCGAACCGTTAGGCGCCACCAATTCCAGATCAATTTCACCGATAAATCCGGTCATTTGTGTCAGCGTGATCGTGACCTTATTCACGGTTCCGGCGAAACCACTGACGACGATGTCCGATTTTGCCGCCGTGTTCGTGGTCGAATCCGGCACCGTGATTTGGTTTGAGTTGCTGTAGTTAACCGCTTGCGCCGAAGCGATTCCACCTGCCAGCACGACCAAGATTACCCGCGCACTCCACCTTGTTAGCCCAGTTTGCTTCACTGCATCCTCCGTAGCAACCGGCGTTATTTATCCCAGCCCGCCTTGGGGAGTTTATCACGACTTATTGCCGAATGTTCCCGCTATTTCTGCGGGACAAGTATCAGCGGAATCAGGGGGCGAAGTGGGGGCGTCATCGGAAGGAGTTCAAAGCCTCAAACGGTTCAGATCCTCGACGTGAGCGGTACGCCGCTTGCGATACAACGCCACAATGAGCGCGAGTCCCACGGACACCTCCGCCGCCGCGACGGTGATG
>JBDTMC010000211.1:0-12689 GCA_039934475.1 Bryobacteraceae bacterium | reverse complement strand
AACTCCTTCGGCGGGCACACCGTAACCCTGGCCGAGTTCGGTCTGGAAGATCTCTGGTATGAGGTGAACCACACCGCCGCGCGTCTGGCTCGCCAGGCCGCCGATGAGTACGCCACTCCTCAGAAGCCGCGCTTTGTTGCCGGTTCCATGGGGCCAACTACCAAGGCCATCACCGTCACCGGCGGCATCACCTTTCCCGAACTGCGCGAAGGGTATTACAAGCAGGCCAAAGGACTTTGGGAAGGTGGCTCGGACATCCTTCTGATCGAGACCTGCCAGGACACGCGGAACATTAAAGCGGCGCTGCTCGCTATCCAGCAGCTGGAGCGGGAGACCGGCACTCGTATTCCGGTGATGGTCTCGGGCACGATTGAGCAGATGGGCACGATGTTGGCCGGCCAGACAGCGGACTCGTTTTACGCTTCGATCGCCCACATGGATTTACTGTCGGTGGGACTCAATTGCGCCACCGGGCCCGACCTGATGACGGATCATATCCGCACCATTCACGAAATGGCGCAGTGCCGCGTCTCGTGCTATCCCAACGCGGGCATGCCGAACGTGGAGGGTTACTACGACGAGACTCCGGGCACGTTCGCTGCGCAGTTGGAGAAGTTCGCCAATCACGGATGGCTGGATGTAGTCGGCGGCTGCTGCGGCACAACCCCGGCCCATATCAGCGCCTTAGCCGCGATGGTGGAGGGGAAAGCGCCTCGCGGCCGGCACTCAGCATCCCACCGCGCTTACTATTCGGGAATCGACCTGGTGGAGGCCGAGGACAGCAACCGCCCCCTGATTGTGGGTGAGCGCACAAACGTCATCGGGTCGCGGCTCTTCAAGAACCTCATTGCCGATGAGAAGTGGGAAGAAGCGAGCGAGATCGCCCGCCGCCAAGTGCGCAACGGTGCCCATATCGTTGACGTCTGCCTGCAGTCGTCCGATCGTGACGAGATCAATGACATCCCGCTGTTCTACGACCGGTTGATCCGCAAGATCAAGGCGCCGGTGATGATCGACACCACCGACCCGAAGTCGGTGGAATTATCCCTCACCTACTGTCAGGGCAAGAGCATCATCAACTCCGTCAACCTGGAGGACGGCGAAGAGAAGTTCGAGAAGATCTGTCCGCTGGCGAAAGCCTACGGCGCGGCACTCGTGGTGGGAACCATCGACGAGGACCCCGTTCAGGCGCAGGCATTCACCCGCGAGCGCAAGCTTGCCGTCGCCCAGAGGTCCGTGGAGATTCTAACCACCAAGTACGGCATCCCGCCGGAAGACATCATCATCGATCCGCTGGTCTTCCCCTGCGCTACCGGCGATGAAAACTACATTGGCGGCGCCGTCGAGACCATCGAAGCCATCCGCCTGATCAAAGAATCGATCCCCTACGTGAAGACGGTGCTGGGGATTTCGAACGTGTCGTTTGGACTGCCGCCTTCGGCGCGCGAAGTGGTGAACTCGGTCTTCCTCTACTACTGCACCAAGGCCGGTCTCGATCTGGCCATCGTCAATGCCGAGAAACTCGAACGGTTCGCGTCGATTCCCATTGAGGAGCGGCGCCTGGCGGAGGATCTGCTGTTCAACCATCCGCCGGCCTGGGGGAACCCCAACCCCGTCTTCGAGGGCGCGCCGGAAGATTGGCGTCAGCAGACCGCGGAGCAAAAAGCGGCCATCAATCAACTGCGAATCGCTCAAATCGCCGAACATTTCCGCGGCGCCAGCGCTCGCGTGAAGGCGAAGGCCGAAGACCTCCCGCTGGATCAGCGGCTCGGCAACTACATCATCGAAGGCACGCGCGACGGGCTAATTCCCGATCTCGACCGGAAGCGCGCCGAGGGCGTGTCGCCGCTCGATATCATCAACGGCCCACTGATGACAGGCATGGCCGAAGTGGGCCGCCTGTTCAACAACAACGAACTGATTGTGGCCGAAGTATTGCAATCGGCCGAAGCGATGAAGGCCGCGGTCAACCACCTGCAGCAGTACATGGAAAAGGCCGACACTGCCGCTCGCGGCAAGGTTCTGCTCGCCACCGTAAAGGGCGACGTGCATGATATCGGCAAGAACCTCGTCGAGATCATTCTTTCGAATAACGGCTACGACGTGATCAACCTCGGCATCAAGGTTCCCCCTGAGGAGTTGATCAAGGGTTTTGAGAAGCACAAACCGGATGCGATTGGCCTTTCGGGCTTGCTGGTGAAGAGCGCCCAGCAAATGGTGATCACAGCCGGTGACCTGCGCGATCACGGCATTCACGCTCCGCTGCTGGTTGGCGGCGCGGCGTTATCGGAACGCTACACCGTCACCAAAATCGGGCCGGCGTACGAGTCGCCTACGTTCTATGCCAAGGACGCCATGACCGGTCTGCGGCTGATGAACGAGATCATGGATCCGGCGTTGCGCGAGGAAGTTCTCCGCTCTCACATCTTCCACGAAACCCTGCCGGGCTTTGAGCCGCGTGCGGTGGAAGCCGTCCCGTCGGGTCTCAATCGCAGTCCGAAGGTTCGCGTGGAGATACCCGTTCCTCAGGCGCCGTACCTGGACCGCAAGGTCCGTGAGATTCCCGCGCTAGCCGAGGTGTGGAGTTACATCAATCCGTTCATGCTCTACGGCCGTCATATGGGCTTTAAAGGAAACTTCGAAAAGCTGCTCGTCGAGCGTGATCCGAAAGCCATGGAACTTCTTCACGGGATGGACGAGGTGAAGAAGGAAGTTGCGTCATGGATGAAGATCCGCGCTGTGTGGCAGTTCTTCGAAGCCGAGCGGGATGGGAACAACATCAACCTTTTCGCGCCGGGAGCGACGAGTCCACTTCACACCTTCCGCTTCCAACGGCAGGCGAAGAATGACGGATTGTGCCTCAGCGACTACGTGTTGGATGCCGCTGACGGCCGCCGCGACCATATCGCGATGTTTGTGGTTACTGCCGGCGATGGTGTCCGCGCACACAGCGAGGCGGAGAAGAATGCCGGGGAATACTTCAGGGCACATGCCATCCAGGCTCTCGCTATTGAGACTGCGGAGGGCTGCGCCGAATGGCTGCACCGGCGCATTCGCGAAGATTGGGGATTCCCCGATTCGCCTTCAATGACCATGCAGGAGCGCTTCACCTCCCGCTACCGCGGCAAACGCTACAGCTTCGGATATCCCGCCTGTCCGAATCTGGACGATCAGAAGGGCCTCTGGACTCTGATCCAACCTGATGACATCGGCGTCGAACTTACCGAAGGCATGATGATGGAACCGGAAGCCAGTGTGAGCGCCCTGGTTTTCCATCATCCCGATTGCGCCTACTTCACCGCGGCCGAGGAAGTAGAGGCTACTGCGCCAGTCGCTTGAGTTCACTTACCTTCCGGCATTTTGAATGCGGAATCGGCGACACCGTTGTTTAGTTCAATCTTGGAGAACACCATCTTCATAACGGTGTGGCCCTCTGCCTTCTGTTCCATCGAAAAGGGGAGTTTCAGCCCGTCCACCAGTCGGTAGTCGCCGGGATAGCTCTCCACTTCTACTACCTTATCGCCCTGCTTTCGACGGACAACGGTTTCGACTGGCAGCCAGGTCGCGCTACTGATGTACAGCATCTGCTCCGTTCCATTCGGCCGGATCACCTGGAGCTTCCACACTCGCTCACTCGACGCCGATTCCAGGCCCAGATTGGCCACCCGGTAGCCTTTGGCACTATAGTTCACCAACGGACCGTCGAAATCCGAGGCATCGCGCATCTGCTCCACCTCTTCCGGCGTCGCCGGCTCAGGACGAGGGCTTGTCATCGGCACCAGCACCCACCCTACGGAACCGTCAAACACTTGCAGCAGCGTCTGCCCCTGGTAATTCAACTCCATGCGCGTGGACGATGGCCGCTTCTGTAGCATCGTTACCGGGCTGTCCATCTTGCCATCGGCGATGGAAGCCCGTCCCGTCATCTTCATAGTCTGGACCGCCGCCAGCCGCTTCGCGCCGCCGATGGCTTCCACATACTTTGCGATCACGTCGTCGGCTGTCGGCTGTTGCTGTGCCGCCAGCGCACCGGCGCCCAAGAGGATTACCGCGAGCAACGCTTGCCCTCTCATGCCGCTACCACTCCACCGGCTTGCCCGGCGCCAGTTCCCATACTGTGGTGCCAGGCAAATTCGCGATTCGCGCAGACACTTCAGACGGGCGCCCCGTCAGCGGCGGAAATGTCCCGAAGTGCATCGGTACAACCGTGACAGGAGTGAGCACACGGCAGGCCGTAGCCGCCTCTCGCGGACTCATAGTGTACAGGTCGCCCACAGGCAGAAACGCCAGCGATGGCTGGTACAGTTCGCGCATCAGGCTCATATCTGAGAGGACGTTTGTGTCCCCGGAAAAGTATACCGTCCGCCCCTCGGCGAAACGAAGGGCGTATCCCGATGCTTGATCGTCCACGCGGTCGAATTCATGCCCCGGAGGATACAGCGGATTCCCCTCCACCCATCGATCCATTGCCAGCACCTCGCCCGAATCGAGCCGGAATTTGAATGTCCCATGGCCGAGCCACGTTATCTCCAACATCCGTCACGTCCTCCTTATTTGTTGATTTGCTGGACTGCCAACCCGGTCTGGATCCCTTCTCCAATTTTAGCGATTCCAGGAATCGACACCGGCAGGTGTCCCTGAATCGGGATCTCCCCCGTTACCGCATTCAACGCCGCTATTTCCGATGTTTCCGCGGTGCTGAACGAAGCCAGATACGCTGCGACTTCCGTGAACGCCCGTAACAGATAAGGGTTGCCCAGTGAAACCAGGATCACTGGTTTCCGTGACTCCACCAATTGGCGCAGAAAAGCCGGGAATCCGCCGCGCAGCGCGACATCGCCTCGCGAATCGCTGACAGTGACGAAGGCGAACACCACATTCTGGTCGCAGTTGGCCGCCTCTGTCGCCGCTTCCTGCAATGCCACGGGCGACTCCTGGGGATCGAAGATACGGATCTTGGCTTGCGGCGCACGCTTCGGCAGTGCCTCCATCAAGCGCGCGCCTTGCTGGCCAAACCGGCTCTCCGCCAGCACGTAGTAACAGGCCGCCGAGGGATTCTTGATCGGCACCACGCCGTTGTCGTTCTTAACCAGAGTCATAGCGTGGTTGGCGACGTTCTGGGCGTCTTCGGCATCTTCCTCCGATTCCAGGTTGTCGCTGAGATCGTCTACGTCCACCACCCTCTTCTTCTGCAGGCCCACCTTTACCTTCGCGCCAAGAATCCGCCGCACACTCTCGTCGATCCGCTTCTGGCTCAGCCGCCCTGACTTCACCGCCTTCACCACGGCGTCAATGGCCTCGTCCGGCTTGGGCGGCATCAGTAGCAAATCGGCGCCGGCCTCCAAAGCCTTTACTGCCGCCTCGCCGTGACTGAACTGTGTGGCTAGCCCCTTCATGTCCATCGCGTCGGTGACGATAATTCCTTTGAAACCTAGTTTCTCGCGCAGGATGCCATTCAGAATCTCCGGCGACACGGTGGCAGGCACACCGGATGGATCGAGGGCTGGAATGGAGATGTGGGCCGTCATCACCGCATCGACATTGGCCGCAATTGCTGCGCGGAACGGTTCGAATTCGATTGTCTCCAGGCGCTCCCGGTCAACCTCCAGGCGCGGAAGCCCCAAATGGCTGTCCGTAGCCGTGTCGCCGTGCCCAGGGAAGTGTTTCACTGTTGTGATCACCGGGGTGGCCTTGGCCGACGCTGCGCCTTCCACAAACGCCGTCACATAGTTCGACACACTCTTCGGATCTTCGCCGAACGACCGGATGTTGATGATCGGGTTTTCCGGGTTGTTGTTGACGTCGGCAACCGGAGCGAACACCCAGTGCACACCCATCGCCCTCGCCTCGCGCGCCGTTGCCGCGCCCAGCCGTTTCACCGCTTCGGTGTCCCCCGCCGCGGCATATGCCATCAAGTGGGGAAACTTCGTTGAATCAGTTACCCGCATCGACGCTCCGCGTTCGAAGTCGCCGCCAACAATCAACGGCAAACGCGCCGATTTCTGCATTCGGTTGAGGAACGCGGCCATGGCGTGTGGTTCCGCCCGGCGAATAGTGCCGCCCACGCGGCGGTTGATAACGATCAACCCGCCTACGCCACTCACCTTCACCAGGCGCTCAAACTCGCGATACGCGCGTGTGCGCTGGCTGGGGGCCTCCCCATAGAACGGAATCATCACCAGTTGTGCCACTTTTTGACGCAAGGTGAGCGAGGATAGCCAACGCTGGACTTGACCGGAATTCGGCGCCGCGGCTGGGGTGGCGTCCTTCTCGGCCGTCTTCGCGGGCTTTCTGCGGGCGGCCGGAGCCACTGCCGGCAGTCCTCCCATCATCGTCAACAGGCACACTGCTGCCCACGGCTTCCGGTTCCTCATGCTAATCCCACTATAGCGTGGGCAGATTTGACCCTCTTAGCCGGCGCGCCGGCGAGTGGCAGGGACTTTGGAGCCCGCCCGTGTCGGTGGCTTCCTACGCAGCAGACGGTTCACCGCCCGAACCAGTTGGTTCACTTCGTTGGAGCTCTTCTGAATCACCGCATTGGCGCCGGTGGACTTCTCGTCCAGACCGAGTGTGTCGATGAAGCCGGAGATTAAAATTACCGGCAATTCCGGCAGCTTCTCGCGGATTCTGCCAATGAACTCTACGCCGTTAAAATCAGGCAGCTTATAGTCCGTGATGACGAGATCGAAGGTGTTCCGCTCGAACGTTCCGAGAGCCTCTTCTACCGTCGCCGAGGTGACGATGTGGTAGCCAAGTTCCTCCAGAACCGACCTTCGAGCCGCTAGCCCATTCGAGTTGTCATCCACCAACAAAATCCGCACCGGATGATTAAGAGAAGTACCGTTAGTAAACGCCATAAAACGTGATTCCGCGAAGTTAACAAAGCGATGACTTTGGTGTCAACGTTGTCGTATCAATTTGAAAACAGGACAAGATTCAGTGCTTGACATCGGAGCGGGGGGGGCGCGGGATCCTGCGGGCGACAGAACGCCGCCCGCGGGCGTCGAATCTGCTTCTTATTCCACTTCACGAGGCGCTGTATAACCGGCCTTCGCGATCACCTGATACTTCATTGGCTTGCCTTTTTCGTCAACTATCCGAAGGGGCTCGTTTGTTGCCGGATTCACAAGCTCTACCTTAATCTTTCGGTACTTTCCGTCGCGGGCGGTGTTCGTAGGCTGGTAAGCAAGTGAGTACTGATTCCGAAGTGAGTCTGAAATCGCACGGAAAATACCAGGGAATTCTCCGTAGAACCGGGGGAAGTACGCTTGGCCGCCCGTCTCCTTTGTAAACGTCCTCAACTGGTTATCAGCCTGCAAGAAGTCCAGCCTCTGGATCGGACCCATCGCGCCACGGGCATCGTAGTATTCTCGCAGCGCTTGCATCAGCCCGATGGCATAGATCGGAACGCCGGATGTCTGCAGGCTTTTTCGTGTTTTGTCGAACGTCAGCTTGCTGAACGTGTCGAGGCCCGAGGAGATAAGGACAATGGCTTTCCGGCCTTCGATCTCCGACATTCTATCTGCCGTGTCCGTCAGCGCGTCGAATAGGTTCGACTCAGAGAAGGCGGCGATCCGCAACCGCTGCATCGCTTCGCGGGCTTGCTGCTTGTTGGTGCTGAAGTCCGATAGAATTTCCGGACGCATGTCGTAGGCTACTACGGCTACGAAGTCCTCTGGCTTCAGGGTATCCAGGAACCCGTAGGACGCCGTCAACGTCTGGTACCACGTTTCCGACCAGTATTTCTGGAACAAATTGCTGAACTCGATCACCATCGCCACCGTCATAGGCGCTTCGCCCATACTGTAATTCGTGAGCTGTTGTGGCACCCCTTCTTCCACCACACGGAAATTGCCCCGCGGGATGTTTGGGATGAACCGGCCCTTGTTGTCCAGCACAGCCACGTCCACCTGAACGGTATTCACATCGCTGCGGAAGGTGGGTGACCCTTCTTTGGGAGCGCCTTCCCCCTTGCGAGGAAACTTGGAGGGTATCTTCGGCTGTTCCGGTTCCGGGGCCGAACCGTCCTTCTTGCGCGGTTTCACCACGGTATCGCCGCTTTCGCGCTTCGGTCCCTCTTGCGCCGCCGTTATCAATGGAGACGCGAACAAGCAGACAGCCGCCAGGACGGCAAGCGAAGTCGAACGTTTCATTGGTTCTCCCACAGGGCTTCTCCAACAGGGCTGGGCTAGTCTTTTCACAGACTATACCAGAATAGACGGATGACGGAGCCTGCCGGGTTTCGTCCTCTGCGTACTGTCGCAGCAACACCCGGCGGCGAGGACGGCGGACGGACCTTTCGGCTACGAAATGGGTTCACCTTGACAGAAAGTCCTGATTCACCTACTATAGTACTGTCTGGACGCTTCTGCCCACTCCTGGATTACCTGAACTAAGTCGGGGGATCTAGCCCTACCTCTTAGGTATTTCGAGTATCCCAGATGATTGTAATGAATTCCAACCAAAACCACGTAACACCACGGCCCGATACAGTAATCTCTGTCGCGTTCCTGTGTTGTCTAGCCGCCTTGTTGCTATCCGGCAACTGGCTCGGAGCGATGGTTGCCGTTGCCTGTAGCACGGTGAGTCTGGCCACCCTCAGTTTGGCCACGGAGTACGGCGGTGCGTTTGGTTCCCTTGTGCCGCAGGTCGCCGTAAGGAGGCCGCTGTGGAGCAGTTGAAAACTCAGTTTATTCTGACCGGATTCAGCGAAGTTTGTGGATCGAGAATTTTTGCGTTTGAAGGGATCGGGACAGACCGGTCGCGCACCCCCTACTCGGTGGGCATCGATCTTTCACTGATCCGTAGATATGGAATTCGGCTTCAAGACTTGCCGCTGCTGTGCCGGGCGGTTCTGGAGCGCAATTACGAAGGTGAACCAAGGCGGGTATTTACCTTTACAGAAGCTGATATGTGTTCGCACGCGGATGGCGCGGCGGCACAGAAGGAAGCGGCTAAGAAGAACCGACAGCCGCGGCGGCCCGCCACCGAACACGCCGGAGCAGCGTGGCGAGTCCCTCCCCGGTAGGGGTAGGGATTGAGTAACAGCAGGTAGTTCAGTCCAAAGGAAAGTTTATTTAATGACTAACATTTTTGTAGGAAACCTCAGTTTCCAGACCACGCAGGATGACCTGCAAGCGGCATTCGCCAACTACGGCAGTGTCGAACGCGTCAGCATCGTAACGGATCGCGATAGTGGCCAGTCTCGCGGCTTTGGTTTCGTCGAGATGTCCGATAAATCGGCCGCGGAAACCGCAATCTCCCAATTGAATGGTGCGGACCTAAATGGCCGTGCGATGAACGTGAACGAAGCTCGTCCGAAACCGCAGGGCGGATCGGGTGGCGGCGGCGGCGGTCGTGGCGGCTCTGGTGGCGGCGGCGGCGGTCGCGGCAACCGTTGGTAGTTCTACTCCTCCAATAAACCTTGTGGCGGCGGGCGTTCTCACCCGCCGGCTACAGCTCCCACAATCATATAAGGCTCCGCGGCGCTGGCAACAGCGTCCGGCAGCGGCGTGTCTGGATCCTCGTGAGAGAGATCCTGCTCACAGGCGAAGAACCTTACAAAAGGCCTTCGCTTCTGCGTCACTTGATCGCGAATGGTACCCCGAAGTACCGGGTACCTTTCCTCGATAGCGTCAATCACTTTGCGCTGCGTCACCACTCCCACCACATCCACATGGAGTTCCTCTTCCATCTTGGCGAGCAGGCGCAAATGGGCCGGCAGGATGACGCGAATCATGCCAGAGTCTGCACTTCGACGGATAGAACCGCCGGAAGATCCCGAACCACCGTATTCCAGCTGTCGCCCGAGTCGGCAGACGCGTATACTTGCCCTCCGGTAGTGCCAAAATAGACGCCACAGGAATCCAAGGAATCCACATCCATCGCTTCGCGCAGCACATTCACGTAGCAATCGCTCTGCGGTAGTCCGTTCGTCAGCGGCTCCCACTCGTCTCCGCCCGTGCGGCTGCGGTATACACGAAGCTTGCCGTCCGGCGGATAGTGCTCGCCGTCGCTCTTGATCGGAACCACATAGATGGTCTCCGGCTCGTGTGCGTGGACGTCAATCGGGAAGCCGAAATCGGTCGGCAGATTACCACTCACCTCGCGCCAGTTCTCTCCGGCATCGTCGCTCCTCATTACATCCCAATGCTTCTGCATGAAGAGAGTATTGGGCCGGGAAGGATGCATCGCGATACGGTGAACACAATGGCCAACCTCCGCCTCAGGGCTCGGGATGTACGCCGACTTCAACCCGCGATTGATCGGTTTCCACGTCTCCCCCGCATCGTCGCTACGGAACGCGCCCGCGGCGGAGATGGCGATGAAGATGCGCTGCGGATTGGCGGGATCGAGCACGATGGTGTGCAACCCCATGCCTCCCGCGCCTGGCTGCCATTGCGAGCCGGAGCCGTGTCCGCGCAGGCCCGACAATTCGTGCCATGTGTTTCCCGCATCCGTAGAACGAAATAAAGCCGCATCCTCCACACCCGCGTAAACGGTATCGGGATCGGTGAGCGAAGGCTCAATATGCCACACACGTTTGAACTCCCAAGGGTGAGCCGTGCCGTCGTACCACTGGTGCGTACCCGTAATGCCATCGTAGGTGAACTTGTTGCCGACCGGCTGCCATGTCGCGCCTCCATCGTCCGATCGTTGAATCATCTGCCCGAACCAACCGCTGGTTTGTGATGCATATAGGCGATTCGGATCGGTGGGAGATCCCTTCACGTGATAGATCTCCCATCCGGCAAAGTGCGGACCGCTGATATCCCACTTCTTGCGTTGTCCGTCGGATGTGAGGACGAATGCACCCTTCTTGGTGCCGACCAACAGTCGTACTGAACTCATCGCTGCTCCTTTTGCCTTTTATTCGCTCTTCAGCTTGCTACTATAACCGACGATTGAGCCAGCCTCAAATCGACAACCATGAAATGTTTTTGCAACGACGATCTAAAGGAAATTTCCGAAGTGATCTCTGCTGACGTTCTTGCCTTCGGCGGCGCCCACCTGCGCCAACTTCGCCACGTTGTCCGGCTTGACGTAATCCATCTTCAGCAGGTTGGTCAACTTGTAGTCGGTGACGCCCAGCTTCTTTAAGCCCTCGTCAGTCAATTCGGGGTTGTAACGGGCATACCGGAATGCTTTGCCCATCGGTTTGTCCAACGGGATCTTGGGCGTGGCCAGGCGGTCGGCCAGCCGGAGCGGCCTTGGACCGTAATCACCTTCCCGCGGGATCATGTCGCCCAGTTCGCGGTCGATGATTCCTCCGTAGACACACCGCCCTATGGTGCGGCAGTTCACGTCTTGATCGATTTCCGCGGCGTACATAAGGGCGGAGATCAATCCGGGGATCTGGGCCGGAATCGACTGGTCCGGATCCTCAGGCACAGCTCCAGACTTCGGCGCCGAACCGGTTCCTACCGAAATGATCAAGAGGTTGTCCTCGCCGGTTTGCCAGTTCAGGCCATAGTAGGGCAGCGTCGCCATACGGAACAGCACGAATGCGGGATTGTTATACGGTGTTACTCCGCCATCGACAAAAACAAAACTCTTACTGGAATCGGCCGGGTCCCAGTTAATCACCTCTGGGGGAAAGAACACCGGCGCAGCGGTGCTGGCGCGAACCAGTTGCCACAGCGGGATGTTTAAGTTGCAGTCTTTGCGGCTGGTATCGTTGTAGAGCGCATTCGGGTTGTTGCTGATCGGCCACGGGGAATCGGTGGTCCAATTCCGCGTTACCGCCAGAAGCAGCGTTTTGATTTTGTCCCGCGATCCGATTGTGGTGTCGGCGCCGAAGGTCTTCTTCAACTGATCCCGTAGCGGATCGGATGCGTAGAGGCTCTTATACCGGCTCAAGAGGAACCGGGGCTCAAACATCTCCTCGCCGAAGTCGCTGTAGAACTTCTGCAAATCGGCCACCTTCATGCCAAGCGCTAGCCCGGCCGAGATGATGGCGCCGGTGCTGGTGCCGCCGATGTAATCGAAATACTCTCCTAGGGGTTTTCCGACGAGTTTCTCAATCTCGGCGAGGATGCCAAGCGACAGGACTCCGCGAATTCCGCCGCCATCAAGGGCGAGGATCTTCTTCCGGTCAGATGGGTTCATAGAATTCTGCCTCCAGGTAGTGCACGGGCAGAATAACAGAATGCCTCCCGTAGAACAATAGTTGGCGTAGTCCCGCGTAGTCCCGCACCGGATATGCTGAAGCCGCCATGACCCGGCGCACAGAGGCACTACTCAGAAAAGACCGATGCCACACTCGACATACGGTCTCCACGAGAGAACTTGCAGCGGAGCCGGCAATGGGTGGAGGAGACTTTCTTGAAATAAAAAAGGCCGGACCCCGGGGAAAACGGGGTCCGGCCGCTAACGTGAGATGCGGAATGGCGCCGCTCTCCTCAGTTGCCGATCGTGATAAAGGTGCTCTGCCCTGTCGAAACGCCATCCACAAGAAGGTCTATGGGCTGATCGCCAGCCGCTACCTGGGGAATGTGGATGTCGATCCGGTAGAGGCCGACGAACGCCGGATAGAAGCCCTTATAACCTATCGTTGCATCCTGGCCACCGACGGTCACCCGAACCGGCAGAGTCAGATCGGACTGTCCATCGGCTATTTGGCCCGGCGCGACATCCGGGCTCGCGTGACCGCATCCCACGGCATAGAGCATCACGGTGTCGCCGGTGCG
>JBDTMC010000210.1:0-12696 GCA_039934475.1 Bryobacteraceae bacterium | reverse complement strand
CAGGTACGTCGCATACGTGAGGCTGTCGTTGCCCTGCTTGGTGGGATCAAATCGCGCGATGAACGAGTCCACACCACCGCCGAGCGTCGCCTGAAAAGCGTCGGCGGTCACCGGAAGGTCAGTCGCCGAATACGTGTACCCAGCGATCAGGATGCGGCCTGTGGGATCGAGGGATATTGAGGAAGGTACTTCTGAATCACCGCCTCCGTATAACGTCGAATAGACAACCCCCGTCGCGGCAGGCTGCGTCAGATCCAGTACTGTCACGAAAGCATCCGTGCCGCCACGAAGCGTGGGCTGATAAGCGCCGGCGATGGGATAGTCTTGCGAGAGCGTCCAGCCGGTGACAACAACCTGGCCGGCCGCGTTTAGCGCAATTGCTTTAAGATCCTCGGGGCCGGTACCGCCAAGGTACGTGGAGTAGATAAGTCCCGAAGCCACCGACAACTTAGAGACAAAGGCATCGCCGCCGCCATTATACGTGGCCTGGACAGCCGAACCTGCAATCGGGAAATTGGTAGAAAGCGTGGTGCCCGCAACGATGATGTTGCCATCGGAGGCCACCGCGATCGCACGCCCGGAATCGGTGCCGTTGCCGCCCAGGTAGGTCGAGTACGTGATCGCATTGGCGTTGTTGAACACAGTCACAAAGGCGTTCCAGCCGTTCGGCGGGGTGGACTGGTACGGAGTGCCGCCGACGGCGAAATTAAGGGAGGCCGTGTATCCGGTGAGATAAGCGTTGCCGGCGGAATCCACCGCAATGGCAGTTCCAACATCAAGCAAGGTTCCACCAAGGTAGGTGCAATGGAGGAGCGAAAGGTTGGCAAGCAGACTGAAGTCGATTTTCGCAAAGAAAGCGTCGCGCGCGCCGCCAATGGTCAACTGCGAGGCGTCGTCGGAAACGGGAAGATTGCTGGACGCCGTGACGCCGGTGATGTACAGAATACCGGTAGGTCCAACTGCCATGGCGCGGATCTCATCCGCTCCGGCGCCGCCGAAGTACGCGAGGTCAGTGACTCTGGGGCCACCGGATAAGGTTGGGTTGATCTTCATCACGAAGCCGTCAATGTCGCCATTACGAGCATTCTGATTGGCGTTGCCGGCAACGGGCAAGTTCCCTGCGCCGCTGGTTCCGGCGACATACCAAAAACCCTGCGGATCGCGACCGAATGAGGTGGCGACCGTTCCGCCGTTGGCGGCGATAAAACCGGAATAGACGATGACGGGATCGATGACCAGAGGCTGCGCGCGGTCATAGGGACCGAGGTGGAAGCGGACATCGCCTCTAGAATCGATAACGTATTCGCCGCTCACCAGGTGCACAGAGGCGCCTGCGCGCTGATAGATGGCGGGGATCGCCTGCACCATGCGCGTCTGGCCCGCGATGACCACCAACGAACCCTGCTCATCGATCAACATCCCATCCTGCCCTTCATAATGCAGCGCGATATCGTGGGGTTCGGCGCCCGGTTGAAGGATGAAATCGAACTCCAGCTGCTCACCGGCGGGGCGGTATTCGATGTCAATGCTGGGAAGGACGCCCTGGTAGCGGACCTTCTTAAACGTGGATACGGCGGTGCGCCATTCGCTACGTTTACCAACCAGGTAGGAGGTGCGGAGGTTCAGCTTCTCGATGGGGCGGGGCTCGGCCTTGGCATTTCCATTCAGGATGGACATGCGCACGGTACGGTTTTCTCCGTCCTGCTCAGGCAGTACCACAGTGAAACCCTGAGGGGAGGTAGCTGCCTGATAGCGCAGACCTTTGACGGCAAACGTACGCGCATCGGAGTTCTGCTCAAAGCCCACAGGGATTTGAGAGAGGGAGAGGTTGGTAGCTTGCAGGCAGAACACCGCGGCGCCCGTCGCGAGGGCCAATCGAATCGTAAACTTCATAAGAAATGATAGAGACGTGCCAGCCTGATGCCAGGTTGCCCGGATTTTCACCCGTCAGCACATTGACCGGAACCCTACTAGTGTACTGTACGGGGCGCGACGGCGCACTCTACTGTGGCTTCTCGCCCCAGATGTATTCGCTAAACCACTCATAGTTGTGGTCCATCACGGCGCGCTGTTGTTTGGGTTTATTGATGGGGTGGCCAAAGCCCTTGTAAAGAATCAGCTTGGTGGGGACGCCGCGATCGCGCAGAGCCTGGTACAACTCGAAGGCGTTGGGCGGAGGAACGCGTTTGTCCTGGTCGCCGTGCTGGATCAGCGTCGGCGTCTTCGCCTTGTTCACGTACGTGATGGGCGACGTCTTGCGGTAGATTTCCGGATCGTCCCACGGAGTCGCCTTCAGGTATTGACGGGTGAAGGGGTGGATATCGGTGTTTACGTAGTAGGTGGACCAGTCCGAAATGCCTGCGCCCACCGAAACGGCCTTAAAGCGGTCGCTGTACGTCGTGATGAACGCTGAAATGTAGCCGCCTTGGCTCCAACCCATAGCGCCTACCCGCTGTGGGTCCACCATGCCTTTGGCGATCAGGAAATCGACGCCCGAGATGACATCCTGGTAATCGCCCAACCCCAGATTCCTCACATTGAGCGCTCGAAATTTCTCGCCATATCCGGCCGAACCGCGATAGTTTGGCCGCAGCACCAGCGCGCCTTTGGCCACAAACCGCTCCACCGGGTAGTAGCGGTCGCCGCTTCGCACGGGCGTATCCACTCCTGTCGGGCCGCCATGAATCACCACCAGCAGCGGATACTTGCGGGATGCATCGAAATCGGCGGGCTTGACCAGCACGCCTTCAATCGTGGTCCCGTCGCTGGACTTCCACTGAATCACCTCTTCTGAGGACAGCCGGAATCCCTTCCACGCGGCGGCGGAGGTCGTCAGGTAGCGGGGCGAGAATTCGCTAACGGGCGACACAAAGACTTCGGGGAACTGGCCGGGCAGGCCGCCGGTAGCGGCGACGGTTCGAAAATCGCGGGTGAACGATCCTCCCTGGAAGCTGTAACCGTCCGCACCGCTAACCTTACGAATCTTGCCGCTCTCCGGGTCCGCGCAGAACAAGTGAGCGGCCGTTTTCTGCTGCGCGGCGAAGTAGATCCCGTCCGGACCCCACGCGCGGAGCCGGGGGTTTTCATCGAACCCGGCCGACAGGACCTTCGGTGTGCCGCCATCGGCGGAGACCACGGCAAGGCGGCTGTTGGTGTAGTAAAAGAATGCCTCGCCGTTCGCAGTGCTGAAGGCGATCCGCCGTCCATCAGGCGACCAGAGAGGCGAAGTGTGCGGCCCACCGCCGTCGACTAGCGTCCTAACGTGCTTGTCGTCCAGATTGACCACATAGATCTTCGATGTATCCGAGGAGCCAAGATCCGGATCTTTGGCGGCATCGAACGCGATGCTCTTTCCGCCGGGCGACCAGTCGAAACTGCCGACGCTGAATCGGTCCCCTTCCGTAAGGGCAACGGCCTTAGGGCGCTGCTTGGCATCGGAGGGAATCTCCACCGGAACGGGGATTGTCCACAGTTGGAGAAAAGCATAGTCAGCCTGCACGATGTCGAATTCGCCGTACTTCTCTTTGCGGTCCTTGCGGGCTTTGGAATCGGCGCCGGTCGAGGTATAGGCGATGGTGGCGCCGTCGGGCGACCACTCGAAACTCGCCAGGCCGTTCTCTTCCGACGTGAGTTGCGCCGCCTCGCCGCCGGTGGCCGAGATGATGTAGACCTGCCGCTTGCCGTCGCGTTCCGAAGCAAAGGCGATGCGCCGCGAGTCAGGCGACCAGCGCGGACCGGTGCTCGACTTCTTGCCGCTGGTGAGCCGGTAGATTCGGTCGTCCTTCACGTCGGCGATCCAGATTTGCGAGACGAATTCGTTTTCTTCCCAGCTGGCTTCCGTCACGGAGTAGGCGACAAAGCGCCCGTCAGGAGAAATCACGGCGCCGGCAACCGAAGGAATGCTTAGGGATTGATCGGTGGTGGGAGTCTGCGCGAAGGCGAGCGACCCTAGTAAGACCGCGGCGAGGGTCAGTGATCGGTGCATTCCTAGATTGTAAATAGCTTGCAGCGGTGCCGTCTTCGGATTAGACTACTCGCAGTCCTGGAGGAATTGATTTATGGCTGGTTTCGGATTGGCTGCGATACCCGGTAAGTTCCATTTCGAGAAGATCGCCACCTTTCTCGATGATCAGGTGGACGCCACGATTTCGGTGGAAGCTCCCGCGGCGTCCGCCATCGCGACAGCAATTCTGAATGATGCAGCCGTGCCCCCAGGCACGATTACCCTTGGCACAGTGAAGGCAAGTCTCTCCGGCGGGACGGGCGACATCAAACTCGGCTCAGAGGCGGGTTCGGTCTCCTTTAGTGGGAGCGGGTCGGTACGGACGGGAGTCGCCTTCTACGAGAACCAGTCGGATCTGATCGCCGACCTGGATCCGGATGGCACAATTCTCAACGACTTCTCGTTGCCCGCGGCGGCCCGATACTCGGCTCTTAACTGGGGTTACGACATTGATGCGCAGTTCCAGGGTTCGGTATCGCCAGGCCTTGGGACTACTGTTACATTCGGGGCGACTGGGCAAAGCGAGGGCTTGTTCGCCATGGTTCGGGCGTACGGCGCCAATCCACAGGCGCGTGCGGCCATAGCAGGCCTCATTGAGGGGTGGCGTCTGCCGCGTCAAGTGGACTCCGCGGCCGCGCTGGACCCCGGAACATGGATTCTCGCCGAAGTGGACGGACAGATTACACTGCAAGCGGGCGCGCAGTTCGGCTATGACTATACGTGGCTAAAGAACGTGAACCTGCAGGGACTATCGGGCGATATCGGGTTGCGGCTGCAGGCTGCGGCTAACGTTGCGCTAGGCTTCCATGCCGCTGGCAAGTATCTGCTTGTCGTAGCGCGCGAATCGTTGGATCCGGCAGTGCAACAGGCACGCGTGCGGGTGTTCAAGATGGCCAAGAAGGGCTGGGACTTCGCACTGAATGCCGGCGTCAACGTCACCGGAATCAACAACGGCTTCCTTCCCGACGAGTTGGACGACTTCATCGCCGCCATTTTCGGCGTCCACGGCGCGCAGATTGTGGAGGACTTGAGGACGTTTCGCGACTGGGTGAATCCAGCGGTCCCTCTGCCGGAAAAGTTCGCCGGCTTTGTATCCCAATACGTCACCAACCAGCTTTCCACGCACTTGGGAACCGAGATCCAGAAGTTCGAAGCGGCGCGGCAAAAGGTACAGGATTTCCTCACCAGCTGGGACAATCTGGGAAACCGCGTTTCGACGGCAGTGTGGTCGATCATACGCGAGGGCGGTCAACCTGCGGTAGAGTTTGAAAGCGCGCTCCGCGGGCTGGCGGCCGGACCGTCCGACGAAGTGAAAAGCCTGGTGGAGAAGGCGCTCAGCAACGTGCAGTTCTTCCAAAGCCCGATCGGAAAGTATCTGCAATCAGCGGTGACCGGCGGTCTGCTGGGTGCTGTTCTCAATCCCGCGGAATTGACCGAGATTCAGACGGGCGCGCAAAAGGTTCTCGACGTCCTGGACGGTAAAGTGCTAACCGAGCTTGTTCAATTTGTCGGTACCAAATTGAAGATCGACCAGGTGGAGAACATCGTCAATGAGGCGCAATTCGCCAATCTGGAACCATGGTTAAAAGACCGTCTTACTAAGTTCCTCGGCAAGACGTTCGATTTCACGCAGCTGGAGCAGATCCGCTCAACGTTGAGCACGCTCGACGCGCGGGCTCAGGAACTATACCAGCAAGCGATCAAGGCGCTGACAACCACGTATGGAGCCTCGTTCGCGTACACCTATGCCCGTTCCACGACCAAAACGGCTCTACTGGATGTTACTCTCGATTTCGGAAAGAATCCGGCGCTGACGCCTGTTCTGAAGGAAGTCATCCGTGGCGACTTCAAACAGGTACTCTTCGCTCCCATCGCCGGAGTCACCTTGACGCAGGCGACGCTGACCCATGGCATTGAGCGGCGGACGCACATCGAATTGAACCTGCCACACTTCAATGGAACGATCGACAAGCTGACCAATAGCCTGGCTACGGTGCAGGAGGACGCGGGACGGCTCTTTGTCTACGAACTGAACGCCACCGATTCGATTGTGGCACGGCGTAAGTGGCAGGGCACGCTTTCAATCACGGCGCGCATCGCCACCCAGGCGGGTAGCGCGGTAAACCTGTTCCTGACGCCCGCGCAATTGGCCGACGGGATGACGTATAGCGCGAGGTTCCAGCAGGTGTTCCCCGCGATGCGCACGCAACAGATGCAGAGCGTGGTTGAGCCGCTGCGGTTGCCTTACTTTCCGCACTCCTTCGGCAGTTCCACTGAACCGGACAGGGCGTCGCTTTCGGAGTGGGTGATGGATCTGGACAATCACTCGGACGCCACCCAGAGCAATGGGACGGGTCTGCTGGGCAATACTCTGGTCACGCTGGATGTGAGTTTGCCGGGGCGGGTTGTGGCGGCGTGGCTGAATGCGCCGGCTGATGGGAAAGACCCAGCGTACATGCGGATGTCGAGGAACGTACAGCGCGTGATGCGGCGGCTGATCCCATTTTGTTACTTCGACGATCCCGGCCGCTATGTCGATCTCAGCGCGACACGCGGCAATGCGGCTGCGGTGCTGGTGTACCAGTGTTTGCCTGTCAGCACGCAGGTGCAGCTGAACGGCGGGCAGCTTTCGTTGGATCGGGAGACCGATACTTACTGGGAATTCAACGATGGACGGTCAGACCAGCAGAATGTGCGCCATGCCATGATCTTCAACCCGATGACCGGGGCGGCGCTCGCTCGCAGTTGTGACAACATCCACGCCTTGCTGCTGCAGATCCCCAAGCTGCGCGGTTTCGCGTCTGACTTCGATACGGCGCACGACTCGACGGTGCCCGCCATACAGGGGAGGGCCTACACGACGTTAGGGCGCGACCCTCTGACGCAGAGCCTGCTGTTCGCCGAAGCAGAGACGATCCAGGCTTGCATTCAGGCAGGGCAAGCGATGGCCCGCTTCCGTACGGCATCGACGAAGGATCCGGAGGCCGCCCTGGAGGGCTTGGCCGAAGCGGGAGACAAACTCACATCCACGTTCAACAGCAAACTGAATGGCACCCTCTTTGGCGGCCGTCAGTTCCGCGAACTCGCCTCACTGGTATTCCTGGAAGCGGCGCGTGCGTTGGACGCCACACTGCAGAACCTGGAACCGGCGGCGCGGCTGGACGTGATCATTTTGAAGAAGGAAGCGCCTGAGACGTTCGCCCAGGACTTTCTGGACGGGACGACCTTCGATCCCTCGGTAATCGCGCTCGAACAGCCGGTAGTTAGTTTGCCGGTGTAAGTGGCGCGGCCCACGTCCAATGTGTCCCTTGTACCGATGAATCAAAGGCCACGCCGTGCAATATCTCGGCGATGATTTCCGTGGTTTGAGAAACCGTCATGCCGGAACGGTTAAAGAACAGGTTCCCATCGGCATAGGCTACTCGCCCGGCTCGAACCGCGCGCAGCGAGTTCCACTCCGGCCGCTCTTCCAGAACGTGCCGTTCCTGCAACGTTCGCTCAAGGCCAAAGCCACACGGAGCAACGATTAGAAACTCCGGATCAGCCGCTACAAGTTGTTGGAAACGAAGGGCGCTGGAATACTCGCCTTTCTTACCGATGAGTAGTTCGCCATTCGCGATTTCCACGAGTTCGGGGCCCCAGTTTCCCATGGCAAATAGCGGCTCCATCCATTCCAGCATCACCACCGTCGGCCGCCGTAGACCCTCTGTTCGTTCCCGCACCGTGTGCAGGCGGTCCCACTCGCGGCAAACCAGCGCCCTACCTTCGCGCTCTTTTCCCAGCGCTTCGGCGACGCGGATGACGCCCTCAAAGACTCCATCGAGCGAACCAGCAGTCAAGGCGAGCACTGTTGGCCCTTGAGTTTGAAAGCCACTGCGTTCCACATCGGCCGGGGTGACCGCGCATACCTCGCAATGAGCCTGTGTGATGACGAGATCCGGCGCCAGCGCAGTGATCAAGTCCGCATGAATCCGGTACAAGGGCTCGCCGGAGCGGATTCTTCGAGTGACTTCGGCATCAATCTCGCGGCTCGAAACCGATACGTCAAACGCCGGTTCGCTACAAGATGGAAGAGACTTGACCCAGAGCGGGTTGTCACATTCGTGGGAGCGTCCCACGAGTCTCTCGCCGAGGCCAAGAGCGCAAACGATTTCTGTACCGCTGGCAAGCAGCGAAACCACCCGCATAAGCACCTAGTATCGCCGATTCTTCAACGAAAACTCGTGTTGACGAGTTCTACGGCAAAACCTTCGGTGTTACTTCGTTCCAGCGCTCCCAACAGTTCTGATCGCGGGCGCGACCGAATTGGAGGTAGCGGGCGACCAGGTTTGTCGCACCCGTGCCGCCGGAGAGAGCATAGTTAGCGGCGGTCCACCACAAGCCGCAGGGCTCGTGCGGCTTCACACTTAGATAGTCGCCGTAGCGCTGACCAGAGGGCATGTGAGTGCCGGTCGTGGTTACAAAGACCGTGCCCAAGGAATAGTTGGGCGTAAACTCATCCTCTATCGCCACTGCGCCGCTGAGAGCCGGGCCGCCGCCACCGGTTTTGCCGCCAAACGCGAGGCTCAGACCGAGGTCGCCACGGGAGTTGGGATGCACATCGGCGTACCCGTAGCAGAAGTCGTTGCTGTTGATGTTGGGTTGGGCCAGCAGCGCCATGGAGGGCAACAGGAAGACAGCTGAGCGGATGTACGCCTGCGGGTGGGTGGCGTCGGCTCCGCCATTCCAATAGAAGTGGAGCCGTTGGGCGGTGGGATTGGCCGAACCCACGCCACCGCGCGCCAAGGCTCCCCGTAGGAATCCCTCACCGATCCCCCAACCCTTCGACTGAATCCAGTCCAGGTTGTTGGTGCCGCCGCGGCAATCCGAGTCGGCAAAGGTGGTGGCGGATACGTTCTGCACAACCGATGTCGCAGTGGCCGAACTTTCCGGCCACGACCATATCCGCAATTGCGTCGAGTTCTCAAACTGGCCCCAGTACATGATCTCTTTGGCGCCGCGAACCGGGGTCCACATGCGTTTCGAGGCGGGCTGGAAGTCGACCACGTTCGCGGTGACCGACGCGGGACAATTTGCCAGATCATCCAAAGGAATTCTGCGCATGCGCGCGCGAAGCCAAACTCCGTTCTGGAATTCGCTCGTCGATTGATAGAACATGTTGTCGGAGAGGCCGATTTGAGGATAGTCCGGCTTCATGTTATCGGCTGTCCCGGCCGGATCGTATTTAAAGGTGCAGGCGATGGTGGGCGCGTTCTTGATCACGGAGATGTGGACTACGCCATTGTTGGAAGCGGAAGTAGTGTAGAGCCGGCTCCACAGCCACATGGAGTGCGAAGGGTCGTAGACAATGGTCTGGTCGCAACAGAAGACCGGAGCGTCGGCCGGACCGCCGGGAATCGTCAATTGGGTCCAGGTGTTGCCGCCATCGCTCGAAAAGTCCGCCCGGTCGTTACTCAGGTAGAACACATTGAGGGACTGGTTGGAAACGGAAGGCTCGACGATGGAAGTTTGGCCGGCAAGGGCGACGTTCGGATTCGTGACAGTCTTACCAAGCACATACGAATCGGGCGTGAGTGCACCCAGCGAAGTCAATGCCGAGAATGGCGCTAGGGCCGTTTCCGGATCGCGTACAAGCGGCAAGCCAGGCGGGCTGGGAGGATGGTTGTCGACGCGTGCGTCGGCCGCCTCTTCCATCGCTTCGCGGCGCTCCTCGATCGCCTCCAGTTGGGCGGCGCTAAGACGTAAAGGCGGCGTGTCATTTGGTACACGGACCATGACTTCCGTCTTGGATGCGATTGAAGTCAATCCTGGCTTCGATTGCGGCTCGGCGCTTTGCGTCATCACTATAGTCGCCAAGCAAATCAGGAGGCCGGCTGCAAGGAGTGGTTTCATGAGATACCTCCGTCGACGTGCGGTTTGGCTGGCGACCAGCAAGCAATCGTCCGACATTGCCAGCAGACACTGTCGTACCCGCTTTGCACGCCCAGACTGAATGACTTATATCAAAGTAGATCGGCGAATGCCAGGGGGGTTCCGCACTTGCGTCGGGGCGCTCTTGGTGCTCGATTTGAGAAACCCTCGGATGATCTATCGTGTGCGCCGCGCTAAATTGCTATAGGGGAACCTGGACATTCTGAAAGGGCTGGGTTTTTAGCCTGCCAGGAAGGCCGGCACTCATCGGTAGGCTTCGCGCCGATTCCGGACGGTGGTAATCTCGATGGCGGTTGGCGCGCAGATCGGCGCGGGCTTCCGGCGACCAGATGACGACGATCCGCTCCGAGGCGGATTCCTCGCTCACTGGTTCAGCCCGAACTCGCGCAGGACGTCTCCGTGCGGAATGCCTTCACCACGAGTGAGCGAAGTACGAGCACGGTCGATCGCAGCGGCGGCCTCGGGCGCTATCTCTTCCTCTTCCACCGGAACCAAGGCCAGCGAGCGCGCCAACGGTTCCACCATCACTTCGAGCAGGCTCCGCACAGCGTTCAGCTTCGCGGGCGGCAGCAGATCCAACAAGGCGTGGGCTTGCTGGCGTTCCTGATGGAGATTCGGTTCCATCTCTTCCTTTTTAGCCGCTAAGGAAAGCCGCCACTCACGCGCGCGGGGGACCGGAATGCAGCATTCTCCAAAGACCTACTTTAGCTCAGCATGAGACCTGCTTCGGCAGGCGGATTGCGATCGGGGGGGAAGATAGACCGGCGGAACACCCGGGCTGGAAAGGACGGATCCAAGTGAACTGCAGATCGTCCTACCGATAAGCTTCGGATAGGTAGCGAATGCCGAAGATCCACGCCGCATTCGCTTTCAGCGTGAACAGGACATGGCAATCACCCAAGCGCGGTTGGAACGCTTCGGCCATTTTCGTCATACAGCGTTTGACGTCACGCCCGCCGGTATGGGAGAACCGCAAGAATACCCTCAAACAGGTGACATTGCCGAAGGCGTCAAGGCATTCGATGCTGCAAGACGGCATTACCTGAGATCGTCTGAAGCGATGCCATTCTGCGCAAGAACTTCTTGCATCGGAATGCCCTTGCCTCCGCGCTTCGCAAGCCAGGCTTTTCCTTCCTGAAACCGGCGGCGATCGTCTTCCGTCACCGGTTCGTCGTTGATCGGGGCCGCGGCAATGGCGCGGACGACGGGATCGACCATGACTTCCAGAAGATGGCCAATTGCCTCAAGCTGGCCGCGATCAAGCCGGTCGAGCAACTGGTGGGCATGCTGTTTATCCATGTTTTGAGCTCATGGCGCAGGTACGGCGCGGACTTGAGTGTGGCGTGCTCGATAAACCTATCGACAGTTTTAGCAGTGCCGACTGTTGAGTCGCGAAGCTCCTCAATCATCCCGATGCGGCAGGGCACCTTGCGGCCACGCCGTCTGGCCACGGTGGCGGAGGAGCAAGGGCGAAGTAACTCGTCTACGGATGTCTCCGACCGATCCGGCGACTTCCCTTCCAGGAACGCATTCGCCCTGCCCTCAACTAGCTCCAGAGATCCGTGACAACCTTGCCCTTCACCAACTCGCGGGGCTGGTTCAGGTGGTTGCGGATTTCCATGTCGGGGTCGATGCCCAGTGCGTAGTAGACCGTGGCCAGCAGGTCGTTGGGATGGACCGGCTTGTCCTTGGGCGAGGAGGCCGTGGCGTCGGATTCGCCGTATTGGAAGCCGCGGTTGATGCCGCAACCGGCGATGACGGCGCTGTAGCAATAGGGCCAGTGGTCGCGGCCGTCGGGGGCGTTGGAGTTGCCGGAGGTACTGACGCCGACGCGCGGCGAACGGCCGAATTCACCAACGGCTACTACCAGCGTCTCCTTCAACATGCCACGCTCGTCCATGTCCTCAAGCAGCGCGGACAAGCCGCGGTCGAGCTTTGGACAGTGGAGGTTCTTCAGCGGGCCGAAGTTGGCGGCGTGCGTGTCCCAGGCGTCGATCTCGGGATTGCCGTTCGCCACCGAGGGCCAGTTCATCTGTACGAAGCGAGTGCCGGCTTCGATCAAGCGGCGCGAGAGTAACACGCCCTGGCCGAATGTCGTCATGCCGTAGCGTTCGCGAACTTTGTCCGATTCGTGGCTGAGTTCAAAAGCCGCGCGCGCTTTGCCGGAGAGAACCAGGTCGAAGGCCTTGCCATAATATTCATCAATGGCGTAATCCTTCAAAGCCTTCTCCAGGTCGGGCATGGAACCGTTGATGCCTTTCAGCAGTTCGAAACGGTCCTTCAAGCGGTCCTGGCCAACGTCCTTGCGCAGCGTCAGGTCTTCCGTCTTGATGGGCTTGGCGGGGTCCTGATAGAGACGGTACGGATCGTACGCCTTGCCGAGGAAGCCGGCCGAGCCACCCTTGCCGATGATGCCCGATTCCTGCAGCGGACGCGGCAGTTCCACAAACGGTAGCACCGCTTCGGTGGGAGGCTTCAACTTGGAGACGTGGCTGCCGGCGGTGGGGAAGTCGGCCGGGCTCGGCGGTTCCAACTGGCCCGAGGGGGACACGCGGTCCGGCGGATAGCCGGTGAGCATCTGGTAGATGGCCGCGGTGTGATTGAACAAGCCGTTGGGCGTGTAGCTCATCGAGCGGATCATCGTGAACTTGTCGTTCACCTTCGCCAGCTCCGGCAGCACTTCCGTGAAGTTCACCCCCGGAATTTTCGTGGGGATGGGCTTGAAGCCGCTGCGCATATTGTCAGGGAGATTCTCCTTCGGG
>JBDTMC010000209.1:0-12699 GCA_039934475.1 Bryobacteraceae bacterium | reverse complement strand
GCGTTTTTAGACGACAGTTAAGACGTATTGCGACCTTTTACCTGTCGCCGATCAGGGAGCGCAATGCCCGCGCTGGGCTTTCAGCTCGCATCAACACCTCACCAATAAGAAACCCTTTGTACCCGAGACGCTGAAGAAAGGGCGTGGCCGCGAGAAGCTCGTGATCTGGCCACTCACTCCCGACCGCACGGCGATTGAGGCTCCCCGACTGATTCGCGACTGTTTGAAAGACTTTGGCGAACCGCCCTCGGCGCAGCGAGGCGAAGGCGAGCACCCGGACAAGTGGATGGCGGACCACCCAAACGGAATGACCATTCGTCTTAAGGATGGGAAGTGGCGCCACATCCTGTCGTACCGGGTATGCCACAGCCCGGCCTACGCATCCAGCGGCACGGCGCCATCGAAGCACAGCGGGAGCTATATCGAAGAAGTCCGTGTGGGAGAAACGCCAATCGTCCCCTGGCGTTTCAGCGATTAGCCGGGGAGTCTACTCGCCGACCTCTTCCAAGCGGCAGATGAAGCCCCAGCCGCCGCCGAGTTCGCTGACTGCGAGCATGAGTTCGTTGCGGCCCTTGCGGAGCGGGAGGTAGAGCGTGTCATTTTCCGGGTTCATGATGCCCAGGAATCCGGGGTCGCGGAACTTCTGGGCGCTGCGGCCGCGGAAGAGGATCTTGCCGTTCAGGAAGACGCTGACGTCGTCGCTGTAGCCGATGGCGAGCTTCTTCACCCGGTCGAGATCGGAGTCGATGCCGGTCCGCGCGTACGCCAGCTTCGTGCCCGGCTGAGGGTCGAGGCGTTTGGAGAAGTCGGTCGCAAAGGTGATTCTGGGATGGGGGCTCTCGCGATAGCGGTTGATCGGCACGATGCCGGGGGGCTCCGCCTCAACCTCCTGCCAGTGGATGGTGCCGCCTTCGGCCGCGTCCAGGGTCTTCTCCGGATTGCGAGTCAAGGCATCGTAGGCAGGAGAGAGACTCCACTTAGTAAGTGTGCCTTTCGGCATATCCGGCCAGTGGCGCTCCCAGGGAACGTCGGGCGTCGTCCGAACTTCGAAATTGGAGAAGTACGTCGCGCCCGTCAAGACGGCAAGCGCGATCTGGCCTTTCTGGACACCGCTTTTTAAGTCGGTCATCACAAGCGCGGGTTTGTCCATGTCCTTCACGTAAAGCTTAGCCTGCGCTCCGGTCACCTCGAGGCGCATATGGAACCACGTATCCTTCGGGATATCGACCGCGCCGGTGAATCCCGGCCCGTTGTAGAGCTGCCAGTTGAGGCCGGTGTTCAGCACCGGCGTGTATTGCAGGGCGTCGGGAAGACCGGACTTATGCTGCCGTAGATAGACCCATTCGGCGTTGGCGTTGTCACCGGCAATCCTGAATTGAATGCCGAAGAAGCCGCGGTTGGCTGGGGTTGACACATCGACATCGATGACTCCGTCACGCATCTCGAGATCCTTCACAGTAGCGCCGCCGCCATCGAGGAACAGGCACTTGCGGCCCTGGTAGTCAGCCGGCTTGGCTTCCCCTTCGAGTTCCCAACGTGGCGAGTCGGGGGGAATTGTAACTGCGTGGGCAGAGACAACGGCGACGGCGAATACAACGATGTGGCGCAGCATCGCTTGGATCAGACGGGGCGCATTGCTTTTCGGTAGGTAAACTAATCAGGCGACGCGAAATTCCGGTTTGGGCGGCGAAGGCCGGAACGCTTCGGAATGCCGGACATCCACCGATCCGTCGATGCGGGCAGCGCATTCATTGATGGCCGCCAACAGGACCGACGGTTCTCCCAGCGCCCGCAGGTTGACCAGCAGACGAAGGCTGCGTACGGGCGCGGCGGTGAGGTTGCCTTCCACGGCCGGCTGGTCGCCATTGGCGGTGATTGCCGCCTTCACGGTGCCTGTCCCACCCGCTGCGGTGCCCTTCAGATGGAAGATGCGTTCGCCGGACTTAGTAAGCTGCGCGTCAATGTCGTCAAACAGCGGACCTAAGACGGCAGCCGGCATCGCGGCCCGCCGGAGTTTCACTTCGGCTTCCCAGTTCACCCAGCCCAATGCGGCTTCGGCCTCGGCATACACGGCGTAATCGATATCCATGACGCGGTGCTTGGGCATAGCCGCGCCGCTGAGGACTTCATTGAGCCACGCCCGCACGCCTTCGCCGGTTCGCCCGCTCAGTTTGCGAACCGACCGCCCGGCGATGGGCGTGAATTCACCTGGTAAGTCGGAGTGAGTGTAACAGAGTAAGTCGGCCTCTTCGATCTGCTTCCGGTAGAGGAACGCCGCTGAGGGGTCTCTTTCAATCGCAGCCGTGCGGTGCGGGTCCACCAGCACCGTGAAAGGGGCGACGCGGAATTCAGCCGCGTAAATCTGCTCCAGCGGGCGCACGGTGGTGGCGACGATGTCGGTGCAACTGCCCACCGGCTCGGCGAGGATTACTTGGGGCGCATACTCGCGTAACTGGCGCGCCTGAGCGACTAAGTCGGAAAAGCGGCAGCAGAAACAGCCGCCGATCACTTCTCCGGTACGGATGCCCGCGCTTTGGGCAAAGTCCGTATCCACCAGGCTCCCACCCTGGTCGTTGGTGATCAAAACGGCCTTCACGCCGTCGGCTGTCAACTCCTGTGCCGCTCGAATCAATAATGTCGTTTTGCCGGCGCCGAGGAAGCCGCCCACCAGGACAATCACCGGCCGTGTATCAGGCTTGGAAGACAAGGGTGCCTCCTTCGGCGACCACGATATCCTCGACAAACTGGAGTCGCGACTGGCCTTTCGCCTGGGTTACTTTGACCGGGACATGCTGGCCGTCGAGAGTGGCCGAGGCGGCCCCGGCCGGCACGATGGCGGACCGTAGAGGGAGGCGCCCGGAGAGGACATGCACCGTGGTCTTGCCACCCGATTGCTGGAACATGCCCCAGCCGGTGGCCGTCATCCAGATGGATTGGAAGGCCGTGACCTTCCAGCGCGGCAACGCCTCAATCTCTTTCATTGCCCCATCATAGCGGAAGCCACTGAGCGCCAGAACGCCGGACCACGCGGCCATGGCGCGCGCGTAGTGGTGTCCGCATTCGGCTTCGTTCCACGGATTGCGGCGTTCGCCGTCGTAGCGGGCGCGGATGTTCTCCACGCACTCCACACCCTCTTTGACCATGCCGGCATACATCATGTGCGTGGCCGCGGAGTACTCAAACCCGGTCATGACTTCGGCCCAATACGGGAAGGGAATGTGTGGGCGCGTGCCCTTGCCGTAGTCGCAGATGATGATGGCTGCCTCATCGTTCAAGGCAAAGATGCGCTGTACGGAATCGTGATCGTAAAGGTTGCGCTTGTAGTTATAGCGATAGATGGATTGGAGCGTTTTGCGGCAGTGCGCGGGATCGACCAAGGCGCCCAGACCGGCGACCTCCGCCAAATACTGGCCCACCATCTGATCCACCAGGCAGCCATCGCCCACCTGGTATTCCGGGTTCTGGGTATCGGCAGAGCCCATCGAACTCATGGCCGTTTTAATGATCTTCTCGCGCGGCAGGCCACGCACCTTTTGGATGTAGTATTCGCCGTTGAAGAGGTTGGCATCGATCCACTGGCGCCCGCTCTCAAAGAGGCGCGCGCACTCGGATGCCATCGCGTCGTCGCCCACAGCGAGGGCCAACTCGCGCATGGCGCACAAGCCGCCCAGATAGTAGATGCCGCACTGCGGATTGGGTCCGTAGAATTCCACGTCGTAGGTGTTGTGCTGAACCCCTTCCATGACGCCATCGCGATCAGCATCCCAACTGCCGGGGAGCCAGCAATACTCCATGGTCTTCTTGGCTGTGGGGTAAATGGCGCGTAACCACTCCAGATCGCCACTTAGTAAGTAGTCCATGTAAGTGTGGATGAGTTGGCCCATCTGGCCGTCGGCCGCGGCGAACCCGGAGCGTTCCTTGCCATCGGGAAGCACCTGGCGGAAGTGCATGGCTCCGTCTTCATCCACTGAGTGCCCGTAGGCCGCCTTGCGCAGCGATTTGGCGAGGGAGGGGAAAAGATAGGCGGTGGTGGTTTCGTAGTTCCAGACGTGAGTGCAGTTGCCGGTGCAACAGCCCTGGTGATCGCTGCATCCTTCAAAGCCATGGAACTCACCGTCGGCAGTGCGGAAGCAGGTCTGCGTGGCGAGGGTGGAGAAGTTAGCCGAAGCCGCCTCTTTGACGGCAGGCGGTAGCGTGGTGTCGCGGAGGGCGGTGGCGAACTGCTTGGTAGCTTTTTCCAGACGCGGGAGGTTCTCCGCGGCATAGACGGCGGCGGCCCAGGCGTCGGGAAAGCGAGCGGAATACCAGTTGCCGATGACGACCTTTTCGTCGCCCTTCGAAGCGCGCCAGCCGCAGCGTTCCGGAGTGCGGTTGGGATAGTGCCAGGTGAGCAGAAACGTGTACTCAACTTCGGCGCCGGCGGGGATCTCGCGTTGCAGGCAGATGGCTCCGACGGGGCCGCGCTGCGCCGCCTCCGGTCCCAGCAGGCCGTCGGCGGTGAAGTCGTCCCAGAAGAGCATCGGCGAATTCCACCAGCGCCCGAGGGGCCAGCCGCGAAGGGACGTGATGTTACCGCCGGCATCGTCGAGGACGGCAACCGTGAAGGAACCCTTGCGTTCATGGTCCGCGGGTAGGGCCGGGTTACTCATAGTGACGCCGTGGAGCAAGCCTTGCTGTTGGAGTAGCGCCTCGCGGCCGTCCTGGCCTGCCATGTTCTCAAGCGACCACGCGATGGAGACTTTGGCGGCTTCCGTCGTTGGGTTACGGACCTTGTAGCGGAGGATGGCCACAGGGAGCCCGCTGTCATCGGCGTTGTGAGGGATGAAGGGGCTGAAAGCTTCGAGCGAGACTTTCACGGGCACGCGGGCATCGCGAAAGGCGATGTGGGCGAGAGGATACTGGCCGGTGAAGGTGGCGCCTTCCATGCGACGGAGTCCGGGAGCGTTATCGGAGCCGAGGCCGCTGGAGCCTTCGTAGGGCGGGAGGTAGCGCGCTTCGAGGACGCGGGCGACTGGTTTTGCGTTGCCCATCTGAACCCAGAGCGAGGGGAGAGCATAGCCGGGGGCAAGACCTTTGTCGGGCCGGTTGAAGATCTCCCAATCGCGGAGGTTGCCGCGCCCGCCGAGACTGATGGAGCCCGCGGCAACGCCACCCAGTGGAAAGGCGAGCATGGCCAGTTTTTCGTGGGTGAAGACGCGAGGGTAGCGCACGCGCGGAGGACGAGCTTGCGTTGCTGGCGCGGTGTCCTTCGCCGGAGGCGTCTGCACGGCGGTGAGCGATGGGGCGACTCCTGAGGCGAGGCTCAGGGTTTGCAAAAACTTTCTTCGGTTCGACATGGGCAGGTTACTTTGAGTCTCGTCGATAGTTTATATCGAGCCGCGGATCATTTCAGGGGAACGCAGATCATCCTCCGCGAGCGCCGCTCACGACTTTCCAGCGTGATCGCCATATTCCCAGTCATAGGGAACTCCGGTGTCGCCGAGGATGAATCTGACCAGATCGGGGAATCCGGCTTCGGAGCGAACGTCGTTCGAAAGGATGACGACGCAACGCTGACGGGCTTCGACGCAGACGATTGTGTTGGCGGTTTGACCGTCGTGGCCGCCCTTATAAAAGCCGTGGCCCTGCGGCCCGTCGAAGACAACCACTCCGAGGCCGGCATACAGGTCCTTGCGTTGATCCTTCTCTGGTAAGTCGGGAAGAAAGGGGGGAAACTGATGGGCACTGCCGATATGCAGTAGCGGCTTTGTGATCTCAGCGCGGGAGGCGGCGCTGAGGCCATCTCCGCGAACGAGAGCGGCAACGAATTTCGGGAGATCCGAAATCGTGGTGTCCATTGAGCCCGCCGCGCGCACCTTGCTACGCTGATCATGTTCCTGCGGTTGCCCCTGATCGTTCCAGCCATCCGCTAGATTTCCGGCGAAATCATCACGCCAGACGAGGCTGGTGCGGGTCATGCCAAGACGCTGGAAATTGGCCTTGGTCAGAGCGCCGACATCGAGCCCCAAGCCTTGCGCCGTGCGGCCATGTTCGATGGCGAATTGAAGAAGGATGAAACCTTCGCCCGAATAGCTGTAGCGGCTGCCGGGCTCGAAATGGATGCGCAGCTTCTGATCGGGCTCAATGAACCAGAAGTTGGCGAAGCCAGTTGAATGGGTGAGCGACATACGCGGCGTGATCTTCTGCCAACGCGAATCGCCCGCCAGATCCTTGTATGGCCCATATTTGTCCGGGAAGACCGGATCGGGAGCATACTCCGGCAGTGGCTTGTCCAGATCGTCCTTCAGCGGTGTATCGAGAGTTAACTTGCGCTGATCAACCAGTTGCATGACGGTGTAGGCAAACACCGTCTTGGTGAGCGAAGCGCCATACATGACAGTGTCCGCAGTTAGCGGGTCTCCCTTGGCGTTGCGCACGCCGTACGCGTGGACGTAGCCAACCTTGCCGTGGTCGATCACCGCAACGGCCATGCCCTTGGCGTGGGTGCGGGTCATGATCTTGCCCACTTCGGCGTCGATGGCGGCGCCGGTGGGTAGCCTTTGTGCGAGGGACGCGGGAGCGCAGAGGGCGGCTAGAAGCGCCACCTGAAGCGGAAGGACTTTTCGGCTGATTCTCATGCTGACAATCTCTCCTGCACTGGATCCAAGTGGATGATCGTCCGCCAGCGCGTAACGGCTGTGGCGACAGCCATCTCGTGCTCCCGCAATTTCAGAACGCGAGCGCGCACCGGCCGATCAGAACCGTTCGGAGCGCCCAAGAATCGGCCGTTATGTGGGCCTGCTACGGCTTCTTCACCGTGGCTTTGTCGTGTTTTTTGTTCTCGTCTTGTTTCTGTTTCGTCAACTGTTGTTGCTTGCTCTTTTCCTTGTCTTTCTTCCCACCCTTGTCTCCCATGCCTGCTCCTTTTTCAGCGGTGGTGACTTTGATGTCTGGACCGCTGCACGATCGGTCATTCGAAATCGCCGCGCACCAAAGTTACCACAATTACAGTCAGGAAAAGTCACGACAGCCGAATCCCGATTTGCCGTGCAGACACTAACTGTCCAGTGCCAAGGCCCCGCTCTATATGGGCAAGGATACCAACGCGCTGTCGGAACCGGCGCAGCAAACGGCGTTGAAACTACGGGTCAGCCATCGGCGCGAAGAAGTGAGTCGAGATCCGACGCTCTGCCGGCTTCCATCGCAGCTTCCACTCGCAGGCTCAGGAGGTCTCGACCGATTGTCGCGACGGCAATGATTTTCTCCGCCCGGCGATAGACAGCGCAAGCGTCCTGCTTCTCGAGATCGCCTTCGATTTCGCAGTCATCCCATTTTGATGCATGCCCCACGTAGGAGATCTGGACATCGTAGTGCTGACTCCAGAAGAAAGGCGTTTGACGGAAAGGACCGCCGATGCCCAGCATCGAGCGTGCGACAGCCTGTCCCTGCCGTTCGGCTACGACCCAATGTTCTATCCGCGTTTGTTCTCCCGAAACGGGTTCCGGATAGCGAGCGATATCGCCCGCTGCAAAGACATCCGAGGCACTCGTACGAAGCATCTCATCCACAACGACACCGTTGTCGACCGTAAGGCCCGCCTCATCGGCCAAGGAAGTTCGTGGCGAGACACCGACTCCGAGGACGACCAGGTCGGCATCGACGGTATGTCCCTGGCCGACGTCAATCTTGTCGGGTAGAATCTCTTGCGGTTTGGTGCCGAGCAGGAATCGAACTCCGTGTTTCTCGTGAAGCCTCTGGACGAAGCGACCCAGTTCATCGCCCAGAATTTTTCCGAGGGGGACGGAGTCCTGGCTAATGACAGCAACCTCACGCCCACGGGTACGAAGCGAGGCGGCGACTTCGAGCCCGATGAAGCTGGATCCGATGACCACGCAGTTTCGTGCCTGCTGTGCCTTCGCGATGATGGCGTTGCTGTCCGCAAGGGTCCGGAGGCGAAAGACGTGGGGCAAATTCGAGCCTTTGATGGAGAGCGTACGGGGCTCCGCCCCAGTGGCGAGCAGGAGCGCGCCGTAGCTTAGGTTCCGGCCGTCGCGCAGGGAAACCTTGTGTTCGCTGGGGCGAATTTGAATCGCCGGAGTGCCGGTAACTAAGTCGACGTCGATCGACTTATAGTAATCAGGGGTGCGCAGGGGAATCCATTCTTCCGGCGCCGAGCCGGCCAGGTAATCCTTGGAGAGATTGGGACGGTCGACGGGTCCGGGCTGCTCGTCTGCAACAAGCGTGACCGGTCCGCTATAACCCTTTGTGCGGAGCATGTCGGCGCAAGCGGCTCCGGCTGCCCCAGCGCCAATGATCACGATCGATGAAGGGTTTTGCGGGAAGACAACGTGAAAATCCGGCTCCGCCTTTCCGGTGATGGCGACCGTACTCCCCTGGCGGCGGACATGAAAACACGACACCGGATTCAGCGCTGGAGCGCCTTCCGCTTCGCCAGTGTGGACATTGAAGCGTGCGTGATGCCAAGGGCACCGAATGGTGTTGTCTACTACGAGGCCTTCGGCCAACGGTCCGCCGTAATGCGTGCAGGTGGCGGCGAGGGCAGAAACGCGATCGCCTTGGCGCACGAGGATCACGGGCTCGCCTTCGTAGTGGCCGAGAAATGGTTCGTTTTCTGTGAGCTTGCTGAATTCCAGGCCCGCCTTTAGATCGGGTCCACTCAGTTTATTGTCTTCGGCCATTCGGAGCTCCTTCGTGATTCATTTCCTGAAGGACATTGCAAACAGGTGGCCAATGTCCTTTCAATCTTTTGCCGGCCGTTGTTCTTCTTGCAGGTGGTTTGGCAGGCACATTATTTCTCTTCTGCGTAAATTTGGCACCTGGGGCAGAAGGTGTCAACCATTCATTTAACAACTTGTTTTCACTTCCGCCGTAGCCCGATCATCCAAATGATGGCATTCTCGGGAACGGGTGGACCGGCCGCACAGGAGGTGACTGGTGAGGTGTTTTCGATTAGCGACAACCGTGACGTTGTTAGCTTCAGCGGGCCTCTCGATATCGGCCCAGACGCCGGCTGGCGTTCGCCCGCACCACCAGGGAGCCCGGGCGGCGGGAGATCTCACGAGCGCTTTTGACCGGCCGCCCTGGGAGACTCCCACGTCGCTGGCATGCGTCTACCGGCTGGTGTCAACCCTGGTTTCAGGCTGTCCGGTGAATGGCACGACGGCGGTGCCCCATGGCGGTAATGGCATCATTGCGATTGTGAACGCCTTCGACTATCCCACGGCGGGCGTGGACCTGACGGCCTTCTCGCGACAATTCGGGCTGCCGGAGTGCAATGCCTCCAATCCTTGCTTTCGGAAGGTCTATGCGGCCGGGATAGCGCCTCCGGTAGACGGATTGTGGGCCGCTAACGCCTCCGGCATTGTGGAGTATGCACACGCCTTCGCGCCGAACGCCACCGTTGTCCTGGTGGAAGCGGCAAGCGCGGGTTGGGGCGACTTGCGGGTGGCTGTTCATGTCGCCAACCAGATCATCGCCACCTCGCCGCTCGGCCGGGGTCAGGTGATTCTGCCGTTCGGATCTCCGGAGAGCGCCTCGGATTCCAACATCGATCCCGACTTCACCAGCCCGGGGGTGGTCTACCTGGCCGACAGCCAGGGCGCTCCTGGCTTCCTGGAATATCCGGCGCTCTCGCCCAACGTCATCGCCGTGGGCGGAACCGGAATCTTTCGCGACAGCCAGGGCAACTTTGTCGGGGAGCCGGCCTCTACGTTCTGGACTGGAGGTACAAGCGCGTTCTGGCCGCGCCCGGCCTATCAGGACGGTATACAGAGTATTGTCGGGAGCAAGCGCGGCATTCCGGACGTGGCCTTTGCGGCCGATCCGCTGATCGGGGCGGTCCTCTATTACGACACGACACCGTTCGACGTCCCACCAGGTTGGCAGTTCTCGGGGAACACGGGGACTGGCCTCGCGGGCTGGGCCGCCATTTTGAATCGGCGCGGAAGCACGGAGAACAGCACGGCTGAGGCGCTCGCCACGATCTACGGCGACTTGGGCAATGCATCTGCCTTGCGGGATATCACTCGGGGACAAGCTATTGGAGTCCACGCCCGCCCGGGCTGGGACTTCTTGACGGGCGTCGGAGTTCCGGTCAGTCTACTGGGAAACTGAATTAGGTAGCGCCCAGTCCAGTCGGCAAGTTCGGTGTTGGCCAGGTAATTCGGTGACAGACGGAAGTGTCCCCCCGTGAAATGATTCGTGGTTTCATGGAGACTTCCACGGGGGACACTTCCGTCTGTCACCGAATTGCCTGGCGGGTGTACGCTGAGGCTCAAGGCGATGTCATAGCGAACATTTGCCGCCCCACTCCCCATCACACCCCGCAACCTGCTTTACCATGTGAGGCATGGGTAACCTTAGTCCTTTAGCCGGCCTGCCCGCGCCGAAGTCGTTACTGATTGATGTCAATCGCCTGGTGGGCGACTACTATGACCGCAAGCCTGATATGGCCGATCCACGGCAGCGGGTCAGCTTTGGCACCAGCGGGCATCGGGGCACTTCTTCGGATGGCTCATTTACGGAGTCCCATATCGCTGCCATCACGCAGGCGATCTGCGAGTACCGGGCCAGCAAGGGCATCGACGGACCTCTCTATATGGGCAAGGATACCCATGCGCTGTCGGAACCGGCGCAGCAAACGGCGTTGGAGGTGCTGGCCGCCAATGGCGTGAATACGATCATTCAACGGGGAGGCGGCGTCACGCCGACGCCAGTGGTTTCGCATTCAATTTTGACTTACAACCGGGGCCGCTCAGCGGGATTCGCGGACGGAATCGTGATCACGCCTTCGCACAATCCGCCGTCAGATGGCGGCTTCAAGTACAACGAGACGCATGGCGGTCCGGCGGACACGGGGGTGACGCAATGGGTGGAGGACCGCGCGAACGCGATTCTCTCCGCGGGGAGTAGCGCCGTGAAACGGGTGACGCTGGCGACGGCGATGGCTGCGGATACCACGCACGCCGCCGACCTCATCCAGCCCTACGTCGACGACCTGGGGAACGTGGTGGACATGGACGCGGTGCGCGGCTCCGGCCTGAGGCTGGCGGCCGATCCGCTGGGCGGGGCTTCCCTGCCCTATTGGGAACCGATCATCGCGAAGTACGGACTGAATGTCACGGTGGTAAACAAAGTTCTGGATCCGACGTTTTCGTTTATGTCGGTCGATCATGACGGCAAGATTCGCATGGACTGTTCGAGCCCGTATGCGATGGCGAAACTGGTGGCCATGAAGGACAACTACGACCTCGCGTTCGGCAACGATCCGGACAGCGACCGGCATGGCATTGTGACGCCGCGTGGCTTGATGAATCCGAACCACTACCTGGCAGTGGCGATCTGGTACCTCTTCACGCACCGGCCGGAGTGGCCGGCGAACGCTGTAGCGGGCAAGACGCTGGTTTCGAGCGGGATTATTGACCGAGTGACGGCGTCGATCGGCCGGAAGATTGCCGAAGTGCCGGTTGGCTTCAAATGGTTTGTGCAGGGTTTGCTGGATGGCTCCTACGGGTTCGGCGGAGAAGAGAGCGCGGGGGCGTCTTTCCTGCGACGGAACGGCACCGCGTGGACTACGGACAAGGACGGCATCATCATGGACTTGCTGGCGGCCGAGATCAGCGCCGTGACGGGCAAAGATCCGTCGGAACACTTCGCCGCTTTTGCCGCGCAGTTCGGCATGCCATATTACCGCCGAGTGGACGCGCCGGCGACGCCGGAAGAGAAGAATGCGCTGAAGAAGCTGTCCGCCGACGCGGTGACTGCGTCGACCCTGGCCGGCGAAGCGATTACGCAGAAGCTGACCCGGGCGCCGGCCAATAACGAACCCATCGGTGGTTTGAAAGTAGTGACGGCTAACGGATGGTTCGCGGCGCGCCCGTCAGGGACGGAGAACATCTATAAGGTATATGCGGAGAGCTTTATCAGCGAGGATCACTTGAGCCGGATTCTGGCAGAGGCGCAACCGATTGTTTCGGCGGCTTTGGGCGGCTAATGAATGCCCACCTGGTGATACACGCGGAGCATGTTGAGTCCCATGATCTTGCGGATGTCTGCCTCGGAGTAGCCTTTCTTCAGTAGAGCCGTGGTGAGCGCCGGCATGTGGGCGACGTCTTCGAGCCCTTTGGGCACGCTGCCGATTCCATCGAAGTCGCTACCTATGCCTACATGGTCGATGCCCGCCACTTTGACGGCGTGATCGATGTGATCGACGACATCCTGAAGAGTCGCCTTGACCGTACGCGGCGTGGAGCCGAAGTCGCGAAAGTGCTCTTCGCGGGCGTAGTCGTCGAGCGCGCGCCCAGCGAGGGGGGACTCGCGTTCGGCCATGCGAGTGATCTCCGCCATCTCGGCACTGGCGTCGTAGGTGTTGACGAAGCCGGGCGCGAACGCAATGCCCACGACACCACCGTTTTTGGCCAAGGCGCGCAGCATGTCGTCGGTCATGTTGCGCGGGACATCGGTGAGGGCGCGGCAAGAGGAGTGGGAGGCGATAACCGGTCTTGTGGTCACTTCAAGCGTGTCGTAAAAGGTTTTGTCGGAGACATGCGAAATGTCTACGATCATGCCCATGCGGTTCATCTCACGGACGACGTCGCGGCCGAAATCCGTGAGGCCATTGTGCTGCGGCTTGTCTGTGGAGGAGTCGGCCCAATTGTTGTTGCGGAAATGGGTGAGGGTCATGGCGCGAATCCCAAGCAG
>JBDTMC010000208.1:0-12705 GCA_039934475.1 Bryobacteraceae bacterium | reverse complement strand
CTCATAGTTCACCTCTTGGTCACCTTTGAAGTGTGACAGCGGGCAGTCTACCACATCGGAATATGTTGATAAAACGACCAGGGCATTTCCTTGGTACTGCTAGGATTCCTATCAGTCAAGACGGATCAGATTGGTGAACCGTTTTGTCGCGGTGCGACTCTACGGAGCATGAAGGTCTCCTGTCTCGTCGCGCTGCGTGGACGATGGCGGCCACCATCAATAATCTGGGAGAAGTTGCCGGCACCTATCCCGACGCTATTGGGACCACCCATGGCTTCGTGAGGAAGGCGGATGGCACTTATGTGCGCGTCGACAACCCGGGTTCGCCGACCGTTTCGCTGACCGTCTATGGGATCAACGACGGCCACGATTTGAGCGCCAGCGTGGGTAACCATTTGTTTGTGATGGATCAATCCGGCAACATAGTAAACCAGTTGACGTCGGAAGCGATCGTTCCGGCGGTTGGTCCGGTGAACAACTCCCGCGTTTTCGCGTATATGGACTTGCTTGGAGGAGGCGCCGATCTTAACCCGGTTGGAACGTCGGCATTCTCCAATTTTCCCGGCATCGGCGACTTACAACTGAGCGTACTCTCCAATCCATGGGGCCCAAAACAATGTGGGCGCCACCGCAGGTTTCTGGCAGACACGCTCCGGAGTCTCCGCGTCGTATCCATTTGTCCATTCTGGCGCCGTCTTTCCCAGTGTTAGTTGCCCTGGTTTTGAGACGGATGGCATAGAGAACAAGACGATGGTTTATGCCATCAACGACAACGGGATGCTGGCCGGCAATATCGTGACGACCGATTTCTATGTCCTTCTTGGCGCGAACCCAACCGATTTTACAATTACTGGGGGCACCTGCGTTGGAACCCTGGCAGCGGGCGCAACCTGCAACACAGTCTTCACCTTCACACCTATAGCGAAGGGTTTACGGACGGCCTCCCTCGTATTTAACGACAACGCCCCGCAGAGTCCGCAGGCGGTGCCGGTATCGGGCTATGGTCAATAGGGGCAACAGGATTTATGCCACAGTGGCAGTATGGAGTCCCGGCGGCACTTCCTCGCATCCATACTCGCTCCGGCTGTCCCTTTGTATGCCGGTGCCAAGCCGCTTTTTGTGTTTGACAATGGCACCGGCCGCGGCGTGCTTTCTATTGACGAGCAGGTGGACCTTGCGGCTCGAACGGGTTATGCCGGCCTGCTCTATGCGGGTACGAAGGCAATTCCCGAACTTGTCGCGGCGCATCGGGCCCGAGGCCTTAGCGTGCTGGGTCTCTACACAGGCATGGATCTTTCGGACCCGGCGCCGGGCTACGACCCTGGTTTACCCGACGCGGTACGCCACCTGAAGGGCACTGGCGCGATCGTCACGTTCACGGTTAACGGAAAGGCCCCCAACGGCGACGTCATAGTAATTCCGGTGCTTCGGGATGTGGCAGGTATGGCGGCGGAGGCGGGCTTGCACGTCGCCCTTTACCATCACTACGGCTTCCACATGGCACGCGTCGAGCATGCCCTGCGCCTTCGCGAGTTGATCGACCGGCCCAACGTCGGCATCGTCTTCAACCTTTGTCACTGGCTGCGCAGCGGCGACGAAGCCAATATGCAAACCCGCCTCGCCGAGGCTGTGCCGCATACTCGCTTGGTATTGATCAACGGCGCCGACCACGAAGGCGACTGGGATCGTCTCATCCAAACGCTCGATCGCGGTGAGTTCGATGTAAAGCGTTTTCTCGCCACGCTCGGCGAACTCGGCTACCAGGGCGCAATGGGACTGCAGTGCTTCAACATCAAGGGCGATCGCGAGGAGAATCTGCGGCGTTCGATGGCCGCCTGGCGCCGTTACTCCGACCCGGCGTACTCCGCGTCATCGCCCAGGCCTTCGCTGCCCATGCCCCGGTAACCGCCATCCACGGCGATGTCGGCGGCTGTCACAAACGTCGCCTTGCCGCTGCACAAGTACACGATCACATCGGCGACTTCCTTCGGTTCTCCGCAGCGCCGCAGCATGTGGAAGCGGCCCCACACCGGCTCCCAGCGCGCCCGGTCGCCCTTCGCCGCCTTGTCCACTTCACGCGTCCAGATCCAACCGGGGCTCACTGAATTTACGCGGATTCCATCTTTTGCCAAGTCCAAGGCCTGGCAGCGTGTCAACGCCACAATCGCGCCTTTGCACGCGTTGTAGGTCCAGCGGTTGGGCTGTGCGATGTAGGCTGAGATGCTTGCCACGTTCACTACTGCGCCGCCGCCGCTGCGAACCATTGCCGGATGGCAGGCTTGCATCATATTGGCGTAGCCCTGGACGTTGACGCCGAGGCTGCGATTCCAGTCCGCATCTGTCACGTCGAGGCCCTTGCCGATAAAGCTGGCCGCATTGTTAACCAGGAAATCCACGCGTCCCCAGGCCTCCGTCGCGGCTGCGACCGCGGCGACGCCCGCTTCCCGCTTCGATACATCGCCTTCCACTACTACTACGCTGCCCGCACCCGCGCAGGAGGCCGCTACGTCGCGACCTCCCGCCGCGTCCAAGTCCATCAGCAGGACATTGGCGCCCAGCGCGTGGAACTCGCGCACCACCGCCGCGCCGATGCCCGACGACCCGCCGGTGACCACGGCCACCTTGCCTTCCCAAAACGACATAGTCTCTCCTTCTTCAGAGAACGACGATATACGAATTTGGCGGCGGGCGGGGAACAGCGCGGTTTACTGCAACGGGGAAGTGTTCTTACGGCGAGCTTCTGCGACGGAGGAGTAAATCGCGGTGCCGGCGACGAGTACATTGGCAGCCACCACGGGTTTGGCGCCCAACATCAATCCATAAGCCACCCAGATCAGCGCGGCGAAGGCTTGAATCCGCCGCAACGTCAGGGACTTCGTGAAGAAATACGAGCTGGTGAAAACCGCGGTGGCCACCCAGCCAATAGTGTCTAGCATCATAAGGGTTTCTTACGCTCTCCCTTCCACTGCCTGCGGGCCGCGCGCGATGATCAGCGAGTCCGTCCGCACCTTGTCCCACTCTTGCAGCACGAATCCATAGGCCTCAAACAGAGCGCGGATGCGGAGCGAATCCCAACCCACAATGTCTTCCAGAATCGGCACCAGCACCGACAACGCGTCGTCGCTCAAAATGGTTCTCTTGGCGATCTGCGTGAGGTATTTGTTCTCAGAAACCGCGATGGTCAAACCATCCAGGCGGTTGACGTGGAGCATGACATGGACGTCGGAACTGCCGTCGCCGACATACACCAACCGGTTGTGCCCGATGGCCTGCTTCACGCGAAGCTCTTCTACCACGGCGACTTTGCCGTAGCCGGCGCGGAGGCACTCAATTGACCGGATCTCGCCAGTATCCGCGTCGTAACGGAACTGTGTGCCGAAGATGTGCTCTGGCGGGACAATGCCCTCCAGCGCGGATTGAATCACTTCCTGCGGCGCGGCAGACGTGACATAAAACGAAAATTGGTGGCCGTCCAAGTCCTGCAGCAACTTGCAGAGCAGGCGGATGTTTTCTTTGAGATGGATGCGCTTGCCGACTTCGATCAGATGCTCCTTACGCACGCGCCGGTACTCGGGGTCGTGCAAAAGTAGATATGCCAGCTCGCCGCCCTGCTGTACGAGGTGAATCTTCGACAAGCCTTCCACGCGTTCTGGAAACCCATCAATTCCCAGCATTTCGCTCAACACAATGCCAGAATCGTTGAAGCTTAACGTCTGGTCAAAATCGCTCATGAGGAGATATTTTCTGCTGTCCGTGCTCTGTTCTTTACGCATAGTTCTCCTTTTTCAAACACTCTCAGTAATGCATTGGACGTAAAACCTGTCACTAAAGTTGCAATATTTAGATGACAGTGCTGTAATGACAGGTGTGCGGCATGACCTTGTAGTCCCCACTCGCGAACCCAAGTACAAGAAAGTACTTGAGAGCCTTGCCTCCGACATCCGTGGGGGCAAATACAAACCGGGCCAGAAACTGCCCAGCGAATCGGCCCTGATTCAGCAATTTGGCACTTCCCGTATCACCGTCGGCCACGCTCTGAGGGAACTCACTCAGCGTGGAATGATCCGGCGCGTTGCCGGCTCAGGCAGTTTCGTGAAGATCGACAGCCCTCAAGGGGACGACCTGCTGTTCGGCCTGCTCATCCCGAACCTAGGTGAAACGGAGATCTTTGGGCCCATCTGCCAGGGGATGGCGGCGGCCCGTCCGGCCACACCGCACGCACTGCTGTGGGGCCAAACCGATTCCACCGCCGCTGACAAGGGCGAGCAGGCGCTACGCCTTTGCCGCCAGTTCATCACGCACAAGGTAGCCGGCGTTTTCTTTGCCCCGCTCGAGCTCGATGCCGCCAAGGATCGCATCAACCAGGAGATTGCGGCGCGCCTGGATGCCGCGGGCATTCCCGTGGTTTTGCTTGACCACGATGTTGTGTCCTTTCCCCAACGCAGCGGGCACGACCTTATTGGCGTGGACAACCGCCGCGCGGCTTACCTCGCCACGGAGCACCTTCTGGAACTGGGTTGCCGGCGCATCGGCTTTGTCGGTCTGTCAGGCGCCGCGCCCACTGTGGAAGCGCGAATCGCCGGCTACCGCGAGGCGCTGTTCTCGCACGATGCCGCCGTGGATCTGGTGCTTGTCCAGCGACTGCCCGCCATCACTCCCGCGGCAGTCCGAGCCATGCTCAACGCCACCCGAGCCAAGGCGTTCGTTTGCGCCAATGACCGCACCGCCGGAACGCTCATGCAGGTCCTGTTGGAACTCGGGCTTCGCATTCCGCAAGACATCCGCATCGTAGGCATGGATGACGTCGAGTACGCGTCCTTACTTCCGGTGCCCCTCACCACCATCCATCAACCGTGCCGCGAAATCGGAGAGGCGGCGGTGGAGGCGATGGTGGAACGCATCGCCCATCCCGGTCTGCCGGCGCGCGACATTCTGCTCGATTGCCAGTTGGTGGTTCGCAAGTCGAGCGGCGCCTGAGCCGTCAGCCGGCGACGGACTTCGCCATCGTGCGCAGAATGCCATCGGGCTCGGCGGTACCCAACGCGGCAATGGCATCGGCCCTTGCCTGCGTGTCGGCAACGGCGTAAATGCGCAGCTCATCGGCGTTGCCAGAAGGCCGCAGGTGCGCGACTTCGCCGTTGTCGAACAGCACGCGCACTCCGTCGGTGTAGTCGACGTGAGCAATGGCTCCGAAGCCCAGTGCCGGTGTGAAGAACTGCGCCAGGCGCTGCTTCACGCCGTTTGTGCCGGGTGCGAATGAGTCGACGATCTTCACGCTGAGCGCGCGCGGGAAGTCCGCCAGCAGGGCCGCGCGGCTGAATCGCTTCGGCAGGCGTCCGAACAACTCCGCCAGTGTCAATCCTTGTTCCGTCGCCGCGAACAACACACCCAGTATCGGTAGATAAGCATCGCGCGTCATCAGCGGACTCAACGCCGCGGCGCCGCGGTCGAACTCCGAACCCGTCAGGAACCCACCATTCGGTTCCCATCCGCAAATCCGCTTCTTCCCCGCGCGCTTCGCTGCCAGCATTCCGGCAATCACGTACGGCGACCCAATGCGCGTCTTCGGCGCCACCACGGCAGCCAGGGCGCCGCGGTCGATAGCATCGTTGCAACTGATGGGAACTACCACCGCATCGGCCTTCAAGTATTCGGCCACCACCATGCCCACCAGATCGCCGCCATAGAACTGCGCCCGCCCAGACTCCGCATCCACCCCTAAAACCAGAGGCCGGTCGCTATCGCCATCGGTCGAAACAATCGCGTCGAGACGTCCATGCTCATCGGCCAGTGCCTGAATCACTGCCAACTGCGGCTCGCGGATGTTCTCCGTATCAATCGGCACAAACGTGGAACTACGGCCCGCCGCGATCGCGTCCGCGCCGAGGCGCTGCAGGATCTCCACCAAAAGGTCGCGTCCAACGGCGGAGTGCTGGTACACCAACAGCCTTTTCCCGGCGAGCGTCGAACCCCGAAAGAAGTCGGTGAATCGTGCAATCCAAGCCGCGCGTGCGGCGGGATCTTCGGGCGGAAATTCCCGATGGCCGACCTTCAGAAATCCGCGTTCCGTAAATAACGACTCCGCGAGGGGCTGCTGATACAACCGCTGCCGCACGAGTCGAACGCGCTCATTGATCGGAGCTTCCTGTTCCTTCAGCAACTCCCCGCGGCTGCTGTTGGTCTTGTATCCATTACGGTCGAATGGAATGTGACTCCCCGTGACCATCATGCTGCCCTTACCGCGCGCCAGCGCATAGCAGGTCAACGCGGGAGTAGGAATCGCTCCCAAATTGATGGCCTTCATCCCGGCATCGCGGATGGCCGCTAGAATTGCTTGCCCAATCTCGCCTCGTCCCTCGTGCTCTGCATCGAAGGAAGTCGAACTGGGGCGCAAGTCGCGCGCCACAAAGAAATCGTCTCCGCGGACAATGCCGCCATCCGGTGCATCAAGGGATTGCAAATACTCCAACTCGGCCAGGGCATTGATGTAGACCTCCAACTGCGTCAAGTCCACAACCTTGCCCCGCCGCCCACTTGTTCCAAATTCCAATTCCCGAGGCTCATACAAAAGACTCGAGCGCAGTGATTGTTGTCCGCTCACGTCATCCATACCTTCCACCTTGCCATAAACTCGCGGCCGTACCCGTTGCGTTTCCATTTGTAATATAATTGAGCGCATCAAACTGGGGAGGAATTCCTTGGCCTCCGTTTCCATTCTGGCCACGACTGCCATCTCGCTCGGACTCGCTGCCGCGAATCTCTACGCGGCCGATCCCAGCTATTTCCGCGATGTCCGCCCCATCATTCAACGGCAATGCCAGGGGTGCCATCAGCCCAACCTGAAATCGTCGGGACTCGACCTGACCACCTTTGAATCGATGCAAGCAGGCGGGAAACGCGGGTCCGCGCCGCCGCTGCTGGCGAAATATTTGAAGGGCGAATTGAAGCCGTCGATGCCTCTGGGGCAGCCGGCACTTCCCGCCGATCAAATTGATCTGGTGGCCCGCTGGGTAGCCGCCGGAGCCAAAGACGACACTCCGGAAGAAGCTCGCGAAACCATCTCCGTCGGCAAGCCGGTGACCTACCATCAGCCTCCGGTCATCACGGCGCTCGCCTTTTCACCCGATGGTAAGACTCTGGCAGTATCGGGCAATCGCGAAGTTTTGCTGCATTCCCTCGATAACCCAAGCGCGCCGCCCCAGCGCCTCGCCGGTCTTTCAGAACGCATCCTCACGCTGGCCTATTCCAAGGATGGCGCCACTCTCGCCGCTGCTGGCGGGACTCCGGCGCGATTTGGCGAAATCCAATTGTGGGATACCGCCAGCGGCAAACTGCGCCACTCCTCCATGGTCACCGGCGACACCGTCTTCGGCGCCTCGCTTTCGCCCGACGGCACGCGCATCGCTGCCGGCTGTACGGACAACACGGTACGCATCCTCGACGCGGCCACGGGCAAGGAACTCTTCAAGATCGGCAACCATGAGAACTGGGTGCTGGGCACGGTCTTCGGCGGCGATGGCAAGCGCATCGTCTCAGTAGGGCGCGATCGCGCGGCCAAACTGACCGACGCCGCTTCCGGCGCGTTTCTCGAGAACGTTAATCTGCTGCGCGGCGAGCTGGCAGCCGTGGCGCGGCATCCTTCCAAGGAGATCGTCGTCATCGGCGGCGACGAACGTGTCCCGTATATCTATATGATGGACCGGCCCAAGAACATGAAGATCGCCGACGACACCACTCTGATCCGCAAGCTGCCGCGTCAGGATGGTCTGATCGCCGCGCTGGCATGGTCGCCGGACGGTCACCTCATTGCCGTCGCAGGATCCGCGCCAATGGTCAACATCTACGATGCCGACTCCGGCGATCTTGTGGCTGCGGCCAAAGGACATACCGCGGGCATCTACTCTGTCGCCTTCAGCCAGGACAGCAAGACGCTGGCCACGGCCGGCTTCGATGGCCAGGTGCGGCTGTACAACGCGGCGACGGGCGAGAACAAACGAACGTTCGTCCCTGTGCCGTTGGAAGCCGATACAAGGAGCTCGCGATGAAAATCTCCGCGGCATTCCTCATCCTGCTGGCGCCCGCGGCGTGGGCTGCGGCGCCGGTGTTGACCGAACTCCAACCGCGCGGCGCCGAGCTGGGGCGCCCGTTCACACTCACCGTGGTGGGCCAGTATCTTGGCGACGGCGCGCGAGTCACCTCCACGCTGCCCGCTGCCTTTACGCCGGTGGTCGTTCCTCCCAAGCCCGGCATGATGCAGATGGATCGTACGGCGGCTTTCCTTGTGGAACTGAAAGCGGATGCCAAGCCCGGGGTCTATCCCATTCGCATTGAGACTGCCGTAGGAATCTCAAACGTCTTACTGCTCACCGTGGGCACCTTCCCTGAAGTGGTGGAAGAGGAATCGCAGCCGTACTCGAAGCCGAATCGCAACGATTCCATCGAAACCGCCGAGGCCGTACGAGCGGCTCCCGTAACACTTAACGGCACCCTTCGCGGAGCCGAGCGCGACATCTTCCGCATCTCCGGTAAAGCCGGCGAACGGCGCGTTTTTGAAGTAGAAGCCCGCCGCTGCGGTTCCGCCGTCGACCCCGTCTTGCGCATTCTGGATGGCTCTGGAAAGCAACTGGCGCGCGCCGACGATTCCCCCGGCGCAGGGCTGGACCCGCGCATCGATTTCACTTTCCCCGCCGAAGGCTTCTACTACGTGGAAGTAACCGACGCCCGCTTCAGCACGCAGGCGCAAAATTTCTACCGCCTCAAGATGGGCGCCTACACGTACGCGGAATCGATTTTCCCTCTGGGTGGTCCGCGCGGGAAGCAAGTGTCCGTGACATTTTCTGGCGGGCGCGCCGGGGCGGGCGTCGCCTCTACCGTTGACCTGAGCAAGATTGACCCGCGCGCAGCCTTCGCGCTTGCCTCGCTTCCGGATTCCGGTGCTTTGCCGATGGTCTTCGCCGTCAGCGATCTGCCCGAAATGACGAAGTCCAAGGACGGTGTTCTTCCGGTGCCCAGTGTGATGAATGCCCGCCTCGATTCCCCGAAGGAAGTGGACCGCTATCAAGTGAAAGTGGAGCCTGGCGACAAATTGCTGTTTGAGTTACAAGCACGCGATTTAGGCACTTCGCGGCTGGAAGGCGTAATTACTGTCTACGACGCCGCCGGGAAGAAACTGGATTCCGCGGGCGACAAGCCGCTGCCCGAGGACGTCTTCGCCGTGCAGGGAACCAGTCGCACCAGCAACGATCCTTTTTTGAACGTCACCGTACCCGCCGGCGTTCATCAGATCGCCGTCACGGTGGAGGATCTCGCGCTACGCGGGGGCCCGCTGTACGGCTACCGGCTGATCACACGCCGCCAGGCCGAAGACTTCACGCTGTCGTTGGGCTCGCCTTACCTCAACGTGCCAGCGGGCGGCACCGCCATGATGGTCATCGGCGCCGATCGCCGCGGCTGGGACGGCCCCATCCAACTCACCGTTCCCAACCTGCCGAAGGGTGTCACGGTGGAAGGCGGCATGATTCCGCGCGAGTTTATTGACGCCAATAACACGCGGTCCTTCAATCGACGCGCAGTAATGACCCTGACCGCCGCGACGGGCGTCGAGTTCGCCCCGCAAGACTTGGAAGTTTGGGGCGAGGCGAAACTCTCAGACGGAACGGTGCTGAAGCGCCGCGCGCGTGGGCCGGGTCTGCTGGTAGACGTCAACGGCGCCACAGCCCAGGGTGTAGTTGACCGGCAGCGTTCCCTCACCGCGCCGTGGCTTGATATGGAGTTACCCGTGGCGCTAGCGGAAATCGCGCAGGCAACCCTTGAGGTCCATGAAAGCGGCGTCAAAGTGATGGAAGAAGGCGTGCGCCATGAGTACTCCTACACATGGAAGCTTCGTGGCAAGGGAATGCCCCCGAAGAACGTGGAGGTAGATGTAGTGGGTGTGCGCGACGTACGCGTCATCGACTTCAAGTCGGCCGACGACCACATGTCCGGAACCTTCGCCGCCACCACAACGAAGGCCACCGACGCGGGACATTACAACCTATACGTGAGTGGCAAAGTGAAAATGGACGATGGAGATGTTGCCGTTGTCTCACCCGTAATTTCATTCGATGTTACCGGAGGAACCACTAGTGTTGCGTCTAGTCAGTAGCTCTCTTCTGTGCGCGTTCGCGCTGGGCGCGGCAGAAGCGCCGAAAGTCACTTTCCTCCGCGATGTGGCACCCATCCTGAATAAGGTAGGCTGCACGTCGGGTCCTTGCCATGGCGCGGCCAAAGGCAAAAATGGATTCAAGCTGTCGCTGCGCGGCTACGATCCGCAGTTCGATTATGAGGCGCTGCTTTACGACTTGGCCGGACGCCGCTTCAATCGCGCCGATCCCGCCCGCAGCCTCATGCTCTCAAAGCCCACGCAGCAGGTGGCGCATGGCGGCGGCTTGCGCTTTGAAGCTACCTCCGATTACTACAAGACCATCTTCAGCTGGATTGCCCAGGGTGTGCCCTACGGCGACGCCGCTACGGACACGGTGAAGCATCTGGACGTGGAGCCCAAAGAGGCCATCCTGAAACAGCCCGGTGACGTTGCGCCGTTCCATGTGAAGGCCACGTACGGCGATGGAACCACACGCGATGTGACTCGTGAAGCGAACGTCGATAGCAACATTCCGAATCTTGCTTCCGTGGAGCCTGACGCTAAAGTAAAGGGCGAGCGCATGGGTGAAGCCACGCTGCTGATTCGTTATCAGGGCAACTACGCCACGCTGCCGGTTACCGTGCTGAACCCGCAACCGGGTTTCGCCTGGAAGCAACTGCCGCAGCACAATTACATTGATCAGCTAATCGATGCGAAGCTGCAGAAGCTGAAGATCCAACCTTCGGCGGTGGTGGACGACGCCGGTTTCCTGCGGCGCGCCTCGCTCGATCTCACCGGCCAGTTACCCGGTCCGGAAGAGATTCGCGGCTTCATCGCAGACCCTTCAAAGACGAAGCGCGCGAAGGTGATCGATAAGCTCATCGCCAGCTCCGCGTACGTCGATCACTGGACCTTGAAGTGGGGCGATCTGCTCCAGAACAGCACCAAGTATCTGGGTGAAAAAGGCGCCTACGAATTCCGCGAATGGATTCGCGATTCGGTTGCATCCCGCAAGCCCTATGACAAAATGGTGCACGAACTGCTCACCAGCTACGGCAGCACCGATGAGAATCCGGCGGCCAACTTCTATCGCGTCACGCGCGATCCCAAGCCCACTATGGAGAAGACCACTCAGGTCTTCCTTGGCGTCCGTATGGTGTGCGCCCAGTGCCACGACCATCCCTTTGAGCGCTGGACCCAAAACCAGTATTACGAGATGGCGTCGTTCTTCTCCGCCGTTGGCATCCGCCCGGGTTATGAGGTGGGCGAAGAGATTGTCTACGATCAGCGCGCCGATTACGACATGAAGCATCCCAAGGACGGGCGCGTGATGAAGCCTAAGTTCCTGGTGCCGGCTTCCTTGGACACCACGCCTCCGCCGACGGATCAGCGTCGTCGTCTGGCCTACGCCGATTGGGTGACATCTAAAACGAATCCATTCTTCGCCAAGTCCACTGTGAATCGCGTGTGGAGTTACTTCTTTGGACGCGGCATCATCGACCCCGTAGACGACATTCGCGCGTCAAACCCGCCGAGCAACCCGGCGCTGCTCGACGCGCTCACGAAGGACTTCATCGACCACAACTTCGACATCGTCTACTTGATGCGCACCATCGCCAACTCGCGCACCTATCAAGCCGGCATCGTCACCAACGAGTGGAATGCTAAGGACATCGACAACTTCTCCCACGCCATCCCGCGCCGCCTGAGTGCTGAGGAGTTGATGGACGCATTGGCGCAGGCCACGGGCGTGCGTCCTGTGTTTCCGGAAGCGCCGCCCGAAACACGCGCCGAACAGTTGAACGATCCGCACATCGGCAAAGACGGCTTCCTCGATCTCTTTGGTCGTCCGCAGCGCGAATCGGCTTGCGAGTGTGAGCGCCGCAGCGATCTCAGCCTGCCGCAGGCTCTGAATCTGGTGAACGGGAAAACCATCTCCGATGCGGTGGCCGATTCCAGCGCCCGCATCGCCAAGGCTGTACTTTCGGGACGCGCCGACCGCGACCTGGTGGAAGACCTCTACCTCGCCTCGCTTAGCCGGCCGCCCAATGCCGCCGAATTAGACAAGGGATTGCAGTATCTGAAGTCGGACGCAGGCCGTGCGGCCCGCGCGCAGGATCTGCTGTGGGCATTAGTCAACAGCAAAGCGTTTTTGTACAACTTCTGACGGGGAGAATCGTATGCTCGTTATTCCAGGCCGCCGCTGCTATACCTGTGAAGGTCCCACCCGCCGCGAATTGCTGCGCTCGGGTTCCATTGGTCTGTTAGGGCTGAACCTCGCCAACTTCCTCGCCGCACAAAAGGCGCAAGCGAACACGAATAAGTTCGCCGGTGCGCGCGGCTTCGGTAGCGCGAAGTCCGTCATCATGATTTTCCTGCAAGGCGGACCCAGCCACATCGACATCTGGGATCCCAAGCCGGATGCACCCGCTAACATTCGCGGCGAGTTCAAGCCCATCAAGACGAAGATCCCGGGCACGCACATCAGTGAGACCATGCCGATGATGGCGAACGCCATCGACAAGGCGACGCTCATCCGCTCCATGAGCTACACGCCCAATGGCTTGTTCAATCACACCGCG
>JBDTMC010000207.1:0-12779 GCA_039934475.1 Bryobacteraceae bacterium | reverse complement strand
GTCCCTTGCTTTCCAGCGCCATCGCGCCGATGGAAGCGCTCAGCTCCATGGTGCGGCCGATCTTCATCGCATGCCCCACCATCAGCATGTTGCCATCGGTGCCTCCGAAGGCCCGGCCGAAGCCGTAATGCAGGTAGTAATAGGCTGCAAACAGGGACTGGGTGCGGTTCAAGCGGTAAGCGACATCGGCAGTGGTTGTGTAGCCGGTCATGCTCGCGAGGGACTTATTCTGCCGCTGCACGCTGTAACCCTCGCCGGAGATGCTGTAACTGAGGCGCGCGTTCTGCTGGAAAACAAGTTGCGCGGAGCCCTCGGCAAAGTAAGTGCGATCGTCGTAGATATCATTGGTTGGCGTCCCGGGACTCACGGGATCGGCGCTCAACAGACCGGAATAGAGTCCGAAGCTGGCAAAACTGCGTGAATAAGTGCCCAATTTGGGCTGAAGGGTGAGGGTGACGCGACGCGACACCTGGGTGGCATACCCCAGGCCGAGCGTGTGGTCGGAGCCATTGTAGTAGGTATTCTGGCCATAGTTGCGGTACGTACCCCGGTAGTCGAACCCGAGGCTGCTGTGGCGCCAGCGATGATACCCATAAGCCCCCAGTTGCGCTTCCACGCCGAGCAGGGCATCTGACACGGCGCCTCCTTCGGCGGTGGAGGCAACGGGAAGCAACCCGGTGTCATAGAGTGAATTCACCTGACCGAAGAAGCGGAACCGCACGGTCTCACTGCCACGCCGTCCAGCCTGCTCGACGCCGCGGCTCAAGATGGACGGTCCGGCATATCCGATTCCAGTCTCCGCCGGCTCCTGGGCGTTCAAGGCCGCCGCGGCAGCAAAGACACAGACGACAGCGATGGAAATTTTCAAACTGTACCTCCCCTTGCACGGCCAAGGCGCTCACAGAAATGGTGCTTGTCCTTCGAGTCTGACGCTTGTAGAATCTCGCTGTCAAGCGATGGTTCTGGTACTGTCAGGCCGAGGGCCTGTTACTCGGTCGTGTCTTCAACAAAAAACCGTGTTGAAGTGTTGAAACATTCGTCGTCAAAATCCTTGCAAACCTTTCATTTATAAAAAAATCACCGTGTGTGGAAGGCGTTGAAAGGTAATTGGAACCATTTCGTTGGACCTTCGCGTAGACGGTCCACTCCCTCGCGTTCTGATTGAAGCATGAGAGGATGGCATTTCGAACCGGGGGTTCGGGAAGTGGTTGAAACGGGGTCGATTATTCGTTGGACTCGCGGGCACTGGGATTGGGGCGTGGCACAGGACGTCAGTGCGCGGTACGATCACGTATAATACGTGTGCCACGTGTTCTACGTGCGAGGAAATCGACTCTATGAGCAGCAGAGATGCCGGGAAGCAGAATCTCACGATCAGTGTGAATGCTGAGACGATTCGCAAGGCTAAGGTTCTCGCGGCCAGGAAGTCTACTTCTATCAGTAGACTTCTCGCCGAGCAAATCGAAGTATTGGTCGGTGCCGACGAAGCCTGGGAGAACGCCGAACGTTCGGCCCGCGCTCTACTGGAAGTCGGCTTTCATCTGGGCGGCCTAGGCAGAATCAAACGGGACGACCTGCATGAACGGTAAGACCTTTGTAGACACAAATGTCCTCATTTATGCACACGACGCTGATGCGGGGTTTAAACATGAAACGGCTCGGGAAGCATTGCTTGATCTGTGGGGCCGACGAGCAGGCGTTCTCAGTCCCCAAGTCCTGCAGGAGTTCTACGTCAATGTGACAAGAAAGATTGCCACCCCGTTGACCAAATCTGCTGCCAGGGCTGTTGTGAATAACTATATGACCTGGTGCATCGACACCACGGCAGATGAAGTTTCTGCGGCTTTCGGGATTGAGGACGAGGCAGGTATTAGTTTTTGGGATGCACTTATTATTGCGTCTGCACGGAAGGCTGGGGCCGTCCGGATTCTATCCGAGGATTTGAACGCAGGCCAAATCATTGCGGGCGTGCGAATAATAAATCCGTTCTTATGAGCGGGCATTCTGCAGGGGACGTTTGTCCCGTTGCGCGGCGGAGCCGGGATTGGGCTTGGAACCGAGGGGCCAAAGGCGGGGTATGAGCATACCCGGAGTATGAAATGGGCAATGTCGAGCGTGTGACCGTGTCCCTGCCTGACGATATTGTCAGAGAGTTTGACCGGCGAGAGAAGAATCGCAGCAGGTTCGTAGCAGAGGCCGTTCGACGAGAGCTTTATCGTCGCCGTCGGGACGAGTTGAGACTTTCGCTCCAGAATCCACATCCGGAGAGTCTTGAACTCGCCGAGCAGGGTCTCGAAGACTGGTCACTAGGCTTGCCTGCGGAGGATGCCACGGCGCTGCTCGATGTGAGCACCGGCAAGGCGGTCCGATGGATCCCAGGTGAGGGCTGGATGGAGGATCAGTCGTGAAACTCAGCCGCGGTGCCGTTGTCCTTGTGGATCTTGACCCAATGGCGGGGCACGAGCAGCGCGGAGTGAGGCCCTGCATCGTTGTGAGCGATACGGATATCACAGGAGATCAACGCTTCCCGCTGGTTTGCGTTGTGCCGGTGACGGGCACGCCCGGACGAGGACTCCTGTACCCGGAACTCAGGCCGGCGCGAGTGGACTTGCAAAAAAGTCGTTCGCGCTGATTGATCATTTACGCTCGGTCGATAAACGGCGCGTCCGCAGTGTTTACGGCAAGGTCTTGAGTCAGGAGTTGGCAGCGATTGACGAAGGGCTGGAAACCTCCTTGGGTCTTGCAAGAGGCGCTGAGGATTAACACCTGCCTTACAAGGCGGGTGGTGGAGGCGGCGGGAATTGTGCCGCGATAGGTTGTTGATAACAGGCAAGTTATTGATTCTGCGTCGCGGTTGAGCTGCGAAAAACGCAGGACTCGCTGTATCAATTCACGTAGAATTCACTTTGCATGGCAAAGTCGATCTAATGGTTAACCCGCAGAGTTGTTCGTATTCACGCCAGCTATCGGGATAGCGGAAAGCAACGTCCGGCCCTGTGCCCATTCAGCTACGTGAGCGGATGCAGGTCTCGCCGAGAAGTGGGCGCCCATGTATGTCACCTTGGGCAAGAAATCTCCTTCTGTTGCCCTCACCAGCCGTACTTCCAACTCCCGCAGGAGATGAGGTTCAAAGTAGCCTGCGGCAGTCGTTCCGCCTCGGGATGGACCTCTTTGTACATCGCCGTCGCGTCGCGCTCGATGTGCGCCCTGCGAGACTTGGCGAAATCTCCGGCACTATTGCCTATTGAGCCAAAAAGGACTGTCGGCATGATCTTTCAAGACCCCCTTACCGGCTCCGTCCTCAAAGCTGGCGATGGAGAGTCGATCCCGCGCTCTCATTTGCTGATTGTCATGTAGTCGGTCGTCGAGGTCTTGCTGCCATGCTGAGTTCGATACCGAAATCACGGAACCACATCGAACTTAACAGGACAGGTTCATCGATTCTCGCAGGCCTGCCGTAAGGTCACTTTTGTCCGCCAGTGTTGCCCGGACGGGGATCTGGCCCCAGAAGTGCAGTTGATTTATTGAGTAGTGGACCATCACTATTGAGCGCAACCCGCTCTCAAGAGGACTGAACTTTGTCAACTAAAGTATTCCGTGGCGACACAATCACTCAAATCGCAAAGCTCGAAAACGGGAAGCTGTATGAAGGGATCTCTCTTCGTCAAATCGCCAAAATCGAAGGTTCGAAAGTATTCGAGGGCACCTCGCTCCGGCAGATCATGAAGGTAGAATCTGAGAAAATCTATGAGGGTACATCCATTCGGCAACTGGCTCGTCTGGCGAAGGGTCGATTGACGCTTGGAACAAGTAGCACTCAACTAGCGCGCCTGGATAATGGCCACATCTATCAGGGAACGTCATTGCACACGCTGGCGGTTATTGACGGCCCGTGTACACAGGCTGAAACCGCAGCGGTGCTTCACATTGTCCTGGGGCTTTTCTAGCGAGGTCTTCGACGCTCAATACCGACAAACAAACGATCGTGGGGGCGGTGCGTCTCCGAGCCCCTCCAAATCCGAATGGAACGGCTGAACAGGACGTCGCTGTACATCAGTGGAATCTGCAAATACTTGCGGCGACCCTTGCCCTTGCGGTGTGGCTGCAGCTACTCAATCGTTGAGTAAATGCTGCTGCTGTGGAGTAAGCGCCAGTCGGCTATTTGCAGCGACAAGGAAAATGCTACCATCAGGTTCTAGCCGACCCGAATATCCGGTTAGCTGGTCTAAATTCGTGGAAACCTAAGTAACGAGGTAATCAAGGATGTGGCTCTGCTTCAACGACGGATTTGTCAGCGTGGTGAGCGATAAGGAAGACCACACTAGGCTGCTCGTCAGAGCGCGGCGCAGGCGAGATCTTTTAAATCTTTTGGGCGCCGATATGGAATTAGTCGAAAACGCACGAGCGGATTACCGATGGAGAGCTGTTGTTGATCGGAAGGTGTTCTCAGCCCTGGTTTCAGCTCGCGTCGAAGCGATAGACTACCCAAACTTCAAGAACTCCGTTGCTGATCGCGACCTCCACGACCTCTACATGGATTTCTGGGGACTCCACCGTCGCTACCAAGACAGGGAGAAGCAGAACTGAGATCGCGCACACCGGTCTGACCCAATTCACAACAGAAGCACCTGCGGGCCCAAAGCGCGTTTCTGGACAAATAGGCCTTCCCAATCCTGTTGCGGCGAATGCACACTGTCTTCGGCGACTGCGGGTAGCCGGCGCTCGGAGTTCATCGTGAGCAGCGAAGCCCCTGTTCCGTGCCGCCAACCGCCTGCTGTCCGAAACCGACTGCCCACGCGCCGTTAGTGCCGGCATTGAGCGTCAGGACAGGAACAACGAAGCGGAGGCCGCCAGCCGATGCTACTTCACTACCGCCCCATGCCTGTATCAGCGGAAGCGTCGGGTATTGTCGGCCTGTCCTTCCCGCGCATTTTTAAGTTTAAGGGAGGCAGACGTACCGTCGGGTGAGAAGGCTCGCTCGTTGGATGGCATCGCGAGCCTCCGCCAGTAACCAGATCCTACAGCACCAGCGCCACGTGGGATGGTCTCATGGCCCCCGATAACACGAGGAGAACTCAGAAGCTACCGACCACCCCCTGGGCCCCTGCTTTCCTAACCGGTTCGATTGCTGTGACGGCATCGGGAATGCCCACCGCAGCAAGGGCGCGTGCATACATCTTTAGTTGTTCCTGATACGAACCGGCAAGTTCCGAGACACCGACATCGGTCTTATAGTCAATGATCGTCCAGTGCCCCTCATGGTTGAACAATAGATCAATGACGCCGGTGACTAAGGCACCGCTCACAATCGCAAACGAAAACGGCGTCTCGACTGAGCGATCTGACTCATGAGCCTGGGTCCAGAAGGCGGCCTCAGAAACCGCGAGAACGGTTTGGACCGCTAGATCAAGCACCGGACGAAGTTGTGGTTCTTCGACCGTTAGCCACATTCCCAGCCGCCTCAGGTCAAAGGGGGTCGCCGCCGTATGACGCATGGCATGCTCCAGGAGTCCGTGGATTAGGGTTCCCCACGCCATTCCAGCATCAGCACGCCGGGCTGGGGTGTTTGGACTGACGACCGCCGACGGGTCGTCAGCGTCACTGTCAGCCGAGCGAGTGATGCGTGCAATGTGGCGGGCTTCGGCAGTCACCGAAGCGATTGACCACGATGCGCTCCGGACGGAAATTTGAGCCGCTGCCAAGCCTGCGGCGAAGGAGGCCTGCGCGGCGGCTGAACAATTGAGGGAGGCGACGGTGGGAGCCGGAGTCCATTGAGGTATGGAAAGCTCAGGCGCGGTTGACAGGAAGTCATTCAGAACACCCCACGCACTCTGCTTCTGGCTGCCAATCAATCGGCTGACGACCAGCATCTGCCGGGCCCGAGTCGCCGCGACGTACAGAAGGCGGTCCTGTTCGGCCTCAAGATATGGCGACTCGGTTGCCTTGTGAGTGTCCCAGTCGGCGTGTTGGCCAAGCAGTTTCGACGCGTACGAGGTCTCGGATTTGCGAACGATCTCGAACCATCCGAACGCCTTGAGACCCTGGCGCTCGATGTGCACATCAACTCGCGGCGCGAAGCCGCCGCATGGATCTGCGAGGAACACCACGTCGGCCTCGAGGCCCTTGGCCTTATGCAAATTCATCACCCGAGTCACGTCAGTCCGGCCGGGCTCCAGTGGCAGCGACTCGACCTCATTGGAGTCTTCCGTGTCCGCTTCGAGCGCGCTGGCCGCATCCGCCAGGCTGCCACCATCCTCGACAACCACCCGCACTCGATCAATGGCGTGCAGGAGATCGCCAGCTTCCACACCGTCCGGCGTCGTCGCCGCCAGAGCCAGATAACCGGTGTGTTCAAGGATGCGTTCCAACGCAGCGGCTGCCGGGAGAATGCGGCTCCAGCGATAGTACTGTCTGAGGGCGGACAACGCAGCGTAAACCGACTGCGAAGGTTGAGGCCCCGCGACACCGTTGGCATCCTGGAAAATGCTGAACCAACCGCCGGAACTCCTAAAGGCGAACAACTCCCGGTCGCTCACGCCGAATAGCGGCCCGCGAAGGACGGCAACGAGGGAGAGGGAGTCCTGAGGATCAGCGATCGCCCGCAATAGTACTGTCAGCGTCTGCACCTCGGCGGAATCACCGAATGCTCCAGCTCCGCTGATTTCGACCGGAATGTTGTTCGACTCGAGGGCTGTCGCGTATGCACCGATTCGGTCGCGCTTCTTGCGTGTAAGAATCAGGAAATCGCTAAACTTCCTCCGACCCGCGTCGACCTCAGACCGAATGTAGGTGGCTATTTTCGCTGCGTCGAGTTCGAGCGCTTCACTTCGATCGCACGTGTGGGTAATAGTAAAAACGCCACCGGTCAGCGAGCTTTCGTCGTTCGCATCGAGCGCCGCAAATCGCGGTGAGTGCGGAGTGGGGTCACTTGGAAACTGCTTCTCAAATACGGTATTCGACCATTCGCACAGATTCCGCACAGACCGAAAATTCCTCGTCAGCGGGAGCACGCGGCCGACGCCGGAATCGCTGAAGCGCGCCCGAACGGTGTTATAGATTTCAATGTCCGCTCGCCGAAAACGGTAGATGGATTGCTTTGGGTCTCCGACAACGAAGAGGGCGCCAGGGCGGAGCGGGAGATCCCGCCAGTCTGGATAGCTCGCGACATTGGCAGGATCTGCGGGCTCTCTGACGTGACCTTCAGACGCAGCCAGCAAGAACACAATCTCCGCCTGGATGGGGTCAGTGTCCTGAAACTCGTCGACAAAGAGATGGCTGTATTTCTGTTGCAGGGCGCGACGAACCTGTGCATTTTCGCGCAGCACCTTCGCGGTGAGGTTCAACAGATCGCCATAGTTTAATGTGTTCAGTCGGCGGCGTTCATTAGCCGCGTGATTACGCGCTTGCGTCAGCAGCGTCACGGCAAGTCGGTATATGTACTGATGCCAGCGGGACAGGTACGGCGTCACGACGTTCGCGCGAAAGTCGGCATGCAGTGGCTCGATCAGATTCTTGAACCGCTTCTTCTCCGCCGCCGATGTGCCCCATCGATTCTGAACAATCTTCGAATCAAAGTCCCACTTATCTAATAGGGCAGCGATCGTCGCCGCGCGTTCGAGCCGATGACGCGACACCTTCGCTTGGCTCGAATACGTGCGTGCGGCTCGCTGGATTGGGCAAGTGGTGTCCTGATCTATCGCCGACGGCAGGTGCTTCTGCAACTCATTCCAGAAAGTATTGATCGCCTTCCATGCCGCCTTCGGGTCCGGGCATATACCATCGCCCGGCGGAAACTCAACGTCGTCGTTCAGGCAGATGGTCGCGAATGCGGAGTCCAGATCGTTCGGTTTTACGCTTGCCTCGACGAGATCTACCATGGCCGGATCGCCAGCCGACCGCGAGCTCGCAACGAAGTCGCGCCAAGCCCGCTTGCGCAGTTCGATATCTTGGACCTCGTCAAGCTCCGTGAATCCCGGAGAGACGCCGGACTCCACCGGGCGCTCACGCAAGAGTCTTGCACAGAATGAATGAATGGTACCCGCGAAGAAGCGTTCGAGACTCGAGAGAGCGCCGCGGATGCGCCGGGGTCTTTCGCCGGTGCCGACGCCGCCAACTACATTGCTTGAGGCGAGTTCGTTCTCGAGAGCGAGGTGGAATCTTCCTCGGAGTTCCGATGCGGCCTTGCGGGTAAATGTGACCGCCGCAATGTGTTCGACTTGATACAAACCCGACGCAACACCCGCAGCCATGCGCTCGGCGAGCATTTGCGTCTTGCCAGAGCCCGCGCCCGCCTCCACGAGCATGTTGGTCAGCAACTCCCCGCGAATAAGGCGGCGCGAATCGAGATCGATACTCCGGGAATCAGTCATGCCCCGCAAGCCTCCCGAACGCTTTGAGTTTCGAGTCGCCGAGTTTGCTTCTAGCTTGGCCGTTCACGTCGCTATTGCATGCGGCCCTGAAATCACAGAACTTGCAGTCCTGGTCATCCGGTGCGTGCACAAAGGCGCCTGTGACGATCACCTCTCGGAGGTCACGCAGCACGAGCACTATGTCCTGCGGGGTCGGCGCTGCAATCCTGACCCGCTCCTGCCCACCCTTGTGGCTGGAGAAGTAATAAACGCCGCCGGTGACCTTCGGATTCTTATAGCACGAGCGGAGAAGTTCCGCAGCCGCGAGCCCGTAGAGTGCGTGTTGTAGGCGCCTTCCACCCTGGAACGTGCCGATCCAATCACTGCGCCAATACCCGCCAGTCTTGTAGTCGAGGATCTCGAACGACGAGGGGCCAACCTTGTCGATGCGGTCGATGCGCCCAGCAATGCGGAACGTCAGACCTTCCCCGAGATCGATCTCCACCGGTTCTACCCTCGCTAGCGTCTCCTCTTCGTCCCGCAACGGCCGGCCGAAGGAGACTTCGAATCCGAGAGGTTCCGACCGGGAGTCCTCGCACTCACCCTCGAGAAATAGGGCGACATCGGCGAGGAAGTCGATCGACTCGCGCTCGAAGATCTCCAACGTCGACGGCGGCATCTCCCGGCGCAGCGCGATCAAGCGGTCCTGAGCAAGCTCACGCAGCCAGATGTCATCGCTTTTCTGATCCGGCCTGCGCTTGCCGTCACGGCAGCGTCGCAACGCCGTGGCGTATATGTCGTGTAGTTCTGAACCTCGGGTGAGCGCGTCCAGCCACACGTCCCTATCGCGCTCGCGGTCGTCCGCCGGCCGCACACCAAGGCCCCGCTTCAAAAAGAGCCGGAACGGACAACTAGCGGCGGCTTCCAGGTCAGTAACAGAGAATGCATTCGTCGCGGCACACGGATCGAGGACCTTACCCGCTTCCGGCACGTTTCCGTCGTACTCGGTGAAACGATTCGATTCCCGCTCCACGCGTGCCGTGCGCCCTTGCGCAATTGGGGCAAATCTAGTCTCGACGGCGCCAATCCCGGACTCGCCAGTACCGGCTACGCTTCGCAGCCACCAGGCGGATTCAGAGGCCGCTGTATTCCTGTCGACGGGGAAACAGGAAACAGGCTCGCCGAGAGCCGAGTGCATTTGCTTGTATGACCGCGCCTGATCGCCCTGCTGGAGCCGGTACGCCTGCAGCATTAGCCAGGACGCATACGTCTCGCGGAACTCGCGGGTGTCGCGAACCGAATAGCTGAACGTGACTCTGGAGGATCCGCTGCAGGTCGCAAGTCGCGCCAACACCTGATAAACAGCCTCGTCAACCCTGTCGCTTGACTGCCGCAATGCGGGCGAAATTGCGGCACGCTCTGAATCGAGCAGGACCGCGTCTTCGGTAGCCGACGGGAACACCCGACCTTCCTCGAGGCCGACGATGAATAGATGCCGTCTTCCCGAATACGCGACATGCGAAAACTTACTGACGTAAAGGCTTCCTGGCCGTGGACGGTCTGGCGCTATCTGCAGCGCCTGCACTCGTTCTCGGATGAAACGGAGAGCGCCTGGCAGTGAACACGAGAATGATCCGAGCGCTCGCAGTTCCCCGATAGAGTCGGTCAACGCGCCGGCAGCACGATGATCGAGCTGGCTGCTCCGTGCCGTGGAATGTTCGACGTATTCGATGGAGGCGGCGACCACCGCCTGCAAGGGCACGGCTCCTGCGGCGTTAGGCTCAGGAAGGGAGGCAATGACTTTCGCAATCCACTTCATCACGCGGGCTGTCAGTTCGCTTTTTGACTGCGCTGCAGCGCGATCATCGTCCGACAGATCGTGATCGCTGGCACGCACCTCATAGCTCTTTCGCAGCGCACCCAGAGCGAGTCCATATGTCGCGCGTCCCCAGCCAGCCTCAGCGCGCGCCAGCGTCCGCGCCGCCTCCCCCGCTGTAAAGCCCTCATCTTTTTCGAGGCCTATGTCGCCAGACTGCAGCAGATGGCGGAGATGAGCGGCGGCGAAATCGGTTTCAATCCAGTCACAGAATCCAATCAGCGCCCTTCCCGGACGAGTGGAGAGAGCAGGGATGCCTGGACCGAGCGTGATAGGCCATTCGTGACGAAGGGCTTTCTCCCAGACGAGTGCGATGTGTGCATCGGATGCTGACGCGATCTCCACCTGATCGAGCGACACGCCCATTGCGAGAATGCGTCGAAAGACCTCTTCGATTTCCGCTTCTCTTCCGCCAGCGTGGAACAACGCGATCTGGCTTGATAGACCGGACTTTGCCGGCGGTTCCATTAGAAATCCAAGCGGATTCGTTGCGCTGTCGGGCGCAATGCGCTCGGTGTGATGATCCGGCTGAAGTCCGGGTACACCGTCACGAAGGCGTCGAGGAATTGGCGCAGCGGGTAGAATCAGCGCACGTGGACTGATACGCTCGCCCGGCATAGCGTCGATCATCCGTCGCTGCAGCGGCGTCCAAATCGCTTCGGGCAGTTCAGTCCAGCAGTCCTGAATTTGAATTGGGCACCATTCCAGGTGCTTCATTCCCTCCGCATACACAACACCCACGTCGCCGCGATTGGTATTCACGAGGAACTGTTCATACGCGGCAAGCAGCGCGCGAAACTCTCTATATTTAGCGGGCGCCTCAAACGCATCCGCCTTCAAGTCGTCGGCTCTAACTCCTGTCATCCGCAACTCTCGAATCGTCGACCACAATGCCTGCGCCATTGTCGGCTGGTCCGCGACCGGGCGGAAGTAGCCGCCGACCATTGGCAGGTCGAGGAGCAACCGCATTATCAAGGCCGGACCCAGTCCTTCTTCTGACGGATCCAACCGGCGTTCGACCAGAAAAGGTGCGCCCATCCGGATGGCGACGTCGAGCGGTGTCACGAAACGCAAATTGAGCCAGTTCGTTCCTTCGAGGCAAATCCGCTCCCCAAGAGTACGACCAACTGCGTGTGTCGGCACGAAAACCCACTTGGACCGGGTCGGGTGCGCAACAACCAGGCTCTTTAGTTGCTCGATGAAAGGATCCATGCCCGCCTTAATCTGCTAACGCAGGGCTGTACGGAGTCTAAAACTGGGACTTCTGCAGGCCCGAATACCCGAAAATGGAGCTACGCTACTGAAACGTGCGAGGGAAATAAATCAGGAAACTCCGAAAGTAGGACCATGGATGGTGCCCTCACGTCAGTATTTATTGTCAGCCGCGATCGTTGGAGTCTGAATTATCGGTCCTTCTCTTGTTTTAAGACGTTATGCTCCTCTAATCCTTTAATGATAGCTGCTCGGTAAGGCATCTGTCTGTTCAATATTGACCCTTCTGTAGCCAAACCCTCTCTACTTGGTCAAATCAGCACCCGCTACTTGCAGGATCTCCCCGCAAGGGGGATCGCGCAACGGGATGACTATCTCTTTACAAAACCCGACACCTAAAAACGCTGGCGGGAGGAACGGGCTTATCACGACCCGACAATACCCGACGGTCGGTCTGTCTCGTGCGCGACGACTCGATAAGGGACTGAATCGTCTGCGGGAAGCGTGGGACAGCAAGCCCGGCCATCATCAAACAGTTGATGGAGGAGGTCATCGAGCGGTCAAACTGGCAATGCCTCCACAAGTACCGCAAAAATCGACAAGGTAACACCGGACCGCGGACGCTGAGTTGTCGCCCGCGCTGCACGCCAGCCGGGTGTCCGGAGGTGCCCGGAGCTTGCTTTCTCCGGCGTACGAACGGGTCATCGCCTGAGAAGCGAACCTCGCATGCGCGTTTTCGTGTGTCGCATTTCGCACTGGAGGGGCAGAATTTGCCTTAATCACCACGGGCCCCTGCCAAGGTTCCTTCTGGTTGGCCTTGGGAAATCAATCCCAGGACAGCAATACGATCTATTGACGGGCCTTTTAAATTCAGCGGGCTACGGGCGTGTAACCGGATCTTTTGGCATATGGTGCTAGGGGTCATCTGTCTGGGAGGATGCGATGTTGGACCCGAGAGTGCAAGGTGCACCACGAAAGGCATGTCCGGGCCGACAGCCGGTCATGGTGGGCGGTTCGCGTCTCGCCCCGATAATACTGCGCGTCCAGCTGAAGGATGAGAGGTCCATTACACCCTGTCTGGTGCGCTTAAAATGGGGGTCGCCTGCGCGCAACGTTTTCTCCCATTAGCCTCGCGTGCGCGTTTCGTGTGTCGGATTTCGCACGCCGGGAAATCGGAACAACCTGGCGGGCAGTTTCGCCCTTGACTTTTGAAGACTCCGACTGACTATGACTTCCTTCACATGGCTGGCCTCTTCTGAACATGAACGTCGGCAGGCGATGGAGATCATCGACCAGTTCGGCGAAGACGAAACACGCGACGAATTGGGGTTAGGGACAATCCG
>JBDTMC010000206.1:0-12788 GCA_039934475.1 Bryobacteraceae bacterium | reverse complement strand
GTCCAAATGCGCAATCTGCCTGCCGATGCCGCCATTTCCTTGTTCCTCGGAGGCATCCCGGTGCCGCTGACCTCCGTTGCCGGCGACCATGTGACATTCCGTGTTCCGCCCGGTATCGCTTCCGGCTTGTATCTTCTGTCGGCTCAAGTGGGTTCGGACTTCAGCTTACCGTCGCTGGTCTTCCTCGAAGCCCCTCCCCCGATCATTGGAGGAGTCTTCGCCGGCCTGGGAGTCTCCATTAGCGGCCTCCGCATGGCCCATCCCGGCGAAACCTTGTGGCTGTATGTCACCGGGCTTGGCGATCCTGGCGCCACCGTTGACAAGGAGCGCGTCCGCGTTCAAGTGGGTGGCGTCGACCAAACCGTCTTCAACGTCACATCGAACCTGGATCTGCCCGGACATTGGGTGTCGTTCAAGCTGTCACCGGACACTTCCACGGACCAGCCACAACCGGTGCGCGTCTACATCGACAGCCACTATTCCGACGGGTTCTACATTCTAATACAACCGGCCAACTAGAGGTTCGGCGCGCGGTTGTGCTATTTTCAATTTCACAATGGGTTTTGAATCGGAAAAAACCATGTTCGAGGTATATCGCGAAACCTCCTACACGGGCCGCTATCGCGTGGTCTATTACACAGAGCTTCAGGATCATAACAAGGAGGCTGAGATTAACCATGCCATGGCCGGCGAACACTACATCGACGGCTTCCTGAAGAACTTCGGAAAAGACGATGCCAAATTGCTACTGGAGGGCCTTTTGCAGCGCCTAAACGCGGGGGAGGCGGTCTCCACTGATGAATTCGTGCGCACTTTGGGCGACCATCTGGCCTGACGCCTGTGCAAATCCTTCGCTACCTTTCCCTCAATGAACCGCAGTTCCTTGGCTGCACCAGCGCCTTTGTAGAAACCCTGAACGGCAGCCTCAACGCCGCTGTGATGTATCTACGGAAATTGGAGCGTCAGCGCAAGGGCAGCGCTTTCGCCTTTGAGATGCAGATGGACCAGGCGCGCTACGGATCTCTGATTATCCTCGACCGGTGGGCGGAGTTCGTGGCCGCCTTTGCCCCTCATGCCGAGATCCCGCGCTACCGCCAGATCCTCGACGAGACACCGTCGCGGGTGAAGAGCGCAGGCGAGCTGATAGACAAAACGAATGCCTTTCTCGATGCCGGGGAATGGTATACGGCGCAGGCGGTTGCCGCCTGCGAAAGCGGCTTTCAGACAGTGGAACTGATCTTCTCTCAGGAGCGTGAGGCCGCCACTCAGGCGCAGGCGCTCGGCCCGATGTTGTCCGACGACTTCAAGGACTACCGCCGCGTGTTCCTGGGCGATCTCTCCTCGCGATAAGCAACCGGGTTCCGCCGTAACAAATGCAGTGATCCAACGACTGCGATATCCAGACCCGCACCTACGTGTTATTGGATGACCAGGCTTTGGGCGCTCACGGCCGAGCCACCCTGATTGGAAATGGAAACCGGCCCGCTGATAGCATCCGGCGGAACCACGAATTGCACAGCTCCCGAGCCCTTAACCGTGAAGCTTACGCTGTGGCCGTTGATCGAGACGTCAGTAGATCCCACGAAATAGCTCCCTAGCAGAGTGATCGAGTCACCGACGGACCCCGATGCTGGATAGAAGTCGATGATCGACGGCGCAGGCTTGGGAAGGGCGGGAAACAAGCCGAGAAGGCCCGAGTAATAGTCCGGACAAGAAACGTTTCACATACCGAGCGTACATCTTTTCTGCTTATCCGGGGTACCAAACGTGTCGCGGGTCTGCGTCACTGCGCTGGTAAGACCAAGCTTCGTCAATCAATCGCTTGAGATCGAAATGAGGACGCCATCCGAGGAGAAACTTCGCCTTACTGTTGTCTAACCAGGTTGACCAGAAGGGCGTTCTCACTTCAACTGCCGGAAATCCGCGTGTTCTCCGCAAATACTCTGCCACTTGCCCGTAGTCCACCGGCTCATCCATGCAGATGTTGAACGTCTCCTGCCGTGCCTTCGGGTGATCCATGGCGATGACCATGGCGTTCACCAGATCGCTGATGTGGACGAAGTTACGCTGAATGGGTTTTCCTTCGGGATCCAGCATTAGCGGAACAGTGTTCGTCTTTACGTATTCACCGGCGCTCTCCGCGCCCACCAACTCCCGCCAGCGTGGTCCGCCAAACACATCTTCACCAAATGAGAGCGTATAGCGAAAGTCGTCTTTTTCCATAATCCAGGGCGCTCTCAAACAGCATCCCGAGAGATCGTATTGAATGAAATACTGCTCCAACATCACTTCTTCCAACACCTTCGACAGCGCGTAACATCCAGGGTAAGCGCTATGTCTTTGCTGTTCCGTGACCGGCAGAGAGTGCGGATAGAAGAAATGGCCCAGCGCGGCATCGCCTCCGATCAGTACGAAATGCTGAAAGGACTCGCTCAGGCGGCACTCCTCCAGTAACCAGAACAAGCCCTTCACAGTAACATCCATTACGCTGTCCGGTGTCTCTTTGCAGGTGGCGCAATGAACCACGTGAGTGATTCCTTTCATCGCGGCCCGTACAGCGTCGCGGTCTGAGATACTCCCTCTCACGATCTCCAGGCGCTCGCGCGGCTCGGGCAGGCGGTTGTGACAAAACGCGCGTATGGTCACATCGCGATGGTCGTCGGATGCAAATACCCGACTGATAAAATGCGAGCCCACTTTCCCCGTCGCGCCAGTCACCAGGATGTGCCGTCTTCCACCCACGCCCAAAGTCATAGCATCATAGGTATCACAGATTATGACGCGAACCGTCTGGCCGCTCCTCGCCTTCCTTTGCCTCCTCGCGCCGGCGCAAACGCGACATGCCGCGCGCGTGGACGACGTACTCCGCTTCACGGAAGTATCTGGTCCCCAATGCTCACCCGACGGAGCATGGATCGCCTACGCCACCAGCACGGCCGATGTCGCCGAAGACAAGCCGCGCGGCGCTGTCTGGATGGTGAGCCGCGACGGCAAAACCAACTTACGGATGACCTCCTCCACCGAGGGCGAGAGTACGCCCGGCTGGAGTCCCGATGGCCGCTCCTTATCGTTTCTCTCACCTCGCGCCGGCAAGGCCAAGGGTGACCAGATCTGGCTGATCGACCGGCGCGGCGGCGAAGCGCAACAGTTGACAGACCTGAATGGCGAGATTTCGGAGTACAGATGGTCACCCGACAGCAAGCGGATCGCACTACTGTTCAAGCCTTCCGCTGACCCCAAGCCCGAGGGGGACAATCCGAAGCCGCCTCAGCCGAAGCCGGTAGTCATCAACCGCTTCGCCTTCAAGCGCGATATGGACGGCTATCTCTCCGGCGAGAAGAAGCGCCTCTATCTCTTCGACGTCGAGACGAAGAAGCTGGAGCCGCTGAACAAGGACTCCTACGAAGAGGATGCGCCGGCGTGGAGCCCGGACGGCTCGCGCATCGCGTTTTCCAGCCAGCGTGGTGACGAACCGGATCGCGGCAATAATGCCGACATCTGGGTATCCGAGGCCAAGCCTGGCGCTACGCCGGTCCGCCTGACGGCCTTCCCTGGCCCCGATCGCGATCCCGAATGGAGCCCCGACGGCAAGTACATCGCCTACACCCAAGGGAGCACGCCGGAATTAAACGCCTATGACATGCCGCGCATCGCGCTTATTCCAGCAGCGGGCGGCGAGGCGAAGTTACTCACCGCTTCCCTCGACCGCGGCGTATCGAAGCCGCGCTTTTCGGCTTCCGGAGATCGCGTGCTGTTCACGGTGGCGGATGACCGCTCTGAATACCTGGCCTCCGTCGCGGTCTCCGGCGGCGCGGTGGAGCGGCTCAGCACCCGCCAGCGCGTATCAACCGATCTCACTGCCCGCGGCGGCTGCGTTGCCGTTCTCTCATCTACTGCCGTTACCGTACCGGAAGTACACGTCCTGGAACATGGCGCGCTTCGTAAGCTGACGTCGCACAACGATGCCCTACTCGGCGAATTCGAAATGGGTGCGGTGGAAGAGATCGAGTTCCCGTCGAAGGACGGCACTGACATCCGTGCCCTGCTCACCAAACCGCCCGCCTGGCAGGCGCAGAAGAAGTACCCTCTCATCCTCTGGATTCACGGCGGGCCCAACGGTCAGGACGATCATTCGCTTTTCTTCCCCACCCAGCTTTTTGCCGCGCGTGGATATCTGGTTCTCCAGGTGAACTACCGTGGCAGTTCCGGTCGTGGCCAGAAATTTGCGGCGAGTATCTATGCAGAGTGGGGCAATAAGGAAGTGCAGGACCTGCTGGCGGGCGTGGATGCCGTAGTGAAGCGGGGACTGGCCGACCCCGACCGTCTCGCCGTCGGCGGCTGGAGCTATGGCGGCATTCTCACCGACTATCTGATCGCCAGCGACACCCGATTCAAAGCCGCCGTCGCGGGCGCCGGCAGTTCCCTGCAAACGGCAATGTATGGCTCCGATCAATACATCACCCAATACGATATGGAGATCGGGCCGCCGTGGAAGAATCCGGAAGGATGGGCCAAGCTCTCTTATCCCTTCTATCACGCCGATCGCATCAAGACTCCGACGCTATTCCTCGGCGGGGACAAGGACTTCAACGTTCCCATCATCGGCGGTGAGCAGATGTACCAGGCGCTGCGCAGCCTCGGCGTTCCTACGGAGTTAGTCATCTACCCTGGCGAGTTCCACGCGATCAAACGGCCGAGCTTCGTGAAAGACCGGCTGGAACGCTATCTCGCCTGGTACGCAAAGTACCTGGATCCCCCGCCCAACCAACCATCGAGCCACTAACTGCCATGCCCATACCTATCAGCCGCAGACGAATCCTACAAGGCGCCGCCGCCGCGCCGGCACTCGCAACAGCGCTGCCTGAGTCCGCCCAGACACCGAAGCTCGCCCTGGAGATGGGTCTTCATGGTCTCGCAATCGGTGGCCTGGAACCAGCCGCGATGCGGCGAATCCGGCAGTTAGGCGTGAGTCATGTCCTGATGGGCGGACCACCGCTGCCGTGGACGGAAGATCGCCTGCGCGGCATTATGGAACGCCTCAACCAAGGCGGTCTCACTCTCGGCAACCTCATGATCGGCGGCTTTCCGAAGACACTCTACGGGCAGCCCGGCCGGGATGAGGAGATCGACAAGGTGCGCCAGTCCATCCGTGCCGCGGGCAAGGCTGGTCTTCCGGTGATCGAATATAACTTTTACGCTCACCGGGCTATGGAAGGCTACTACGAGGAGCCCGGCCGCGCGGGCTCTGGCCGCACCTCGTTTGACTATGCGCGCATGAAGGACCTGCCGCCCCTGCCGGGCGAGGGTGCGCACACGCTGGATGAGATGTGGAGTAACGTCACTTACTTCCTGCAGGCCGTAGTCCCTGTGGCTGAGGAATCCAATGTGCGCCTGGCGCTGCATCCGAATGACCCGCCGGCGCCACTCAGCCGAGGATCAGGTCAAATCATGGCAACGCTGGCCGGATGGAAGAAGCTGGTGGACATCGTGCCCAGCAAGTTCAACGGCATCACGTTCGATTGCGGAGTGACCAAAGAGATGGGTGAAGACCCGCTCCAGGTGGCCCATTACTTTGGCGCCCGCGACTGCATCAACCACGTCCACTTCCGCAATGTCATCGTTCGCAAGCCGTACGAAGACTACGCTGAGGTGTTCATCGACGAAGGCGAAATCGATATGTTCGCCGTAATGCGCGAACTGGTGCGGCAAAAGTACCCACGGCTGATTTATCCCGAGCACCCTCGCGCCATGGATGTGGATAGCGACCGCCGTGACTTCAAACCGGTCTATCCGGGTGGAGGCGGCTACGCAGGTTTCGCCTTCCAGGTGGGTTACGCCCGCGCTATGATGCAGGCCGCTCTGTCGCCATAGCCGCGAAGTCTTCCGGAGTATCCACATCCACTTCCGCTTCGGGACATGGTAAGTGCACCGCGCACTTTTCATTGCTCAGAATCAAACCCTTGCAACCCTGTTGCCGCTTCAGTGCCATCAAGGGCGCAAAGAACTGCTGCGCGAAGTACACCGGCACCCCTACGGTCCCGGCGTAGGAGGAGGAGACAATCGGCCGCCCCGTCTGTTGGTGGGTTTGAATCAGGCAGTCCAAAAGTTCGGCCGTGACCAGCGGCTGATCTGCTAAAGACAGGATAAGGCCATCGGCGCCACTATCCTGTGCTGCCTGCACTCCCACCTGAATGGACGTGCCCATGCCTTCCTCCCAGCCCGCGTTCGTTACAGTCTGAACGTCGAGTCCGCAGAGCACCGCGCCCACCTCCTCCGCGCGAGATCCCAACACAACAATCACCGGCCGGCACTGGGTTGCCAGCGCCGTCTCGACTGCGTGCCGCAATAAGGGCCGGCCGCGATACGGTAACAACTGTTTAGGCGATCCCATTCGTGTGGAGCCGCCCGCCGCGAGCATAACCAGTGCCGTCATTGGTTACCTTTCAATTGAGCACGCCACTAATTCGCCTACCGGCTCCATAGCACGCGATCGCTGTCCCACTTCGTCCGCCGCTGGATGAATGGAACCAGATCGAGAGCGGAGCATACCGCCTGAGCGCCCTGCCAGCGCCGCTCTGATCTCGGCGACAATCGACACGGCGATTCCCTCAGGAGTATCCGCGCCGATGTCCAGACCCACAGGAGCATGTACATCCGCCGCCTCCAGATCTTCGTCGATTTCGTCGAACAATCGCGTCGTCCGCTTCTTCGGTCCCAGCAGACCCAGATACCACGGCCGTTTGGGCAGAATCAACGGTAGCAACCGCGCATCCTGCGGATAGTTATGCGTCATCATGACGACGGCGGTCTCTGGTCCGATTTCAATATCCGCCAGCAGATTGCGCGAAGACATCACCACGACACGGTCGACGCCGGGAAAGCGTGACGCCTTCGCATACGCAGGCCGCCCGTCCGCCACAGTCACGTGCCAGCCCATCTGCTTGGCGATCGCGGCTACTGGGACAGCATCGTGACCAGCTCCGAAAATCACCAGTGACATCGGCCGCGCCAGGCATTCTACAAATGCTTCCACATCGCCCATATGGACCAGCCGGTTCCGGCCCACGCGTTGCGCCGCGCGGACATGGAACAGCAGTTCGCGCTCCCAGGCGCTGCCGCGCAGATTGCCGCCGCAAACGCCGTCGGCGCCGATGAACAAACGGTCGCCGGCTCTTACGCCGGTTTCTTCCGATGCTCGAAGAGCGGTTGCCATCGCGGCATTTCCCCCTGACTCGCGCCATTCCGTCAAGAAGCGGAATGTCTGCCGCGATGCGGCCGCCGACGTCCGTTCCAACATCACATGAACAACCCCGTTGCAGCCCAAACCGAATTCCCAGACCGCGTCGTCATCCGACGTTGTGTCGTAGACACGCACGGTTGGTTCACCCGACTCCGTCATCCACCAGCACTTTCCGGCCAAATCGCTTTCCAGACAGCCGCCGCTGATGGATCCAATGCGGCGGCCGTCCGGCAGAATCAGCATGCGAGCGCCAGGGCGGCGATAGGCGCTGCCCTGGACATGCATGACGGTAGCGAGAACGGCGTCTTCACTAGAGGCGTCCACCTCCCGCCAGGCGTCGAGAATCGCATGCAGTTCGTTCATCCTAGGAATCCCCGCCACCAGGAGCGCCCGGGAAGAACGGAAGGTTCCGTACGCGAGTTCCCGTTAGCCGGTAGTAAGCGGCGGCGATAGCCGGGCCGATTGGTGGGACGCCGGGTTCTCCCATGCCGCCGATGGGCTGGCCGCTGTTGATGATCTGCACCTGCACCTTCGGCATATCGGACATGCGAGCCATTCGGTAGTTGCTGAAATTCTTCACCGTCGACATGCCTTTGTTGATGGGGATTTGGCCCCACAAAGCGCCGGTCATGCCGTGAATGATGCCACCCTGAATTTGCGCCTCCACCTGGTTCGGGTTAATGGCGCGTCCGCAATCCACCGCCGTCCACACGTTATTTACTCGCACCGAGTACTTCGATGGATTTGAGACGTCAACGACGTGACAGACCAGCGTGCCGAAGGAGTTACAGAAGGCGATTCCGCGGGCGTGGCCCGATGCCGGCGGGGTGCCCCAATTCGCCATCTGCGCCGCGGCATTCACTACAGCCAGAGAGCGTGGATCGTTCACCAGCAACTGCTGCCGCAACGCCAGCGGATCGATGCCGGCCAAAAGGGCCAATTCATCGATAGCCGACTCCACCGCGTAGGCATTGATCGAGTTCCCTACCGACCGCCAGAAGCCGACCGGAACCGTGGCCGGATGCTCCACCCAGTCCACCAGGCGCGACATGAAGTTGTACGACAGGCCCGTTGCGCCTTCCGTCGCCTGGCTGTCCTCAACACCATGGTCGATGTAGCCGTGCTGCGCCAGAATCGACTCCGACACATTGCGGTAAATCCAACTCACGACGTTGTTATTAGCATCCAGTCCGGCCTGAACACGCACCAGCGCGAACGGCCTGTACCAGTCGTTGGAAAAATCCTCTTCGCGTGACCACGTCAGCTTCACCGGCTTTTTGATGGCAACGGCAATTTGCAGTGCTTGTGTGATGAAGTCAAGTTCGAACTTACGGCCAAGCCCGCCGCCCAGAAAGGTCGGTTTTACAGTAATCGCGCTGATTGGCAGTCCGGTGATTGTGGAAGCGGTGGATTGCACCAGAGTTTGCGCCTGAGTCGGCGCCCACACCGTGCAGCTATCCGTTTTCAGGTCCACAGTGCAGTTCAACGGTTCCATGCACGCATGGGCCAGGAAGGGGAACTGGTAGGTAACATCCAGTTTCTTTGTGGCCAGGCCCATATTGCCGGCCGCATCGCCAACCGTCTCGGCAACCAAAGCGGGACCCGACGTCATCAACTGTTGTGCCTGCGTGAGGATGCTGGCGCTGGTCATGCTACTAGACGCAGAAGGAATGGTCCACTGCACAGAGAGCGACCGCGCACTCTGAATCGCTTTCCAGGTGTTGTCCGCCACCACCGCAACCGCGTTGCCCAAATTGACCACGTTGGGATTGCTGGCTACCGATGCTACTGTGCCCCCGTAGGCAGGGGGGTGTTTAATCGCGGCATACACCATTCCAGGCACACGCACGTCGATGCCATAGACCGCTTTGCCGTTCACTTTCAGTGGAAGATCGACGCGCTTGATCGGCTTGCCGATTAGCCGCAACAGGTTGTCGGGCGTCAGCACCGGATTGGTGGGCACCGGCATCGTCGCCGCCAGCGCGGCAAGCTGCCCGTAAGTCAGCGTCTGCGTCGTGCCGGTTCGCGTCACTACACCATTGCTCACCGTGCACTGCGAAGGCGTCACACCCCACGTCTGCGCGGCGGCCGCGAGCAACATATCCCGAGCGGCGGCGCCAGACTGCCGCAAAGGCGTGTAGTAACCGGCCACAGCGGAACTGCCGCCGGTGGCCTGCATACCGAACGCAGGATTGTTGTAAACCGCATCGGTGGGAGCCGCGACCACCCGCACCTTTGTCCAATCCACCATCAGGTCTTCTGCCAGAATTTGCGCCAGGCCAGTCATAATTCCCTGCCCCATCTCGGCGCAGCTGATGAACAGCGTGACGGTCTCATTCGATGCGATCTGAACCCAGGCATTGACGCTTGCGGAAACGCCGGCCGCGGCGGCGATCATCTCGCGTCGCGCGGGTCCCGGCATTACCAAGCCAATCATCAACGCGCCGGCGCTGCCTAGCACGCCGCGCCGGCTGACTTGCGTCTTCTCTGCAGTAGGAACTGGTGTCTCGATGGTCATGATGTCCTCCGGTTAGAGCTTCGCCGCCGTGTGAATGCCGGCCCGAATGCGTTGATAGGTGCCGCAGACGCAGATGTTATTGATCTCAGCATTGATTTCTGCGTCGGTTGGATTCGGGTTCGACTTCATCATCGAGGCGCATGCCATCAGCATGCCGCTTTGACAGTAGCCGCACTGTGGAACCTGTTGCGCGATCCATGCCTTCTGCAACGGATGGCTGTTGTCGGTAGACAGCCCTTCAACGGTGGTGATCTTGCGTCCCACCGCTTCGCTCAAATCCATGTCGCACGATCTCTCGGCTTCTCCGTTCACTAGTACCGTGCAGGCGCCGCAGACTTCTATGCCGCACCCATACTTAGTTCCAGTTAGCCCGATGATGTCGCGCAGGACCCATAACAGGGGTGTACCCAGATCCGCGTTGACTTGATACGCCTGTCCGTTGACGTTTAATGTGACCACGATTGTCCCTCCAGAAATTGAGGCCTACGGCGTGCGCAGCAAGCCCTCGTGCTGAGGAAGGGTATCGTCGAAAATCGAAAATATACTCTCCGCGTAATTTTCTTTTGCGGAGTTTGACCCTTAGTGGCCGGCCATGGTCCGGACGCCGGTGAGAGAATCAGCCTTGCTGAATTTCGACCAGTTGAAGCCATAGAAGGCCACGAAAGCGAAGCAAACCGCGGGCACGATGAAGCCTCGCGACATGTCCCACTCGTCGGCCACCCATCCCATCAGCTTCGGCAGCAGCGCGCCGCCCATGATCGCCATCACGATGAAGGCGGAGGCCTTCTTCGCCCGTGCGCCCAAACCGTAGATGCCTAAGGCAAAGATGGTCGGGAACATGATCGACATGAAGAAGTAGCTGAGGAAGACGCAGAACGCGGAGATCCATCCGAGTTTCAGGAACACCAGGATGGTCACCACGACGTTGGCCACCGCATACAGCCCAAGCACCTTGTGAGCGGAGTACTTCCGTAAAATTCCCGCGCCGCTGAAACGACCGATCAGGAAGCAGATGGAGCCTAGCGAAGCCAAGTTCGCAGCGCCCTTATTGCTCATCGCCAGCACACCGTGCGGGTTAGTCTCAAACCAGCCACGCAGCCAATTTTGCAGAAAACCGGCATTGGCCCCAATACTATCCAGACTCGATTCCCAGGAACTCGGGATCGCTGGTAATTCCTCGGTCATGTAGTTGATGAAGAAGCTGAAAATCCCGGCCTGTGCGGCCACGTAGAGGAACTGCGCCACTACAGCGAGAACGAAATGCGGGTGCTTCCAGATCGAGTGCGAGACACCAGGCATGGAGTCGTCCAGGTGGTAGTCATCCGTCGTTTTAATGTCGGGGATCTTCGAGAAGAAGAACACCACAGCCAACACGATCACCGTCACGGCCACCCCAACATAAGGAATATAGAGCGTCTCACTGCCTGTGCTCTGCCCGGCGGCATCCTTGCCATAAAAGAACATGCTGCCGACAGCTGGACCAAGTATCCAACCCACCCCGTTGCAGGATTGTGCCAGATTAATCCGCGTAGCAGCGTATTGCTGATCGCCGAGGACGGTGGTGTACGGGTTAGCGATTGTCTCCAGAAACGTCAAACCTGTGGCAATTACACAAACGCCCGTCAGGAAAGCCACAAAAGCCATATTTGCCGATACCGCGCCGGTGTGTACCATGGCACTAATACGCGTCGCCGGAATAAACCAGAACCCGCCGAGGGCGACAATTAGCAATCCAACAATAATGCCGCCCTTATAACCGAGCTTGCTGGCTAGCCAGCCGGCAGGCACAGACATTAGAAAATAGCCCAGGTAGTGTGCGAACTGCACCGAGGCCGACTGAGACTTGCTCAGCTTCAACTCGACCTGAAAAAGCTTGTCCATGCCGTCGATCATTCCATTGCAGAAACCCCACAAAAGGAAGAGAGAACTGACAAGGATGAACGTCATCAACAGGTTCTGGCCGTCGGGGGCCACAAAGATGCTTTTCTTTTGTGAACTCATTTTGGTGCTGATTAGGGATTCTATCAGCGATTGAGCTTCGCATGCCGGGGTACACTGATCGTTGATTGGGAGCGCATCTGCTGGAAGTGCATGATCTTACCGTTCGGTACCCGGGCGGAACACGCGCCATCAGCGGTGTTGAATTTCACATCGGTCCCGGCGAAGTGGTTGGATTAGTTGGTGAATCCGGCGGTGGAAAGACAACGCTTGCTTTAGCGATATCACGGCTGCTGCCCTCAGGGACATCGGTGTCAGGCTCCATCCTCTTTGAGGGGACCAACATGCTCACCGCTGCCGACCGGGACTTGGAACGCATTCGCGGGCGTCGCCTGTCCATCATCTGGCAGGAGCCGAAAGCTGCCCTGAATCCGGTTCTGCGCTGCGGCCGGCAAGTGGCCGAAGTCGTGCGCGCGCATAACGCGTTCTGCTGGCGGCAATGCCAAGCTGTCGCGAGCACGATGCTCTCGAACGTTAACTTGCCCGCCCGAGCCTTCGAAGCGTATCCGCATGAGCTAAGTGGAGGGCAACGGCAGCGAGTTGTCATCGCCCAGGCGCTGGTGTGTCATCCCGCGCTGGTGATTGCGGACGAGCCGACGGCGTCGCTGGACACCGCCACTCAGGCAGGGATCCTCGACCTGCTGCGGGAGTGGCAAGCGCAAACGCAAACGGCATTTCTGTTCATCACCCACCAGCCGCGCTTGCTGGCGGGCTTCGCTTCACGCACCTTGGCACTGCGGGAAGGTCGCATGGATGGGGCCTGACACGCTGCTTACGGTAAACGGCGTCTCGAAGGCGTATGGTTCCGTGCGGGCACTCGACAACGTGAGTCTGACCCTGGCCACCCGTGCGACCCTCGCCCTGGTTGGCCCGTCCGGATCGGGCAAGACAACGCTGGCACGCTGCATCGCGGGATTGGAGAGTCCGGACTCAGGCGAAATACTCGTTGCAGGCAAGCCGCCCCGTCCACCCACCGTACAGTTGCTGTTTCAAGACCCGGCGATGAGCTTCAACCCGCGCTTCACAGTGGCC